>CAMWNT010000119.1 GCA_947175695.1 uncultured Porphyromonadaceae bacterium
TTTTTTGCTTATGAACGGCAATGCTTCCACCGATATGAAAACGACTGTGGCCTGCGCCACGGAGAATCGACACGTTGACGATATGCGACTCAAGGCGCTGGCTGTGCTTGAACGTGTCTACGGTTATACGGCCTTTCGGCCGGGGCAGTGGGAGGTGGTGCGTTCTGTGCTCGAAGGGCGCGACTCGGTGGTGTTGATGCCTACGGGGGGCGGCAAGTCGATCTGCTTCCAGATGGCGGCGCTGTTGAAGGAGGGGTGCTGCATTGTCGTTTCGCCGCTTATCGCGTTGATGAAGGATCAAGTGGTCGCTCTGCAGGCCAACGGCGTGGCGGCGGCCGCCATAAATTCGTTTAACCTTGAGTCTGACAACCGCCGGATATATACGCTTGCATCCGAAGGGAAGCTGAAGCTCCTTTATATGTCGCCGGAGCGACTGTTGGCGGATATCGAGACGATCCGGCGCCTTGTGAAGGTGTCGTTTGTGGCCGTCGACGAGGCGCATTGCATTTCGCAGTGGGGCCATGATTTCCGACCGGTATACACTTCATTGGTGAAGATCAAGGAGTCGTGGCCCGACATTCCGGTGATGGCACTGACGGCTACGGCCGATCGGCTGACGCGCGATGACATCGCTCGCTCTCTCTCGTTGCGAGATCCGTATATGCACATCGGATCGTTTGACCGGCCCAATCTCTCGCTGCGCGTAATTCAGGGGAGTACGTTGGAGCAACGTGTGGCTGTGATCTCGGGTCTCATCGGGCGTTACGGGATGGATTGCGGCATTGTGTATTGCCTGAGCCGTAAAAAGACGGAGACCATGGCCCGCAAACTTTCTGAGGCCGGATTCAGAGTAGGGTGTTATCATGCCGGCATGGAAGTGGCGGAGCGTGAGCGGGTTCAGAGAGAGTTTGTAGAGGGGCGTTATCAGGCCATCTGCGCGACAGTGGCCTTCGGGATGGGGATCGACAAGAGTAATATCCGCTGGGTTGTGCACAACAATATTCCCGGCAATATCGAAAGCTATTATCAGGAGATCGGACGTGCCGGACGCGACGGCATGCCGGCCGAGACGATCCTCTTCTATTCTTATTCCGACATAATGACGCGCATGAATTTTGTGGCTGAATCCGGACAGCAGGAAATCAACCGCAGCAAACTGACTTTCATGCAGCGCTATGCCGAGGCGGATGTGTGTCGTCGCCGTATTCTGTTGAGTTATTTCAGCGAGGAGATGACGTGTGATTGCGGCAATTGCGACAATTGCCGGTCGCCGCGCGAGAGGTTTGATGGCTCGGTGCTTGTGCAGAAGGCGCTTAGCGCCATAATCCGCACACATCAGGCCGAGTCGGCAGGGCATATAATCGAAATTCTGCGCGGCAGCCGCAATCAGTATATCGTGTCGAATGGCTATGACCGACTGCCGACGTTCGGTGTCGGCGCTGATCTCAATTCGGCGGAGTGGCATGCCTATATTCTGCAGATGATACAGCTCGGCATGATTGAAGTGGCGTATGAAGAGAATTTCCATCTGCGGGCGACGCCGCTGGGATTGAAGGTGTTGCGGGGTGAAGAGAAAGGTGTGTTGGCACGCTATGAGATCCCGACGTATTATGTTTCGGATCAGCGCCGGATGTCGAAGCGCAAGAAGACGCAGGCGGATCAACTCTCGCCCGACGAGGCATTGCTTCGCGCGCTGAAGGAATTGCGCGCTACTCTGGCCGCGCAGAAGAAAGGGATGGCCGATTATATGGTGCTTTCAGATGTGACGATCACACAAATCGTGGAGCAGAAGCCGATGGATGTGACGGCCCTGGCCCGGATCGAAGGGATGGGCATGGCACGTCTCGCGGAGTATTATTCGCCGGTGTTGGCCGAAGTGTGCAAGCATGTCAAGGGGGTGCGTCGCGTTCCCCGCGGGCAGAGCGATCTGCTGAGCCGTACGATGTATGAGCATGGCATGTCGGTCGGCGAGATCGCGACGATGCGCCATTTGAAGCCGGCGACTGTGTTGATGCATCTGTTGGGGTTTGTCGGCGACGGATTTGATTTCGACTGCAGCTCATTGTTGTCGGCCGACCGTTTTGTTGAGGTCGGCCGCATGGCGGATGAGTATCTGCGGAGGCAGGCGGAGCTGCCGAGTCGACAGGAGGGTGAGATGTCGGAGAGTCTGGAGGAACGCGCCGCGCGGCTCGCAGTTCTTGCCGAACTGCGAGCCCGACTTCTCGAAGAGTATGGAGTCACGGAAGAGGAATACGTCTACTATCGCTCGATAGAGCACGTATATTCGGTAGAGAATGGCCGTTATGTCATAAAACCGGTCGAGGTAGCCGAACCACTTTCTTCCTACGGCGACTCAACCTTGGAAGATTCAGAGGATGAGCACGATGAGCCGTCGATTCCTTCTGAAGATGATCCTTACGACTCTGAATTCGATCCGGATGATCCCGACGACGGATTGATTTGATTGGCGTTTCGTGGAAACGTTCTTTTAATCGTGTCAAATTCAAATCGTCTCTCATAGAGACGAAAAACAAGCCGCAAGTCTTCTCCACATTAGAGAATCCTTGCGGCTTGATTTTATGAATATCGAGATGGGGCGACGCTTCAGCGGCGCGTGATGATGCGGTCGACAGTGGCCGGCCCGTCGGCGGAGCGACGGACGCGGATCAGAAGTGTGCCGGGCGCGCAGCGGTCGGGATCTGCGGGCAGTCCGTCGATGGTGAAGTAGTCGGTGACTACGACGTCGGCCGGAAGTGTGGCGACGGTGGTTGTGATGGGTTCGCCAATATAGCAATTGACCAGATAGGGATCGGAAACGACTCCGTTGCGGGTCAGCACCATGCCGAGGTGTACACCGCCGGGGCCGGCTGTTTCCAGCGGCGAGAGGTCGATCCCGGATCCGGTCATCAGTCGATAGCCGGAGGGGATCTCCGCGCCGATGCGGCGGCGAGTCGGCGACTTGGCGGGATTGGCGCGCTGCACTTCATCGGCTTCTTCGTCAGAAAGTAGTTTCCAATAGATCTTGGTGCCGGGAAGATGACCTTCGACTGCGGTGTTGGCCAGCGTGTTGATTACTACGCGTCCATCTTCCAACTCACGCTCACGATACTTCGGCACGGTGCATTCATAGCATCCGCCATGGATTTGGATTCTCGACCAGTTGAAGTCCATTTGTCCGATGACCGGCACGATCTCAAAGGGGAGACTGTCTTCGATTCGCGGCTGAGGAGTAGTATAGTTCATCGAAGCATTGAGATTGGCGTAATATAGGTCGCAGTCGTGTGACATCGCGCCGGCATCGGCGGCGGGGAACGTAAACGAGAACGCGCCGTTGTCGGCGCCGACATTCTGGGTGTGGCAGACATTCCCTTCGCTGTCGAGGATCGTCAGGCGATAGCCATCTTTGCGGAAGAGATCGCCGATGCCGACAGCGGGCAGAGAGTATGAGCCATCGGAATTATATCTGAGGCGATCGGCTCCGGGTGCGTCTTCGCTGACGAATGATTCTTCAAGATCGAAATATAATGTGATGTTGATGATGCCGACTCCTGAAAATGACGGCGCATAAAAAACAACTTCCGACATCAACCGATCGTCGCCTTCGAAATCCCATGCGAGATGTTGACGTTCAAGGGATTCTTTTTCCAGTGCCACTGTTTTGCCATTGACCGCGATCTCACAAGGGTATCTGCTATATGTATCGTCTCTATTTTGATTATTATAAGCCGTTGGATTTCGCGCCTTTTCATAGGCTCTAAGAGAAATAGCATCCATCTCAATGCGAGAAATGCTCCATTTGTTATCAAGATCCGCATAGGGTGAATCTGCGAATTCGATGGAGAACCTGCCGGCTTTGTAATCAAGTTCACCACTACGATTCACATAAGGCGCCATCAAAAGGTAATGATTCGGTTCCCATGCGAGCTTCCATTGCATCCATTCGCTGTCGGAATTATAGATTCTGACGTTTTTATCTATGGCGTCGGGCTGGATACGTCGTAGTATTGAGGTATCGAGGGCTGGCAACGACCCGTAGAAATAGCATTCGTGAAAGGCAACCTTGATGTCTTGATATGCCTCACCGTAATTATAGTCTGTTGTCAGATTGCTTGCGTGAGTGTAATAACAAAGTGAGCTTTTGGGAACATCGAACCTGGGATCGCAATTGACCCCCAATGTGAGTGCCATTTTGGGCGTGGTGGTCTGCGCCGTGGCGAGAGAGAGTGTCGCGAAGAATAGCGCGACCAATAATGCGGGAAGCACTCCGGATAGATGGATTTTCCGAGTCCCGGACTGAAGTAGAGTACGATTCATGTCGGAGGTGATAAATAGTGGATACTGTGAGTTATATACGGAGAGAAAGGATATGACATCTGTCGGATATAGCGACAAGAGAGTATTTATCTGAGAGATAAGGTGAGGGAGTGGGGTGAAATCGGATTGACCGATAGTTGAATTGGGTAAATGTCGGGTTAATGATGAGGAAAAATTGTTGTATTCCGGATTGTCAACGCTGGGGTGATGTCCGGCATATCAACTTCGAAAAGACTCGTTGAAAAAGAATCCAATCATGCGAATTTACGCAATTTAATTCAATATAAGCCCATAATGGAGACGAAAATATATGTTAAATATTGTTAATTTTAATTTTCGTATGGATCGAGAGCTCGCAAAGTTTGGGAGTTGCGGTACTCAATCATCACATACTCAGCATAGTAACGCCGTCTGATTGTGCTAACAAATTTATTCTGCACAATCTTTGAATTGGCCGTCCGCATTGTTGAGAACGGCTATTCGGGAAGCATCCGCATTGTCATATCGTTTTCAGCCGTGTTGACTATGACGGCAAGATACAGACTCAGACCACCAACTTCAAGATGAACGAGCGCATCGGCACAACTCGCAATCTGAAACACTGCCTAACGTATGCAAGAGCAAACTCAATACAGATCGAGGGGAAGTTAAATCGGCGTCTATGAAGGCTTCGATCCATTGCACAAGTTCGGGTGGGCGGACATAGACTGTGCGTTTGTGTCGCGCTACATCAACTATTTGCAAAGGCATGACTGCATGGCAAAGGTGGTCAACAAGCATCTGACAAATCAGAAAGCTCTTATCAATGTCGCCTTCGTTGACGGCGTACCTGATAATCAGAGAGCAGCCGCGCCCATTGTCAAGAAGAAGATTGAAGACCGCGACAAGGTTGTCGAGATTTATCTCACCGAGTAGGAATTGCAAGCCATCTATGAAATGCCACTGACCGGGAATAAAGAGCACATCCGCGATGTTTTTCTCATCGGCGGCTACACCTGTCATCGCTGTGATATTTTCTGCAAAATTACAGCATTCTCAGTCGGATGTCAATGCGTCATCGCGGAGACAGATGCCTTGAAAATGAATTTTTCCAAAAAAATTTATGGTACGCAGATAGGCTGCATCCGGACTATCTAACTTTGCAGTGTCAAACAAAAGGAAGCATGGGTGAGCGGTCGAAACCAGCCCTCTGCTAAGGGGCCGAGCCTCAAAAAGACTCCGAAAGTCGAATTGCAAATCGGCGAAGACCGCTGAAAATAGACTCAATCAGAGCCAATCTTTCTGCTTCCGCTTCAATGAACACTTGGCAGACATGGTGTATGCGCAGGACTGAAAATCATGAGAATGTGGTTCGAGTCCACGAGTGTCTATGATAATATGCAGGTATAGCTCAGTTGGTAGAGCATCGGTCTCCAAAACCGAATGTCGTGGGTTCGAGTCCTTCTGCCTGTGCCAATATAAACCGGGGTGTCGCATAGCGGCTATTGCAGGAGACTGGAGCTCCTTGAGCCGCAGGGCGAAAAAATCTTCCGTCTTCGGACATCGTAGGTTGGCTTCGCCCATCTCCTTATGCCTCGGCATAGCTCAAGCAAGCTTGGCTCTGCGCTCGGCACTGCGTCGAGTCGGGTCTTGCCGGAAGTACCAGACACATGTGGGGTGTAGCAGTGGTAGCTAACGAGCCTCATAAGCTCGGAGTCGGTGGTTCGAGTCCATCCCCCGCAACCAAAATGTGAGAATGCCCGAGCGGTTCAAGGGGCCGGTCTGCAAAACCGGTATTGGCTCAGATTGAGTTGATTTCAGCGGACTTCGCCGATTTTCAATTCGTCGGTTCAAATCCGACTTCTCACTCAAATCCGAAGGCTTCCGTGGAATCCGGTTCAGGATTACCGGAAGCCTTCCTTATTGATGTATCAGCAAGGCATTGAGCCGTTCGCCGACTTTTT
>CAMWNT010000120.1 GCA_947175695.1 uncultured Porphyromonadaceae bacterium
CCTCTGCGTATGGGCCGGTCGCGCGATCATCCGCTGACACTCCATTCTGAAAAAAACACACGGAAAAGGCTTCTGCCCCACCACGGGCGGCAGCCTTTTCTGTTTATTCAAGCCAAATACTGTTGGCTTAGAGGAGAGTGACGTGGCGGGATTGTTGCGACAATGGATAGAGCGAGCTGTCGGGGGTGAGGGAGGAAAAGACGAGATCATCGGAGATTGCGGCAGCGTATTCGTTACGTTTTTGGCAGAGGTAGCGTGATGCTCTTGTGGCGTTAGTCGTGGATGGAGCGATGAAGAGGACTCGCCCGGCATTGTAAGTCTCGCGGAACTCAGAGGGAATCTTCCGATAGATCGACCTGGCGAGTATGCAGATTATGCCGCACTTGCCTCGTAGGAGAAAATCGAGCACTTCGCGTTCCATCTTGGAATGAAAGCCGCTGACAACGGCGACATCATCTCGTTTTGCAACTTCCGTCGCCCAATCAAGCGTAGGTAGTACGGAAAGAGCGGCAATTGTACCTGAGGCAAAATAGCCGATCTTCCTCTGATCGAGAAGCGATGTGTTGCCAAGAGATTTCATTACTCCTCCTTGTTAAGTTCGTCGCCCATACGATACTTGATATCGTAATTGATTATGAAATCAAGTTCTTCGTCAGTAAAGCCGTAATGATGAGCTAATACAGCATCAATCTCGTCAATAATGGACTTTGACATTGATTTTTGATAGGTAACAGTTCTGTTTAGACCTCTCGTTTTACTGTTAATATCATAGAATAGAGCATTATTTCTCAAATTTGTTTCGAGTTTATTGCTCAATGATACTATTTCTTCTTCAAGATTTATAGGATAGTCAAATTGCAATCCAAAAATCATATAGTCCTTAAAATTAAAGAGATCATAATTGATGGCATAATACCACCAAAATAGATTGCTATTATATGCTGCCGTTAATACCTTGGCATTGTATGCCTCTTGGATTGAAGTTCGTTTGTTGCTTACGGCATCACAATCAAATTCGTCATTCAGGAATGTAACCCAATATCCGCCGCCAGCGGTACGATAGAAAATATTATTATTATTGCGATTAGGTGCAATATATTCTGAAGTAACTCTATGTTTGGTGTATTTATCAAATATAGATAACTCTACTGTAGAACCAACTTTTACTATGTGTTGCTGTTGTGTCTGGTCTCCATGGGAATATGAGATATTTTGGAATAATTGAGACCTTGTATGTGAATACCAACGATAGATTCCTGAAGTAAATACTGAATCAGAGTTTGTGCAATCTGTTAATAATATGCAAAGGCGCTGTAGTACGCCATCAAATAATTGTGCCGGCCGCTGATGGAATGTAGAAATCCACTTATTCCCAAACACATTCTTAACAAACATTTGGAGAGTACTCATACTATCATTAGCAAATGCTGAGATAGGAATAATCATACCTTCTCTCCCGTTTAAGTTTAAAATATCTTTGGTGCGCTCAATAGTAAAGGCATATAGGTTTGAAGCAGGCAAAGTCTTATAATAGCCCGCTATGCGATATGTCTCAATTACAGCTTTACCAGTCTCTTTGTTTTTCCTTGTATATCCAACATACGGGGGATTGCCGATGATGACATCGAAGCCGCCGTTGCCTTCGATGATTTGGTAGAACTCGGCGAGCCAGTTGAATGGCTGGTGGGAGTTGAGCCATTCATCGTAGCTGATATTCGGAGAGGTCGCGGAATAAAGTCGGTGATTCAGTTTGTCGTTGAGCGATCGCAACAGTTCGCGAAGATCATGCTTGGCTTGTTTGAAAGCCATCATGTCTTCTTCCTGACGTAGTTGCTGATAGACAAATATGCGGTAGGCTGCCGCTACCTTGCGCATCTCTTCGTCGATTTGCTCTTTGAATTCCTGGTTGGCAAGCTCTTCCATGATATCTTTGGCATGGTTAAGGTCGTTGTCGAGTTGCGCTTTGTTGGCGTAGCCAACGAGAGTATTGCCGCAGCGGATATTGAAATCGATATCGGGCAGTGGATCGAGACCGAGGTTCTCGGCGCGTCGCTCCACATCGACCACGGCCACCATTTTCAAGAACAGCCGCAGTTTGGCAATCTCTGTGGCTTCGACCATTATGTCGACTCCATAGAGATTGCGGAGAATTATCGACTTGAAGATAAAGTATTGGATGTTGGAGCGGTATTTGTCGGTGATTTCGGCAAGCTCTTCTTTGAATTTCGCGGGGTTTTCGCGGTTGAATTCCTGCATTCGGTCGATGCAGATCTCATAGAGCGGTTCGAGGATATTCATCGCGGCGAAAAGAAATGCGCCTGATCCGCAAGTCGGATCAAGAATCGTCACCTTCTGCAACGCATGATAAAACCAACCGACAAAACGGCTGTCGCCATTCGCAATGAGATCCGAAGCGAATGTGCGGATATCGAGATTATAAGTGATGAAATCATTGATTGATGTGATTTCACCCTGCTCGATTTTGCGAAGGATGCTGTCACACCGCTGAATGCGCTCGATAGATTCACGCCATATCTCGTTGGGCAACCCCCATGGCTCGGGAGTGCGAGTATTCCATTCGGAGCGCAGCGCCGTCAACGGCACATGGTCAGCCGGGAGTTCTCCTATGGGAGTCTCCGAATATTCGATGCGCATCTCGTCGGTGATAATTCCGCGTGCGATTGATTCCGGTATATCGTTGAAATTCTTATAGCCTTTCTTGACGGCGTCAAATATATAGCGGTCGCCACTCTTGCGGAGCGAATGCCACACATAGCCGTCGCTTTCGAATTCCTTGGAGGAGTCGAGAGTCGCGGTGCGCACCTGATCGAAAAGGTAAGGCAATATGCAATTGCGCCCTATATATTCAGTGATATCCTCTTTTGTGTAGTAAGCCCCCATCTGTGCGCGGTCGTTGATATACTGCTCGAAGATATAGCCGAGCACATCGGGATTGATATCCTTTCCGGAAGCTGTCAGTCGCGTATCGAGATGCCAGTTCCATTTATCGAAGAAGTCGAAGAGAGCGATAAAAGCTTCATCCGGAATATCGATATCTCCATATTGTGCTTCCAGCTGATGCTCTTCAAACATTCCGCCGTTGAGGTATGGAATTTTGCCAAACGTCAGCTCAAACTCATGGGAATGTTTCGGCGTATTGAGCCCGTCGTGGAAGAGGCGTCGAAGAAAGTCGCGATAGAAATTGTAGAATTTGTCTTCCCCTTCGCTTGCCCGCACATAATTCAGTTTGTTGCGCAGATAATCGACGTCAAGATCGAGAAATCCCTTCTTCTGGATGAAATAGCAAAACATCATTCGATTGAGCATCACCGAGGCATACCATTGCTTGTTGCGGTTGTTTTTGGTGTCGACATGGTCGTCGATGCCTGTGATGAAATCGGCAAACGCTTTATGTTGCTTTTTGAATCCGGCGTAGAAATCTTTCGTAATTTTCTCGGAGTTGACGGCAAAGGCGGTCTGCACCTTGGTGCGGAGATCGACGATATTGGTCTGCTCGTCGAATTCGAAAGAGATGCCGTCGATCTTTTGAAACACGACCTCCGCGTTGGCATTGTCGTATTCTACCAGCACGAGGTCGCGCTTTTCGTTGGTGCGCACCGGCACTACCCACAGGTCGTGGGTCGAGTCGCGGAGCCTATAGATGCAGATATAGTCGAGAGCCTGCCGACGCAGCCGTGTGTCGATCTTCTTCGCTACGGATTGGGTCGGGATTTCATCCGTCGTGCAATAGAGAATTTGGAATCCGCTTCGCTCGACGATGGCCGTGATGTCATATTCCCGGTCGTCGACGACGATCGTAGGCAACTGCGAGTGGCCTCGATAACGATTCCACCCAAGTTCGCTGATGAATAGTTCTTTGAAATCACCTTGGCGGATAAGATTCAGGAAGTTCGACTTTTTGATCATGGACGGAGGTTAGTTGTTGAGATTTTTCATTCCGAGCGAGCAGATTATAGCAGGCTCCCGACGAGTGTTTTCCTCAGCCGGGAGTCGACACAGCGCACCGCTTTTGCGGAGGTCGAGCACGTATTGCACAATCTCGTCGTTGTTCTGATTCCGGCGTAGCATCTGGCCTATTGTCAGTTTGGCCGAATCAAGCAGCGGATAATTGTAGATATCGTCGATAGCGAGTTTGAGGTCTTCTTTGTCGTCGGCGTTAAAGAAGATATTGGTGTCTTGCCGATAGTAGTGGTCGAGCAAATCTACAAGTCGATAGCGTGTCGAGAAGCGGTTGCCGAGAATTCCGGCGGTGGTCGGGTCGGCTGTCTCACGCTCTACTTGTTCGACGGCTTGGCAGACAAGCTCATGATGGTTGGCAATCGGCTCGACGCAAGGGTCGGAGATTGAGCATTGCATCGCCTGAAGTATTTTCTTCTGCGAATGGCTCATGACGGATCCGTCGGGCGCAAGCCAAGTCAGCACATCGAAATCATTGTGGGTGCGGGCGTAAGTGATTACTCCCGCGCTTGCGGCATCGCCTACCGCTTTGGTGGAATAAACCATATTTTGAAGTTGCGGGATGATTTCTTTGAGTCGCGGATTTGCATCGGTGGCGTTTTTCCATATCTGGAATGCTTGCGATGAAAGATCGACATCGCCGTCGTCGTCATCGTCGAGAGCACCGGCTTTTTCGTTAAACATATCTCGGAGATTCTTCTCATTCCCTTCGAAGAAAATCTCATCCGAACCGATGATATTGGCGTTGGCATTGATGCGGTCGTTGAGCCGGCTGCGGAGTGATATGATTTTCTCCACGCCATCGGCGGGGAAGAATGAGTAGCAGTATATGCTTTCGGCTTTCTGTCCTATACGGTCGACGCGACCGGCGCGCTGGATCAATCGAATGATGGCCCAGGGGAGGTCGAAGTTGACGATGATATGGCTGTCTTGCAGGTTTTGACCTTCGGAGAGCACGTCGGTGGCGATGATGACGCGATATTGCCGATCGGGCGTAATGTCGGGGCGATCGTTGCTTATGGGCGAGAACTTCTCCACTTCGGCTGTAGGATTGGCGCAACCGCCGGTCACGACCGACAGCGCATCGAGTCCGCGACGACGCAGTTGGCGGTAGATATATTTGGCTGTGTCGGAATATTGAGTGAAGATTACGACCTTTTCCTCTTTGTGGAGATCGGTCAGCATGTCGTGGAGGAGATTCAGCTTTTGGTCGGTGGCCGGCACCCAGTCTCCGCATAGCCGGATCATCTCAATCAGTGTTTCGCAATCTTTTTTCAACTTCTGTTTGAGGGTGCGCTTGAAATATTTCGAGTCGATAAAGCCGACGTTGCTTTTGGTGACGATGAAGTTGTAATATTCTTCGGCGCGGCGCATGTATTCGTCAAGGTCGGTCGATATTTTCGGGAGTCCGTCATCCGGGTTCGTAGCGTCATTGTCGACGTCGTCGCCGAGTGTAATGCCGTTGATATCATCGTCGTCGATAAAATCGTCGGGGAGTTGATTCTCATCGCTGATGGGTAGACGCAGCTTATTGTCGAGCGCGTAGATGAACACCATATTGCGGAGAATATGGCGTGAAAGAGTCAGCAGGAATGAGAATCCGCAGCTGTCGATACGCTTGAAAAACGTCGATTTGCAGAATCCCATCTGTTGGGTGCCGGCACGCGAAAGATTTTCGATGATCGCCTTTTCCGTGACGCTTGCTTCGCGGGCTTTATCTTCATTGAGGAAAGCCGTCAGTCCGTAGCGCGGAAGACTCAGCGACTCCATCATTTCGATCATCCGCTCGGAATATAGTCGAGAGTATTGATCTCCGGGTTCGGCTTTGAATTTCAGAGCTTTCGGCAGGCGGTCGGGAAAATAAGAGCGCGATTTGTCGGGAAATTCAAGATATCGGCGACCGTTGGTCGGATCGGTCTTTGCGTAGTTTTCTTTGATAAATGTGCGTGTGCGACGCACGAGGAAGAGCTTCATAAGCTCGTTCCAATCTTCGATGCAATCGCTTTTATCGAAAGCGGCAATGCTGCGGATGAAAGTCTCGCTGTGAGCCTGCAAAAACTGTCGTTCGCCTCCCAGTTTTCGGATGTAGGCTTCGGGACGCATTCCGAGATCGCGGTCATCGTCGATGAAGAGCCGGAGCTGATTGGCCAGATCGGAGAAATGC
>CAMWNT010000121.1 GCA_947175695.1 uncultured Porphyromonadaceae bacterium
CTCCCCTTCCCCCCCTGAGGCCGCCGGTGAGGCTTGTCTGCGAAGCCGGTGAGGTTTGTCAGCGCAGCCGGACTTGTCCGGCACTCCGCGCCGCATGGTCCCTTCCGCGCCGCATGGCCCCTCCGCGAGAGCCTTCCGCGAGAGCGGATCTTTCCCGGAAGTCAGCCCCGGGACGCGCGATAAGCGCGAATAAAAAAAGCGCAATTCCGTCAGCCGGAATTGCGCCTTTATCAAGCGATTATGCTAATCTTCGATTACTTACCGAAATAGCGCTGGAAGAGGCCATAGAAGCCACGGCCGTGGCGAGCTTCGTCCTTAGCCATTTCATGCACAGTGTCGTGGATAGCGTCAAGATTCTGAGCCTTAGCATTCTTGGCGATACGCATCTTGTCGGCATTCGCACCGGCTTCGGCATGCATACGCTTCTCGAGGTTGGTCTTGGTGTCCCACACCATGTCGCCGAGGAGCTCGGCAAACTTAGCGGCGTGTTCAGCCTCCTCCCAAGCATAGCGCTTGAAAGCTTCGGCGATCTCGGGATAACCCTCGCGATCAGCCTGACGAGACATTGCGAGATACATACCTACTTCGGTGCATTCGCCCATGAAGTGGTTGTTGAGGTCTTTCTTCATCTCCTCATCGACGTCCTTAGCAACGCCGATTTCGTGTTCAGTCACAAACTGAAGGAGTTCCGACTGGTCGAGTTCTTTGAATTTCGACTGGGGAGCGCCACACTGAGGGCACTTTTCGGGAGCAACTTCACCCTCGGCTACATAGCCGCAGATGGTGCAGATCCATTGTTTTGCCATAAGATTTATCTGTAAATTTGGTTTTTAAGTTAATGATTAGTTGAGCAGTCCTATAATTAGGGGGGCGTTGATGGCCGATATTGTCAGATTTGTCATTGCCGACACTCGCCCGACTCCTATTTGTAGGTATGTATATTATAAACAATATTTGTGCCGTTTTATTATAGCTCCCCTTAAAATTTATTCAGCGCGCGCGGAATTCTCGGAGGGCTCAGATATCTCGGAGTGCTCGGAGTGCTCGGAGTGTTCAGAGGGCTCGGAGGGCTCGGAGTCACCCTTTTTATAATCTGCGGGCCCGCAGATCGGGCCCCATATTTGCCGACACGCGAACTTTTTTGTAACTTTGTAGGAATATGGCAAGAGTATTGGCTATCGACTATGGACGAAAACGTTGCGGCATCGCCGCGACCGATCCCCTGCGCATCGCCGCCAACGGACTTCCGACCGTCCGCACATGCGATCTGATGCAGTTTCTAATCGACTATTGCGCCCGCGAAAATGTCGATCTGATCGTCGTCGGGCTCCCCCGCACAATGCAGGGCGCCGACTCTGAAAGCTCAAGATATATCGAGCCTTTCATCCGTCGGCTCCGAAAGGAAATGCCCGATATGCCCGTCGAGCGTTTCGATGAACGCTTCACTTCGGTCATCGCCCACCGCGCAATGATCGACGCCGGTCTCAAAAAAAGCCGGCGCCAACAAAAGGATCTCGCCGATCAGACAGCCGCGGTCATCATACTGACCGATTGGCTCAACTCGCGCCCTTTATGACAGGCCGACGATCTTCAGTCGGCCCCCTTCGGCGTGCGAGAGTCATGCCACCCCGCGCCATACAACCCACAAAAGCAACAACCCATAAAAGCAACAACCCATAATCCTACAATAAAGCTACAATGATATTACCCGTATACCTGCTCGGTCAGCCCGTGCTCCGCGAAGAGACCGAAGACATCACCCCCGACTATCCCGATCTGCAACAGCTGATCGAGAACATGTGGGAGACTATGTACAACTCCGATGGCGTCGGCCTCGCCGCACCGCAGATCGGCCGGTCGATCTCGCTCATCGTCATCGACGGCGATCCCGTCGCCGACTCTTTCCCTGAATGCAAAGATCTCAAACTCGTGCTCATCAACCCCGAGCTTGAAGTGATCGAAGACGAAGCGCCCGTTTCGCGTGCCGAAGGATGCCTCTCCCTCCCCGGCATCAACGAAAATGTCAAGCGCCACGAACACGTCAACCTCAAATGGCTCGACGAAAACTTCCAGCCTCACGAACAGGAATTCCGCGGATTCGCCTCGCGCATCATCCAGCACGAATTCGACCATCTGCTCGGCGAAGTCTTCACCGACCACATCTCTCCCATCCGCAAGCAGATGATCCGCACCAAGCTCAACAACATCGCCAAAGGCAAAGTGCGCGCCGCCTACCGCACCCGCTAACCGCCCCCGAAGGGTTGCGCCGGATGGTGGAGAGCTAAAAAACTTTGCCCCTTCGCCCCATTGCGGGAGCCCCCTTGCGCGCCGGATGGCCCTTTGCCCCTTTGCCCCTTTGCGGGAGCCCCCTTGCGCGCCGGATGGCCCTTCGCCCCTTCGCCCCTTTGCGGGAGCCCCACGCCGAATGGTAATTTTAAACCTGATATAACTCCTGATATAATATGGCCGACGATAAAAAAATAATATTCTCAATGGTCGGAGTCAGCAAAGTGATTCCACCTCAACGACAGATTCTCAAAAACATCTACCTCTCATTTTTCTACGGCGCCAAGATCGGTATCATCGGTCTGAACGGCAGCGGTAAATCAACACTGCTCAAAATCATCGCCGGACTCGACAAAAGCTACCAAGGCGAAGTCGTCTTCTCCCCCGGCTATTCCGTAGGATATCTCGAACAGGATCCGAAACTCGACCCCGACAAGACCGTCAAAGAAGTCGTCGAAGAAGGTGTCGCTCCCATCATGCAGCTCCTCAAAGAATACGAAGAGGTCAACAACGCCTTCTGCGATCCCGAAGTGCTCGAAGATCCCGATAAGATGGATCAGCTCATGAACCGTCAGGCTCAGCTTCAAGACCGTCTCGACGCCACCGACGCTTGGAACATCGACAATAAACTCGAACGCGCCATGGACGCTCTCCGCTGTCCGCCCGACGATCAGAAAATCGCGACCCTCTCCGGAGGCGAACGCCGTCGCGTCGCCCTCTGCCGCCTCCTCCTTCAGCAACCCGACATCCTCCTGCTCGACGAGCCCACCAACCACCTCGACGCCGAGTCGATCGACTGGCTCGAACAGCATCTCCAGCAATATCCCGGCACAGTCATCGCCGTCACCCACGACCGCTACTTCCTCGACCATGTGGCCGGATGGATTCTCGAACTCGACCGCGGCGAAGGTATCCCCTGGAAAGGCAATTACTCTTCTTGGCTCGACCAAAAGACAAAACGCATGGCCCAGGAGGAAAAGCAGGCATCGAAGCGCCGCAAGACCCTCGAACGCGAGCTCGAATGGGTGCGCATGGCTCCGAAAGCCCGTCAGGCTAAGGGCAAGGCCCGACTCTCAAGCTACGACCGACTGCTCAACGAAGACCAGAAGGCCCGCGAGGAAAAACTCGAAATCTTCATCCCCAACGGTCCGCGTCTGGGCAATAAGGTGATCGAAGCGATCGACCTCGGCAAGGCTTTCGGCGACAAGGTGCTTTTCGACGGCCTGAATTTCATGCTCCCGCCGAACGGCATTGTCGGAGTGATCGGCGCCAACGGTGCCGGCAAGACCACTCTCTTCAAGATGATCATGGGACTCGAAAAGCAGGATCGCGGCACATTCGATGTCGGCGAGACCGTCAAGATCGCCTACGTCGACCAGACCCACAAAGACCTCTCCCCCGAGAAGAGCGTCTATGAAGTGATCTCGCAGGGTGTCGACAGCTTCCGTATGGGTGGCCGCGACATGAACGCTCGTGCCTACCTCTCGAAATTCAACTTCACCGGTGCCGACCAGGAGAAGAAGATCGGCGTACTCTCCGGCGGTGAGCGCAACCGTCTGCATCTCGCGATGGCGCTCAAAGAAGAGGGCAACGTGCTCCTGCTCGACGAGCCGACCAACGATATTGACGTCAACACCCTCCGTGCACTCGAAGAAGGCCTGGAGAACTTCGCCGGCTGCGCCGTCGTCATCAGCCACGACCGCTGGTTTCTCGACCGCATCGCCACTCACATCCTCGCCTTCGAAGGCGACTCGAAAGTGACCTACTACGAAGGCTCCTACTCCGACTACGAAGAGTTCCGCAAGAAGCGCGACGGCGCCAACGCCACCCCCCACCGCATCCGCTACCGCAAACTGATGGAATAATCCCCCCGCGCCTCCCGCGCCATCCCGGATCACAAGGGATCCCCCGCGATCCACGAGATCCACGAGACGCATAATGCGGTCAAAGACTGACAGGCAACCCCCGTCACTCTTTGACCGCATTACGCTATCCGTCACCATCCCATGCTGCCGCAACTTCTCAATTAGCCAATTAAATTTCTTAGATTGACAATTTGACTATATAAAGAGGTCTCAACTTCATTTGATGTATTAGGGAGAAGAACTTCTGCCTTCCGTATAGACACTTCGCACTCTTCATAGTCATTTAAGTGGTATGCTTTATAGGCGTCTTCCAAATGTCCGATAATAGTAAGCATGAGTCCGTTATAGTGTTTTTCATAACTGCGTTTTGAAAATGACAGACCGGAAAGTATCTCTTCTGCCTTCAACTTAAAATAATGTTTAATTTTGTTGGTACCACCTTTTAGTTGTGGAATAAGATTGACTATAATATTATTACACAACTCTCTAATTTCATTTTGATCGGTCAACTCTGAGAGAAGCTTGATCTGCTCGAAGCAGCCATTAATTCTATCGACGATTTCTATATTGTTGATGATAATATTTTCACGTTGGGATTTTTCATCTTCGGGAATCGAGGATAAATACGATTGGCGTTTATCGTTATCAACGAAGAAATCAAAGACTTTGGAAAACAATTCCTTGATTTTAGCAATATTCTCGTATCTCT
Source organism: uncultured Porphyromonadaceae bacterium (assembly GCA_947175695.1). Lineage (GTDB taxonomy): Bacteria > Bacteroidota > Bacteroidia > Bacteroidales > Muribaculaceae > Lepagella. The sequence continues at coordinate 4,861 of CAMWNT010000121.1, forward strand.
TATCAATAGCGATAACATCTATTCCAAATTCGGCACTCTTGGCACGCAGCTCTTTTTCAAGATTAACCAATATCTCAAATTGCACTCGCAACTTGTGCACATCCGCAGTAACAAGTGCAGACTCAATACGAGTGATTACTCTATCAATATTCTCTGCAATTACACGAAGTTTATAACCTTGTTCAGACTTGGGGAATTTCTTAGTTTTTGGAGCCGATGGTTGTCCAACTGACTGCGCTCGATTCTTTTGCTTCTTGAGAGTAGCAGCCGTTCTTAATTGCGCCCAAATTCTTGCGTCTCGTTCATCACGTGCCGCGGCTGCGACTATATTTGCTATACTTGTAATGTGCCATCCGCAACAAAATGAACAATAATAGCTGCGTGAAGGAGCTTTCCCTGTCTGCTCTGCAATTTCATCACTGTTGAACTTGATGAAATTATCAGCCTTTGATTGAGAATCGAAAAGCATTTTATGATGCTTACACCCGATGCAGAAAACTTTATTTTTAGTCGGTTTCATAGCGTACTGTATGTTAGTGTTTCACTTAGTGTGTCTGAGCCGAGTTCATTCAAGCCTGTAGACCTCAGATGACGATGCAAAATTAATGTTTATTTTTCATTATTTGGTTATACGTTGAAAAAATAGTAATTTTAAAGTGTAGCCGGACGAGAAAACGGGACCGCTTAAGGAGCAACCCACCGGCAACATGGCTGCGCCAAGACTGGAGACGGTTGAATATTGTAGCCGTTCCGTATGTGGCGGCCTCAACTTCACCGGGATTGCCATTCCGCTAAGAAAACCTTTACCGTCAGTTTGGGAACAGCGGCTTGTCGGCGGTTATGTTCGGCAATGCCCCGTTGAAGGCCTTATGATCAATCGCCACACTGTCCATCAGAGTCAGCACCGATTCTTCATTCGGCATGGCGGTTCTCATTCGGGTAATCCCTCCGGAGGTCTCTGTTGAGTCGTTCGATCCAGTTGGTTGAAAACATCACACCCACCTACTCCTGCGTAAGCCCCTTGGTATAGAGGGCTCCCGCGAATCTGTCACACTCCAAGAAACAGCATCCATACTGGCGCTACATCCCGCAGCCACAACCCTAAATCCGCGCCTGTTGTATCCCAACAGAGTCATCGCTCCGGTGCCATACTTCGCGAAAGCAAAGTAGTCCGACCTCAGACAGCTGCTACCGTATTGATGATAAGAATACCAATCCTCAATCAGATAAATCGCAATTTA
>CAMWNT010000122.1 GCA_947175695.1 uncultured Porphyromonadaceae bacterium
TCACTATCGCGATTTTCTTATCGGGATATTTGGATGTGGCATACTCTTTGTAGCCCTCCGAAGCCACAAATTCGCGGTTGTGGCGCAGAATTTCATCAATCATATCTTATTGAATTTTGAAATTCGACATTAGTAAACGTTTGAATTCTCCATGATTAGCGGGAATTCATCGAAACAGCCCCGCCGACGTCAGAAGATCTGCTTCTTTACGCCATCGGGGGTGCGCACAATGTAGATTTCGCCGGGAGTCGGATTGCTGACGCGAATGCCCTGCAGATTGTAGTATTCAGCGTCGGCGGGGAGCTCGACGGCAATCTCATCGACCACTGATGTGCCGAGAAACTCGGGAAGCGCTGCGGCGGCCGTCTCATCGCGCTCCGGCTCTTCATAGACAGCGTCGGTGTAGTCGCCGAACTGCTCCTTGAGCCATTCATATTTGGCTGCCATATGAGCCGTTGTCTGGGCATACCGTTCGCTGAGATTGCGGTTGTCGACCACCTGCTGGCCGCCGTCGGGCACCGGCGCGTCTTTCCAACGCTTATAGTCGGCTTGCGTGGCATCGGCGATGTGCTCGTGCATCAACTTCATGTCGTCATATACGCCTTCAAACTTATTGCTCATAAACCAGCGCCATGTCTCTTTGACTTTGTCGTTGAATTTCGCATTGTGCGCGAACGATGCGATCCAGGTCATTCCGTAAAGGGAGTTATCGTAGATATATCCGTTGGTCGGGCCGTTATACGCGTTTCCGAAATCCCAAAGGGGGGAAAAATGCCATTTTTGTCCTTCGCCACGGTCGCGGAAGAGATAAGTGCTGCCATGGTAGGCTTCTGTATGCGACATCATCTCGCATACTAAGTAGTAGCGGGCGGCGTCGTCAAGGTCAAGATAGCTCCAGAGCTGATCGGAAGATTCTGACGCCAGATCGTTGATGGTCGTAAACTGATGGGTGATAAACTGCCGTTGAAGATCGGAGTAGACTTCGGGGGTATCGAACGTCACTCTGACGATATCCCTCACACTCGGATGGTGGAATTTCTCTTCAAAACGAATCTGGGAATCATCCGGCTCGTCATAGTTATCAAGTTCTACAATGTAGCCGCCGCTGACGAGTTGCGGATCCGACACATCATCATCGAGCTCTTCGATATTGATACGCTCCGAGTCGATGCGAATCGATTCCGTCAGGAAGTATAACCCTCGATAATCACCGTTGATTACGACCTCCACCGGCTGTTGCGAAGGTGTCCATGGCAGCCCTATTCTTTTGCCCAGATCAAAAGCTGTGAAATTGCGGAGATAGCCGCGAGTGTCGTCGGCATGGGCGAGAATGGCGAAGTGTTTGCTTTTGGACAGTCCGAGAAGACTCTGCTTTTTTCCGAGCTTAAGCTTGAAAGGCTTTTTGTGAAAGCCGATGCGTGTCCAGTTGCCTCGCGCTTTAATCTCAAGCGGCAACGGATTTTCGGCCGACCCGAGCGATTCGGCACCCTCTTCAGCCATCCATTCACATCCGTTGAGATCAAGCCAATATTGACCGGAAAAATAGTTTTTGTGATTCAGATTCATGTCAATGACCTCATCATCGAATTCACCCTCCTCATCATAAACATTGATATACAACACGGGAAGCGAGCCTGAAAGATATTCGGCCGGCTCGTACACTTGGAGCTCACGAGCATGTGTGGCGCCAATCGTCAAAGCGATTGCGAACAAAGATAAAAAACGTTTCATTATATATATGATTTAATTCTCTCAGTATCCGCTGAATGAGACCGATTGCGGCAAGTGCTCGGTCATTTTCACCGAGCCATGCTTGACCATATCTCCGGATGGCTATGCCAAGTCAGCTTTTATCCGATAAAATCGGCAAATCCACTCTCGGAATTATGACAGTCAAATATGGCCGGCTATCTACAATAAGCAAGTCGGCTATACTATTTAATGCAAAATTAACACTTTATTTTTACTTCAACAATATCATTATCCTGCTGAGAGTTAAATATTGTTGTCGTCCCTCACACGAGCTCGGCGTCGAGCCCGGCGATAAATGAGCCAAGCACAGGGTTGGAGCTGACGATATCGCTGAGCAATTGCTGCGGCGGAAGCTGTTTGACCACATTCACGGCGTCGTCAATATCCACTTCAAGCGATACGAAATCATTGCGGGTGACGGATCGGATGTAGGCGATCAGTTCGGGCATCTCGAGTTCGAAGGCCTGTCGAAGGGCCGGATGATCGACCACGACACGGAATGTCTCGGCATCTTTTTGCGTAGGCAGCCCTTTACGCATGGCCGAGATAAGGATGTGCTTGTCGGGATTCTTGATGATAAAATCCTCCCAGGCGCGATGCACGGCTTCGAGCGTGACGGGCTCGCGAAGTCGCTGATACTGACCCGAGTCGGCACCGGCAGCCGCACCGTCGGTTATTCGCAACGCCGCGCCGGCGGCCGGCTGAGCGGCAGAGCGTCCGGTTCTGCGTCGGAGAGCCGTGTGTCCCGCAGGCGGAGTGGCCTGAGCAGGCGCGACCGATGGCGCGGAGCCGACGGAAACGGCAACCCCGGGATTCGGCAAAGTCGGGGATGTCGGCACTTGCGAGGCGGGGGATGTAGCCGCGGCGCCGGGTGCGACGTGATTCGTTGCCGGCGGCGAGGCGTGAGCAGGCTGCGTTTGACGTGGAGCAGGCGCTGGAGTCGTGGCCGGTGTTGACGCCGGTGTTGACGCGACATAGGCCGGGGCCGGGCGATCGGTCATGATCGCCACGCCGGCAGCTGAGTGTGGCATAGCGGGGTCGCGAAGTGGAATTGAGTCGCTATCCACACGATCAAAAGGGGGCGTCGGGGGATTGAGCAATTGGCAAAGACGGATCAGCGTCAGCTCTACGAGCAGTTGCTTGTTGGATGCCGTACGATATTGGAAGTCGCAGTCGTTGAGGAGTTTCATCGCCGCGTAATGCCAGTCGGCGGGAAGCGAGAGCGATTGAGTGCGATATTGCGCGGCCACATCGTCGGCCACTTCAAGCAGCGACGCCGTCTGCGGCGAAAACGCCACCATCAGATCGCGCACATGATTGGCAAGTCCGTTGACAAAAAACAATGAGTCGAAGCCATGATCGCGGATATCCTTATATATAAGGAGTGCTCCCGGTATGTCGCCGGCTTTGAATGCCTCGACAAGACGGAAGTAATAGTCGTAGTCGAGCACATTGAGCGATGCGATCGTAGATTCATACGTGATGTTGCCAAACGATGACGCCGCCACCTGGTCGAATATCGACAAGGCGTCGCGCATCGCGCCGTCGGCTTTTTTGGCAATGACATTGAGCGAAGCGACATCGGCCGTGATCCCCTCCTGCGATGCGACATACTGCAGATGCTCCACCATATCCTGGATCGTGATCCGCTTGAAGTCGTAGATCTGGCAGCGCGAAAGGATCGTCGGGATCACCTTGTGCTTCTCCGTAGTAGCGAGAATGAAGACGACATAGGCCGGCGGCTCTTCCAAGGTCTTTAGAAAAGCGTTGAATGCCTGCGACGAGAGCATGTGCACCTCGTCGATGATGAAGACTCTGTATTTCCCGATCGTCGGGGGGATATTGACCTGTTCGGTCAGAGTGCGGATGTCGTCGACTGAGTTGTTGGAGGCGGCGTCGAGCTCGACGATATTAAACGATGAGCCGTCTTCAATCGCCCGGCAGGCCTCACACTTTCCGCAGGCCTCGCCGTCGGGAGTCGGCGAGAGGCAATTGATCGTCTTGGCGAAAATTCGTGCACACGAAGTCTTGCCGACACCACGCGGGCCGCAGAAAAGATAGGCCTGGGCCAGACGTTGCGATTCGACGGCGTTTTTCAGCGTTGCTGTCAGTGCCTTCTGCCCTACTACACTCTGAAACGTCGCCGGGCGATATTTTCGCGCCGATACTATATATGGTTGATCGCTCATTACTTTTGATTTTCCTGCAGAGCCACTTTTCGACCGTCAATATTCAGGGATTCACCATCCTCTTTCCGACCGACATATCGTAGCGATCCGCATCGGGAATAAACACTTGATAATCGGATCAATGAATCGCGAGTCCGATCAATCATTCCATGATTTCCATATCCCGGCAGGACATGAATACGCGAATTTACGAAAAAATTATGGCATTGCCGCAACAAATAACCCTCATAAACGTTAAAAAATCGAAGAGTCGCATCCCTTTCGGGGAGAATGCGCGTTATTTATCAAAACCAAATCTCTGAATATGAAAAGCTGTTTGTACACCGGTGGTGGCGATGACGGCACCACTTCTCTTGTCGGTGGAGAGCGCGAGCGCAAAGATTGCATCCGCCTCGAAGCTTATGGCACAGTCGATGAGTTCTCCTCATTTCTGGGAGTGGTCGCGGCATGGCCCGACCTTGAGCCTGCGATCCGCGCGGAGTTGCAGAAAGTGCAGAATCGGCTTTTCGACATCGGAGGCTATCTCGCGTCGCGCCCGGGGGGCACGGGGCTTCCTCCGGTAGCCGGACTGGCCGAGAGCTGCGATGAAGTGGAATCCTGGATCGATGCGCTCGACGAAGCGACTCCGAAGATTCGCGCGTTCGTATTGCCGGGTGGATGCCAGGCCGCGGCCCACGCCCATGTGGCGCGCACAGTCTGCCGACGCGCCGAGCGCCGCATCGTGTCGCTCGCAGCCGTGGAGGATGTCGATCCGGAAGTGCGCCGTTATTTCAACCGTCTCTCCGACTATCTCTTCATCCTGGCCCGCTACTTCAACCATCGCGCCGGAGTCGCCGAAATCGTCTGGACTCGCGGGTAGCACTTTGCATCGCGATCACTCCCCTCTCGGTCGGCATCGCGATACTCCTCCTCCGCCCCGGCATGGCGCTTCGGCGTCAGCTTCGATCTCATCAACCGGGAATCAACCTTTTTAAAAATCAAACAACAAAAAAATATAGACACTATGTACTGGACACTTGAACTCGCGTCGAAACTCGAAGACGCACCCTGGCCCGCAACCAAAGACGAACTCATCGACTACGCTCAGCGTAGCGGCGCACCGCTCGAAGTGCTCGAAAACCTCCAGGAGATGGAAGACGAAGGCGAAACCTACGAATCCATCGAAGACATCTGGCCCGACTACCCCTCCAAAGACGACTTCTTCTTCAACGAGGAGGAATACTAAACTGTCATACTACACGTAATAACCTATAAATCAATGGGCAAACAAAGAAAGATTTGTTTGTCCATTGTTGTTTCTATTCGATTTTACGCCGTCAGACCTTAAAATTTGTTTGTCCAAAAGAAGATGAATATACTGTTGTGTATACTCCTCTTCTATAGAATATTAGGAGGAAACGTTTGCGTTTTCACAAATCTATCCCGATCAAGGGATAAAATCATTTGTTTGTCCAAATTACATTACATCAGATCATCCTCCGGAATACTGTAAACGTCCCATAAAGCGCATAACTCTCTTAAGTGTCCGAAGTTTCGGGCACTTTAATATTTCATGTCATTAAAAAAATCTTACTGACGAAGTGATTTTAACATTTTGCGGAGTAATGGTTGGGAAGCATCCCGCGAAGGTCATCAGAAGACAGAGCCGACCTTGCATGTCTGAACAGATTCGTGAAGTAGTCGGCTATGTTTACCGAGCACAACCGGCAACTCTCGGCCGGGGAGTGCATGAAGGCATGTTTCTTTGCCGCTTCCCCACTTCCGATATAGAGACAGTTTGGGTTGCTCCGCAAAATTAACACCACTCCGTCGGTCAGGCAAGGCGGTATATGGGATGGGTACCATCAACAGAAGAGTCAAAGAGTATAGAGAAAGCCTTATGAAGGACTATTGGATTTTGTCACCGCCGTAATTATTACTGTAGTGACAAAGTTTTTTTAGTTCATTTTACTGTTCTTTTGGTAGAATATTTTGCAGACCGGAGATTTTTGAGTAATTTTGTAAATATCATTCTACTGAATGTTATAGCGTATATTTAGATTTAATTATCATTATAATGATATTTTAAGTACATGACAAAAATTTGAAAACATCGAATTTTGGGGTATAAGTCGGA
>CAMWNT010000123.1 GCA_947175695.1 uncultured Porphyromonadaceae bacterium
AGAGAGCGATTGCCGGAATAAGATATTTTGCCTGCACGATGATGTTACGTTTTTTTTAGTCAGTTGAATAGTGGAGAACCTACAATATTCTTTATGCTCCGACTTTGAGGTCATCGGGATTCGCTTCTGCAATTCCCGGCGTCCGCCATTTTCGGGAGCACGTGAGTTATGACCCGACAACCCTAAAAAAGGTTTAAGAATATTTCTAAATTTAACGTTTATTCACGTCCTCGACAAAATCAAGAGTCTTTTCATCCGGTCAATAAAAAAGGCGCCTACTCTCACGAGCCGGCGCCTCGACAAATTCCATAATCTTTTTTATTAATAAACGCATGAGTCTGCGTTTTATTTTTTGACTCTTTTAGAATCCCAGATGAGATAGCCGATAAGCAGTGCGTAGGCCACACAGCCGAGGATCTGAGTCATTCCTTCAGAAAGGGGGTTGGCATATTCATAGCCGGCAAAGCGAGTGATGGCCGCGAACACTCCGAAGAGTGCACCGCCGGCGATCAGACCACTCGATATCAATGTGCCACGGTCGCGACGACGGTCGTTGACAGCCTGATCTTTCGAGCTGTTGCTTACGAAATATGCCACAGCACCGCCTACAAGCATCGGAGTGTTGAGCGAGAGCGGGATAAACATACCCAGACAGAATGCAAGCGCGGGAACGCCGAGCCAGTTGAGAATCAGAGCGAGAATCGCGCCGACCATGTAGAGAATCCAGGGAGTGTCGCCACCCATCATCAGCGGCTCGATCACATTGGCCATCGCATTGGCCTGAGGTGCAACAAGCGCATTCGGACCCGAGAAGCCATATACTTCATTGAGCACCATGATGACGCCGCCGACTGTAGCAGCCGATACGAGTGTGCCGAGGAATTTCCATGACTCCTGCTTGCGCGGAGTCGAGCCGAGCCAATAGCCGATCTTAAGGTCGGTCACAAAGCCGCCGGCCATTGAAAGAGCAGTGCAGACAACACCGCCGATCACCATCGAGGCCACGATGCCGGATGTGCCTTTCAAGCCGATGCCGACGAAGATGGCCGATGCGATGATAAGGGTCATAAGAGTCATGCCACTGACGGGGTTGGAGCCGACGATGGCAATCGCATTGGCAGCGACGGTCGTGAAGAGGAAGGCTATCACCACTACCACCAGCCAGGCTACAAATGCCTGCCAGAGAGTGTGGATCACGCCAAACCAGAAGAACAACATCACGGCGATCAGAGCCAGCGCGATGAAGAATACGATATGCTTCATCGAGATATCCATCTGCCAGCGCACTTCCTTGGAGCCGGATGATTTCCCTTTAAGCTCGCGGCCGGCGAGCCCGACAGCCTGCACTATGATGCCCCACGATTTTACGATACCGATGACTCCGGCCATGGCGATGCCGCCGATGCCGATCATGCGGGCATAGCCGGAGAAGATCGCATCAGGCGCGAGCGCGGCGATCTCGGGAGCGCCGTAGGTGCCCATCAACGGGATGACAATCCACCATACGAAGATCGAACCCGCGAAAATCACAAACGCATATTTCAAGCCGACGATATAGCCGAGGCCGAGAAGCGCGGCGCCGGTGTTGCAACTGAGCACAAGGCGCGTCTTTTCAGACAGTGTGGCGCCCCAGCCGGCTGCGGTCGAGACCACAGTCTCGGCCCACCATCCGAATGTGGCCACGATATAGTCGTAGATACCGCCGATCAGGGATGCGATGACGAGTGTCTTAGCCTGGCCGTCGGAAGACTTACCAGCCGACTGCGACGACACGAGCACCTGAGTCGTGGCCGTGGCCTCCGGGAAGGGGTATTTGCCGTGCATGTCTTTGACGAAGTAGCGGCGGAAGGGGATGAAGAAGAGTATTCCGAGTATGCCGCCAAGCAGCGAGCTGAGGAATATCTGATAGAAATTGACTACAATGTCGGGATACTTGGCCTGAAGGATAAACAGGGCCGGAAGCGTGAAGATCGCACCGGCGACGATCACTCCCGAGCAGGCGCCGATCGACTGGATAATGACATTCTGGCCGATGGCGTTTTTCTTGCCGAGCGCTCCTGAGAGGCCGACTGCGATGATCGCGATCGGAATGGCGGCTTCAAACACCTGACCCACCTTCAGACCCAGATAGGCGGCGGCTGCCGAAAAGACGATGGCCATGATGACGCCCATCGTGACGCTGTAGAACGTCACCTCTTTCTGATCGTGGGCCGGCGACATGACGGGAGTGTACTCCTCGTCGGCTCCCAATTCACGGAATGCATTTTCGGGCAATCCCGTGGGGGTGACAATTTTTTCTTCAGTTTCTTTCATTTATTTGTATAGGTTAGAATGATTTCTTAGAGAGTGTTTGGATTTAACTTTCATTCACTCAAAGAGGATTTTTCGAGGGATTTTCGTTCGGATTCGAGGGAGCAATCAGAGATTGTGACCGATGAATTCGGACGAAAAGCACCGAAAAAGACCTTTGAGTGAATGAAAAGATTCTTTCTCAAGAACGTTTCTATTTAATCGGGTTAAATTCAAACACTCTCTTAGACGCGAATTTAATACTTTTTTACATCACTGCAAATATTTTCCGATAAATTTATCGGACGCTTCTTATCGGAAGCTCCCGCTGACAAAGCCGTCGCGACACGAAGCGGGCCATAACGCCCGGCGATGGTCGGAGGTTATGGCCCGCAGTTTTGTCGTCGATTCGATCAGTCAAGATTAAGAGGTGTATAGTTCAATCCGAACGCTTCGGCTACAGCCTTGAACGTCACTTCGCCGTCGACAACATTGACGCCTTCTGCAAGTCCGGCATCGCGGCGGCATGCCTCTTTCCAGCCGAGGTCGGCAAGGCGGAGCGCATAGGGAAGTGTGGCGTTGGTCAGCGCCAGCGTCGATGTGTAGGGCACAGCGCCGGGAATGTTGGCCACGGCATATTGCACAACGCCGTCGACTTCGTAGACAGGCTCGGAGTGGGTCGTCGGATGCGAAGTCTCGAAGCAACCGCCCTGGTCGATGGCTACGTCGACCATCACCGATCCGCGACGCATCAGGCCGACCATGTCGCGTGTGATCAGATGCGGAGCTTTCGCGCCCGGGATGAGCACGGATCCGATGACGAGGTCGGTGTCGGGCAGTTCGCTCTCTATATTGTGGCGCGAGCTGTAGAGAGTCTTGACGTTGCGGGGCATCGTCTCGGCGCAGTGGCGCAATGTCGGAAGTGAGATGTCGCAGATCGTCACGTCGGCTCCCAATCCGGCGGCCATCAGCGCGGCGTTGCGACCTACGACGCCGGCTCCAAGCACAAGCACCTTAGCCGGACGAACGCCCGGCACTCCTCCGAGCAGCACTCCGCGGCCACCCTGCGGCTTCTCAAGGAAACGCGCGCCCTCCTGGATCGACATCCTGCCGGCCACTTCCGACATCGGAATCAGCAGAGGAAGAGTGCCCTGACGGTCGCGCACTGTCTCATAGGCGATACACGTCGCGCCCGACTTGATCATTGCCTCGGTCAGAGGTAGATCGGATGCGAAATGGAAATAGGTGAAGAGCACCTGCCCCTTTCTGACAAGGGCATATTCCGGCTCGATCGGCTCTTTGACCTTGATGATCATCTCGGCCACATTATACACATCCTCGATCGTCGGAAGGATTGTTGCTCCTGACGCGATATATTCTTCATCCGCAAAACCGGATCCTTCGCCGGCTGTGTGCTGCACATACACTTCGTGGCCGTGGCCTACGAGTTCCTTCACACCCGCGGGAGTCGCACCGACGCGGTTCTCATTGTTTTTGATCTCTTTTGGAATTCCGATTTTCATGTTCTTGTGATTTTAAGGTATTTTGATTACAGACGGTTTGTAGGTCGGAGCGACGAGCCGGGAGAGATACGAATCCCGGTTGTCGACACGCCATTCCGACTTTCAGTCGAGACGACTGCCGATCTCGCATCGGCAAATATACACATTATTTTCGACAGGCAATCCTCCCATCGCAATTTTTTTTATCGAAATTGAAAATCTTTCCGAACCCTGCGAGCCTCCCGGAGCAATGAGAGCACTGCTATCTAACTCCTAAAGCCGAACGCCTAACGCCTCTAAAGCCCCTCCCGCCTCCACTCCCGATAAATCATGATTAATCACGATAAGCCTAAAGCCCCTAAAACCCTTACTGCCTCCACTCCCGATAAATCAGGATTATTCATGATAACCCTAAACCCTAAAACCTAAAACCTAAACCCTAAACAAGAGTTAAAGGGCGTTAAATCCGCTATCCAGGTTAAACTTATTGCCGAGTCGCAAGTCAAAGAAGCGTAACCCGAACGAAACAACGGGCAACGTCAACAACTGACAATCAAAATATTAACCACCGCCGGCAGGCTCTCTCCCACTCGCATCACGCGACTCTCCCCTCTCCTCGGCCGCCGGCTTCTAAATCCAGACAGAAACGATATGAAGAAAGTAATTTTTAGTCTCGCAATTCTTGCAGCTTCCACCTTCGCCGCTATGGCAACCCCCGCTAACCCCACAGCATCCAACACCATCGCTTCAACCGAGCAGACCATCGCCGAGAAGTCGGAAAAGTCCGAAAAATCGACCAAAGCCAAGGGCGAACGCAAACAGCGCTCCAAAATGAGCGACGCCGACAAGGCTAAGCGCAATGAAGCAATGGCAATGAAGCGTTTCGACGGACTCGATCTGACCGACGCTCAGAAGCAGAAACTGACCGACCTCCACGCCGGAATGAAGAAGGAGAAGAAATCCGACCTTCGCGCCGATGCCGGCGACACCGAGCAGAAAGCTCGCGCTGAACGCAAGCGTGAGGACTGGGCAAAGCGCAAAGTCGAACGCGCCAATAAGGAAAACGCCGTCGACAGAAGCCAGCTCACCGATGAACAGAAAGCCAAACTCGACGAGATGAAAGCGCGTCGCAATGAAATGAAGGAGAAACGCAAAGAATCGCGCGCCAACTATCTTAGCCAGGTGAAGCAGATCCTCACTCCTGAGCAGTATACCCTCTTCCTCGAAAACAATGTAGCGCTCAACGGCAACCGCAAACATGCCGTCAAGTCGCCCCGCAAGGGCCGCACGATGGCTAAAGCTCACCGCTCCGCAGGCTTCGGATCCAAGCAGATGAAGCAACGCAAATCCGCCGATAAGTCCGCCCGCACCGAGCGCACTGACGCCCGCTCATAACCCAACCTCCATATAGGCCGCCTGCAACCGAATAGCTTACGCCCGGTCAAATCGGCCACTCTCCCATCAAATCAAAATCCCCGGATCGCCACTCGGCCTCCGGGGATTTTGTTTTTTCATACCTTGACTCTTTATGAGTCAACTTTTTCAGAGTAAGACTATCGTTTAAATTTGAGCACTTACTCATCTTAATCGTTCATTATCAGCATAAAGATAAATAGTTTTCCCTTCACGCAAGAGTTCACATAATTGATCGAACGTCTTTGTGGATATGCCGAAACATCCTTGACTTATGTTGGGAGATACCGGTATCGGGAATCCTGTAGAAATAAGATCTCCATGCATCGGCGTTGTATGGATAGTAATCCCACGACATGCGGCATTTGAGTTAGTTGAACTCATACCATCAAGCCGAATGCAATCTTTTTGGTAATTATGCATTTTTGATCTGCACCTCAGTTTATATTCTCCCAGACTCGAGCATTTACTTCCAACTCGATTTGAGAACACAGGATGATTTACTGTACTGCCTCCTCCGGAACCATGTGCACATTTAGAGAAACCGATTACCTCCCGGCTATGATTATCATATACTATAAAACGGGCATTTGATGATGATTCGCCGAATTTTACAACTATAGATACATCTTCTCCATGCTTAGCCACATCGTTGTAAAAAATGCGACTATGATCAATTGCGATATTTATTAGTATATAAATCGGAATTACTGCTAATAAACAGGTCCTTATAATAAAAAATTTTTTCATGACATAAACCTTAGTTTACAACGTCTATCCATTATCAACGTTTGATTTGTAACGAACCGTACATCATGGCTGCAAGTGCTATGAAAAGAAT
>CAMWNT010000124.1 GCA_947175695.1 uncultured Porphyromonadaceae bacterium
TTTGCATTTATTTTTTTGCCTTGCCGGCTGATGCGGAGGCTTGATATTCGGCGTAATAGCCGTCGAGAATGCGGCGGATGGCTGCGCCGATTCTCAGATAGGCGGGCTCGTCGAGGTTGGCAAGCGAAGCACGCACCGACCATACCGGTCCGTCGAAGCCGCTGCCGTTGAGAAGCACGACACCGGTCTCTGTAGCCAGTCGCAATACAATGTCGATCGGCTCGTGGGTGGCCTTAAGCCAGTCGCAGAAGGGCTGACCATAGATCCGTTTGCCCCACACCATGAAGTCGATCTCGGAGTAATAGCCCACTCTCAGCGGATCTTCGCTCAGTTCGAAGCCTGTGCCTTTCCAAAGGGCCTGCAGCCTGTCGGCGATCAGTGTACGCATCTTTTGGCGATAAGCATCACGCTCGTCGATCAGACACATCATTGAAAAAAGCGACATCTGCACCTGCTGCGGGGTCGAAAGACCGGCCGTGTGGTTAAGCGCCACGGCACGACTGTCGGCGACGAGTCTGTCGATAAACTTCAACGAATCCGGATCAAGCGTCAGCGAAGAATAGCGCCGGCGCAGATCGGCTTTATCGGCTTCGGGAAGGGCGGCCAAACGACGGTCGAAGACATTCCCCTCGGCCTGGGCGGCGATGACGGCAAGACGCCAGCCGGTAGCGCCGAAATATTTACTGTAGGAATATACGCAGAGCGTGTTCTCCGGGAGCTCATACATCAGCGAGCGAAAATGGTTGGCAAAGGTGCCGTAGACGTCGTCGGTGACGATCATCAGATCGGGATTGTCGTTGCGCACAATATCGACGAGGCGCTTGATATCCTCTGCACACAGCTCATAGGATGGCGGATTGGAGGGATTGACCAGAAAGACCATCTTGATCTTCGGATCGCGGAGCTTGTCGAGCTCTTCGGGGGGGTATTGCCATGTGTGGCGGCCGTCGGCCGTCAGCTCGGAAGCATAGATATTGGTGACGTCAAAACTGTAGCGGTCGAGCTGAGGGATCTCGATGTAGGGGGTGAAAATTGGGGTCATCAGCGCGATGCCGTCCCCTTTGGCAAGGAGGTGGTTGGCCTGGAGTGATTCGAAGATATAGACCATTGCGGCCGTGCCCCCCTCGGTGGCAAACAGGTCGTATTCCCGACCGAGTCCGGGAGCATTGTCGCCCATTGTGCGGGCCAGATATGCCCGACAGATCTTCTCAGTGTTTTCGAGAATACGGGGGGGAGTCGGATAATGGTCGCCCAATATGCCGTCAGCCCATTCATATGCCAGGCTGTCGGCACTTATGCCCAGAGTCTTTTCGGCATACTCGAGCGAGCGGCGGAGCAGATGCGCTCCGCGGCGCGACGCGTTGTCGGCCAGGAAGGTGCGGAATCGGTCGCCGATGCCGTCGGCCGACGGTAGGGCGGCCACGCCGGGCTTCTCATAGCATTCATCGCGAGCCTCTTCCATGGCCCACATTCCGAGCAGGAAGAAAGCGTCGCGCGGCTCGGTGGCGATCCAGTCGGGATTGCCTCGGCCGGCATTGAGGAATGTGTCGGCAGATTTGCGCGATTCGTTGCGCGCGAGTTGTATCAGAGTGTCCTTGATTTCAAACGGGCTCATTTTTTCCAGATTGCGCTGATAGCGCAGGCTGCCTGTGTCGGAGGCAGAGGATCCGGTTGTTTCCTGGTTTTTCATAGATTTCAAAAAGATATGTTACGTAAGAATAAGGAGTTTAATCAATTACGACGGTGATGCGGCAAGCCGCGTCAGAAGACAGCCGCCATGATGACGGCCATCAATATGAGGAGGGTGTTGCCAATGGCGTAGGTGATCGTATATCCCATTGCCGGGAGCGTGGATCCGATATTTTCTTGGATCGCGCCAAGCGAGGCGGTCGTCACTCGCGATCCGGCGACACATCCCAGATTGATTGCCGCAGGGAAATGGAAGAGTTTGTTGCCCATCCAGATTCCTATTATCAGAGGGATAGTAGTGGCGATGACGCCGGCCACGACGAGCATCCATCCGACATCTTTGATGCCGCTGATGAATGTCGGACCGGAAGCGATGCCTATCACTGCGATAAACAGATTGAGGCCGAGGTTGTTGAGTATCCAAAGCGAGCCGGCCGGTATGCGGCCGAAAGTCGGATGGTGTGAGCGCAACCAGCCCAATACGAGGCCGGCAATCAGAGCGCCGCCGCTGGTCGAAAGACTGACCGGAATGCCGCCGAGATGGATTGTTATCGCTCCGATGAGCGCTCCGACGAAGATGCCGAGTCCGACAAACACCATGTCGGTGGCAGTCGAGGGTTTGTCTTCATATCCGAGACGCGGAGCGGCGGCGCCGACCTCTCGGGATTCTCCCTGGATCGTCAGTATGTCGCCGCGATGGAGCTTCGTATCGGCAAGCACCGGGAGCGCAAGGCCGCTGTTGTTGGTCAGTTTTGATATCAGCACGCCCCGCATGAAGGGTTCGCGACGGAGCGCGTCGATCGTCATGCCGTCGATCTCCTTGCGGGCGATCATCACCGGCACTTTCTCCACCGGAAACGACAGCAACTCGGCGTCGGACGTTTCGGGGCCGATCCACGATTCGTCTTCCACTACGAATTCACGACGTCCGCTGAGCACAATTTCGTCGCCCTTGGCCACTGTCAGATCCGCCGTCGGCTGATCCACAAGTGCTCCCCCCTTGCGCAACCGCTCTACATATATGCGGCGTCCGAGTGACTCTAGATGTGACTCAATGTCGGCCACACTGCGCGGCGTGTCGAAGAAATCGCCTTCGGCCCGATAGGCGCGATAGACCACAGGCCGCAGTGCCGAAATGAAGGCGGGGTCGGAGGTCTGGCTGCTTTTGTTCATCTTGGCCTCGAGATCGGCAGTGTCTTTGCGCACCTTCTTGAGGCCGCCCAACATTGCCGGCCCGAGCGAACCGAGAATCCAAGCCGATCCGATTGTGCCGAATATGTAGGTCACGGCGTAGCACACCGGTATGATGTTTTGCCAGGCGGTCTTGTCGGCTGCCGAGGCCTCCATATTGCCAATGGCGTCCTGTCCGACGCCGATCACTGCCGAAATCGTCTGCGCACCGGCAAAGAGGCCCAGCGCCTCGCCGACATTATAATGGAAGAAGAGCGCGGTCAGCCATGTCACTGCCAGACAGATGACACACATCACAACGGCAAACACCACCTGCTTCAGCCCCGAGCCGCGCAGAGCCCGGAAGAATTCGGGGCCTACGCTATAGCCGATAGCAAACAGGAAGAGCAGAAACGCCACCGACTTCAGCGGACCGCTGACGGGGATGTCGAGCTGGCCAACGACGACGCCGACAAGCAACACCGATGTCACGGTGCCGAGCGAGAAGGTTTTGTATTTCAGTCGGCCTATGAGGAATCCGAGGCCGAGGGTCAGGAAGATCGCGATAGCGGGGTTATCGCGCAGGGTAGTCACGAACCAGTCCATATAGATGATTCTTTACTGTGTTTTTCAAGTATGCGAATTGACGGAGCCGACGCCACGGCGCCGCTCTCTACCATATATAACGGCCCCTCGCCCCCGACTGTTCGGATTGTTCGGCAACGATTCGGTTTTACATTATCCAAAATTTCGCTAACTTTGCAAAAAAATTTGTTTGGATGAAACAGATAGTAATGGTCACCGGCGCCACAAGCGGTATCGGCGAGGCCTGCGCCCGTCGATTTCTGAAAGCCGGATATAGAGTTATCGCGACAGGACGCAATGTCGGCCGGCTCAATAGTCTGAAAGATGAGTTTGGCGCCGATCTGCTTCCGCTCGTGTTTGATGTGCGCGATCGCGAGATCGCTTGCGCAAGCGTAGCTTCACTCCCGGCCGATTGGCAGGCAATCGATATCCTCGTCAACAACGCCGGCCTGGCCCTCGGTCTGGAGCCCGAATATGAGGGCGACCACACCGACTGGGATACGATGATCGACACCAACATCAAGGGACTCCTCACCATGACCCGCGCCATTGTGCCGGGAATGATCAGCCGCGGCCGCGGCCACGTGATCAATATCGGATCCGTAGCCGGCGACGCCGCCTATGCCAACGGCAATGTGTATTGCGCCACCAAAGCGGCCGTCAAGGCAATCACCGACGGCCTGCGAATCGATGTGGCCCACACTCCGCTCCGCGTCACTCTCCTCAAGCCGGGACTCGTCGAGACCAACTTCAGCAACGTCCGCTTCCATGGCGACGACCAACGTGCCGACAACGTCTATAAGGGGATCACGCCGCTGACAGGCGACGACATCGCCGACGCAGCACTCTACGCCGCGCAGGCTCCGGCTCACGTGCAGATCGCCGAGATGCTTATCCTCGCCACTCATCAGGCCAACGGAAGCACCATCGTGCGCCGCAACGACTGATGCCCCGGGGGGTCCACTCATCACTTATCACCCATCGCTCATCAATCACTCCGGAATAATAGCCCGGCTGAAGCGTTATAACTTTGCAACGGTCGTGTCGGATCGCGGAATCGCGCGATCGACACGACCGATTTGATTCCATAATAATCACACAAAATCGACATTTGATAGTGGCTGCAATTGGTTTTTCATATCGCAAGTATATCGCGGTGATCGCTCTGCAGATCGTGCTGGTGATGACCGTGCTCGACGTGACGGTGGTCAATGTGGCGCTGCCGGTGCTCGCCGACAAATTCGCCATCAGCAATTCCACGGCCGTATGGATCGTCACGATCTATCAGCTCGTCATCACGATGCTCCTACTGCCGATGAGTTCGATCGGCGACCTCCACAGCTATAAACGGACATTTCTGACCGGCGTCGTCATCTTCACGTCGGCCTCGGCCCTCTGCGCGGCGTCGCAGAATTTTGCAATGGTGGTCGCGGCCCGCGCCCTGCAGGGCCTCGGGGCGGCCTGCGTGATGGGAGTCAACGTAGCCCTCGTCAGGCTGATCTATCCCCGCGAAATACTCGGACGAGGAATGGCTCTCAACGCGATGTGTATCGCCATCGCCACGGCTGCCGGACCGACAATTACCGGCGCGATACTCTCGATCGCGTCCTGGCATTGGCTCTTTCTGATCAATGTGCCGCTCGGCATCGCCGCGTTCTTTATGGGTTGGCGATTGCTGCCGAAGAATCCGCCGGCCGATTCGAAGCCGCGTTTCGATTGGATCAGTGCGCTTGAGAATATGGTGGTGTTCGGATTGATTTTCTATGCGTTGGGCAATTTCTCGCGTAAGGGGGATCTGACGATAAGCTCGCTGTTGCTCGCCGCCGGATTGGTGGTCGGATTTTTCTATATCCGTCGCCAGCGGGGCCATGAGCAGCCGTTGCTGCCTGTCGATCTCTTCCGCAATTCGATGTATTCGATGAGCATCGCCACATCCGTATGCTCGTTTATCGCGCAGAATGTCACGATGATTTCTCTCCCCTTTCTATATCTGGATTCTTATCATTTTTCGGAGATCACGACCGGCTTGCTGATGACTCCATGGCCTCTGATGACGATGATCGTCTCGCCGCTGGCGGCGCGTTTCGTGGAGAAGCATAATGCGGGTGCGACGGCGGCTGTCGGGATGGGTTTTTTCATTGCAGGGGTCATTTTGTTGATGACTATCGGCCCCTCCCCTTCCGAGTGGAATATAGCTTGGCGGATGGCGATCTGTGGCATCGGATTCGGGATGTTTCAGACACCTAACAATATCGTGATGGTGATGGCGACGCCGGTCAATCGCTCGGGTGGCGCGGGTGGAATGCAGAGCACGGCGCGTCTCGTCGGCCAGACTCTGGGTGCGACGGCGGTCGGTTCGGTGTTCGCTCTTGTGGCGACGACTCTGCGTGCGGTGAATGTCTGTCTGACGATCAGCGTCATCCTCGCCGCTTGCGCAGGTATTTTCAGCTATACGCGCACCATCGGCCACCGCGATGAGCTTCATCCTCCCACACCCGGCCGGTAGGACAGGAGAAGCGCTATCTCACTACTCTCCAATCGGTTAAGACAGGAGTCCCAATGCCGCGTTGGCGCCAACTTAAAATAATATAACAAGA
>CAMWNT010000125.1 GCA_947175695.1 uncultured Porphyromonadaceae bacterium
TTCTGACATTCTTTCATTGCGCGGACCACTGTGTCTTGCGCTTCAAACGATGCGCGGCGGCGAGTGCCGAAATCACTGAATGTGCAGCCGGCCTCAATCAATCGCCGTGCTTTTTCCTGCGATTTGACGTAGTATGCTTCGTAATCAAGGCCTTCGGCCGTGCCCGTCATTATGTAATAGAGTTCGGAGATGATTGCGAGCACTTTGACTTCGAGAAGAATGGTGTCGCTCCAACATCCTTCAAACTCTATATCGAGGTGGCCCTGACGATCCTGGTTTATCTTGACCCATTTGCTGTCATACCGAAAACCTTTGAGATAGCTGCAAAACCAAGCGGGAATATAGCGGCATTTATTTCGTAAGAATGCAATCTCCTCATCGGTGATGATCACATCTTCGAGCATTTTTATCTGACGACGAAGCTCGTCGGCAAATCCTTCGGGATAGACGGAGTTGTCGCGATCATTAAACTTGTATCGCACCTGCGTGCGTGGGAAATTTTCAATCACGGCGCAACACATTGTGTACTTATACAAGTCGTCGTCAGTAAAATGTCGTATTATCTGTCGCATGATTTTTTATTATTTGGGAATTTTCGAATATTGCGATGGTTAAAATCTGAATGTTTGCGATCGAATCAGGCCGTGTGACTTGACATGACAGTCTGATCATCCTTACAATCAAATAACAAAAAATCGCACCGAATGTCCTACGTAAGTGTTCAATTTTGAAAGATAGTTTGCGACAGGAATTCCTTCAAGTCGACTGTATATGATGCCGACGACTGGGCGGCGACAACCCCGGCGCCGGTGGAGACGTTGCTGTAACCCCACTTGGATTCGGCCATTCCGATGTCGGACAAATCACCGATAATGCCTTCTGCAGCGGTCCACTTGTATACGGCCCAATTGTAATAGCTTTGCGATACAGTCGAAAGATACAGAACGACGCCGCAATCAAGCAGAGAATCATCATATTCTTCAGATGCAACGCGGAACGCATTGTCACTGAAAATCAGATGAAGAGTGTAGCTTCTCCCCGAAAACTGACGGTCGGTGAAGAATTCAAAGCAGAGATCCTCGTCGTTTCCCATCACAGTTTCGAAAACTCCGATATGCTCCTTGAAAATCGGTTCGGCGTCATACTCAAGACTCCCTCTCGACAGTAACGGATCGGCGTCGTCACCGGCTGACCGACTAAACCATATTGAATCGAAACGATAATAATTGTCGGCGCCCGCAGGATCTTTCACTTCCATCTCAATGTTGAGATTGAATCTTATATCCGCAAGCATATTATAGTGGAACTCATCGGCATCGCCTACCCAAATGTCAGTCACGACCGGCGTCACTTTGACTTCGCCGATAGGGGAGGCGTAGGGAACGACAACCTCAGCCGTGGCAACGCCATATGTCGCACTTTCCGCAACAATCCTTATCTCATCGCCCTCGGCCGGAAGGTAGTCGGCTCCGACAATCTCGCCATTGGCGGAGATGGTAACAGTGGCATCCTTTACAGAATGGTCGCGTTGCGCCTCTTTATCGTCAAACATCCATGTGTGTGTCACCTCGACCTCGATCGGTTGGCCGGCCGTGATCAGGGAGTTCAGACAGAGTACAGGCTTCGCGTCGATTTCAGGCACGAAATCTTCGTAGCAACTCGTGAGCAGCGTTGCCGCTATTATCGGGATAAAATATTTCAGAATTGCCATGTGTAGGATATTGAGGGTATGACAGGAAGCAGTTTCACCTTCTGAAATACCGGATTATTGTTTTTGTCGTGTGTTCGGCGTATAGCCACAGTGTTCATATGGCAGTAGGCATTGAAGAGACCGAAGGTCCAATAGCCGCGACGGTTGCGCACGACACACGAAAGATCGAGGCGATGATAGAAGGGGAGCTGATAGTTGTTGACCGACGTTTTCAACGGCGTCTCATCATCGACATATATACTTCCGAAATCGGGCGAGGCCCACACCTGCGGCAGCAGCGTGAAGCGGTTGCCGGAGTGGCCGGTCCAGGCTGCGTTAAGACTGACCTTCTCGCTGACATTCCAATTGAGAAGAATATTGATCGTATGCCGATTATCGAAGCGGGCGGGGAATGTCCGTCCACCGTTTTTGTCGGCAAACGTGCGGTCGGCCCATGCGAGTGAGTAGGATATATGGCCGGTCAGTTTGCCGAACGCTTTCTCCACTTTGAAGTCAATACCCTTGGCGGTGCCTTTGCCGGAGCAGAGCTGTGCGTTCCACATCTCAGTCGGTGGTTGGAGGTAATATTCGTCTCGATAATCCACGAGATTGCGCATGACCTTGTAATACCCCTCGACAGAAGCCGAGAACAGGCCGGTGGCCGACTGCCAGTAAACACCCAGTGAAATCTTATCGGCATTCTGCGGTTTGAATTTCCCTGTAACCGGCACCCACTGATCGGAGGGGAGCGAAAGATATGTCTGCGAGAGTTGATGCACATATTGGTTGGTGCGTGCATATGCGGCTTTCACGGCCCAGCTTTCATCGGGACGATAACTAAGCGACAGTCGCGGCCCATAACCGAAATCGGTCTTGCCCTCGATATTGAACAGCGACAGATGCATGCCGGCGTTCATTCGGAAATGATCGTTTAGACGCCAGTCGTCTTCGACATACACATTCGCTTCATTCGCCGTATAAGTCCATGTCGAGTCGCGGGTGATGACTTGCGTAGCCCCGACTGTGATATTGCGATCGGTTCGTGCAGGGAGAAACGAGTGGAGAATATAATTTCCACCGAAGCGCACGCGATTCGACTCGATAGGTCGCCAGTCGAAATCCGCACGGAATATCCAGTCGTTGATATTGTTTTTTGTTTGGGATATGGAGTGGGATTCCAAGGTGTCGGCCGGTGATATTTCCTTTGAAAGCAGGTCGTGTTTCATGCCGGAGAAATATCGTGTATAAGCGGCTGTGAACTCGGCGGTCAATCGGGGATTGATTCGGTAATTCAGCCCCGTCTGAGCCACAAGATTGCCCCAGTGGAAGTCGACTCTGTCGTTGTCATACCATCCGTATTGGGGCATCTCCTTGTCGGAAGAACCGGTCTTAAGAACATCGTTGCCGAAGTAGACCGAAACGAATCCCGTAGCCTTATCGCTGAATCGCCGGGTCACTTTGGCATTCAGATCCATAAACGCATAGCGAAACCTGATTTTCTCATCATCGGATGATGAATTGACCAACGCAAGCATCGGAACCGACAGCACCTCCAGCCATGAGCGTCGTAACGCAACAGAGTAGGTGGTCTGCTTCCCGATCGGGCCGTCGATGTTGAAAGCGCCGGAGGTCAATCCGAGTCTGAACGAACCGTGATGACCCTCCCGCGAGCCGCTTTTCGTGCGCACGTCGAGATACGACGACAGCCGACCGTCGTACTTGGCGGGAATCGACGACTTGAAAAAATCAATATAGCGTATGGCCTCCGCATTGAATGCCGAAAACAATCCGGCGAAATGATTCACCTGATAGAGGGGCACATTGTCGAGCATATACAGGTTCTCGTCGGAGTTGCCTCCATGCACATGCATGCCCGCCATCCCTTCCTGACCTTCGGAAATTCCGGGTTGCATCTGCAACGCTTTGATGACATCGCTTTCGCCAAACATCACCGGTGTGTTGATAATTTCCCCGGCCGTCAGTTTCTTGGCTCCGATCTCTGACGTCTCCACCGCCGGAGCTTCAAGACGCGATATGACCACAACCTCCTCAAGCATTTTGGGGATCGAAAGGGAGGGGTCGACAGTCGGGGGAGCGACAGTCGGAGTCCTATCGGGGCGCACGGCTTTCGGCATCGGTTTATTCTTCGCCACTCTCTTTTTCAGAATAATGTTCTTACCTTTGATCTTCCATTCAATGTCGGAATTCTTGAACATTATCGAAAGTGTCTGTTTCAGAGGTTTGTCTTTCACGTTGACCGTGACATTCATATTCTTCAGCAAATCGGAAGAGTAGACGAAATTCTTTCCCGTCTGCTCGACAATGCTCCTGAACACAGTTGAAGCCGGCTGATTTACAGCCCGAATAGTGACGTTCTGCGCCAGAACGACCGAACTGTAACAAAGCATTATGGATAGTGCGATAAACTTTTTCATTTTTCAGCGACAGTCATTTGAGTACCCAGTATATCGTTGATCACACCGATAAGATCTTTCGGCGTCCCTTCGTAATGCAGCGAGAGTTCGTAGGCTTCGTCATTGTCGGGGAGATTCTCGACTCTGACGTTGTAGACCTCCTCGATTCGCCTGACGACTTCAGCGAGCGACGCGTTCTCAAAGTCGATGACTTTTACTTCAGCCAGCGCACTGACGGTCGCGGCCGGGGCGACT
This sequence comes from uncultured Porphyromonadaceae bacterium, assembly GCA_947175695.1. Taxonomy (GTDB): domain Bacteria; phylum Bacteroidota; class Bacteroidia; order Bacteroidales; family Muribaculaceae; genus Lepagella. Next base: position 4,360 of record CAMWNT010000125.1, read on the forward strand.
ACCGCCGGCTCCGGCAAATCGACAGCTCTATATTCATGATAAATTATCGCTGCTGTGGCCGATAAGACGACCGCCGCAGCCACGGCGGCAGCCACTCTGTATCTTTTCCAACGCGAAACGGTGGCAATGCCAAGCCTGCGCCAACCGGAGTCGGCATTGAAGCGCCCCTTACGGTAATGGCGCGCTATAAAGTCAATTTCCTCGTTTTTCATCGTCTTTAATCCTCTGCTCAAAAATCTATACCCAATCTGAATGAAAAATAGGGGCGCACATGATGCAGTGTGCCGACATAGTAGAGCTCGTAAGAATCCGGCCCGGTCACGACCCCCTCGTAATGCTCGGCCCGATAGCCTGCAAGAGTCAGACCGGCTCCGATATTGACGCCCATCTTGCGACCCCAATTGAATCGATAGCCTATGGTCGGGGAGAAGTAAACTCCGCCCCCCTCGGCCAGATTCACGCCGATGCGTAAATCGCCAAACGGTGTGAATTTCCCGAATTTCAAGTCTACGCGACCGTCAAGGAATATCGGAGCCACCCAATTGTCGAGTGTCGTGCATTTCTCCATCCCCAATCCGGCGCCGATATAAAACAGAGGATTGATCTGATAACCGTGAGATGTCGAAAAACCGGTAAAGAACACGTTTTCACGTCGGATATGCAGATTGCCATACATATCCGGATAGGCGAAGTCTTCGCTGCGCAGGCTATTGCTCCAGTCAAAAAAACCGCGGTATCCGCGTTTAGGTTGGCGAGCATTGGCCGAAGCTACAGTAAGTAATGCCGCAAGGACAAAAAGGATTTTCTTCATGATGCGAATATCTATTGTTCACACCTATGATCGGCAACTCCCGAAAAAGTCCTATCCGAAACGAAAATTTTTTTCAAAAAAATTTAGAGAGTGTTTGGATTTAACTTTCATTCACTCAAAGAGGATTTTTCGAGGGATTTTCGTTCGGATTCGAGGGAGCAATTGCAAATTGTGACCGATGAATTCGGACGAAAAGCACCGAAAAAGACCTTTGAGTGGATGGAAAGATTCTCTCCGAAGAGTCGGCTCCCTTTAATCGTGTTAAATTCAAACACTCTCTTAAAGAAAAGGGAGGAAGAACGGTTTGTGTTCGCCACTCAACGCCTCACGCAGTCTACTGAAAGCCTTGGTCATCTGATTTTTAACCGTCTTAATGGATATGCCGAGTTCTTCGGCGATCTCCTCATTGGAATAACCGTCGCGCTTACTCATCAGAAATATCTCACGACACTTCTCCGGCAAATCATCGATTGCCCGCCATATTCTCGCATCGCGGAAGGAGGTGTCGATCTCCTCATCCGCGACTTCGGGAATCAGATCTTCCCCGACCATATTTCCCTCTTTAGAAATATATGCCAGACATTCATTGCGCACGCATTTATATATGAACGCTCTGAAATTGGCTATCTCACGGCCACCGTCCAATTGTTTCCACGTCTTAACGAAAGCTTCCTGCACCATATCCTCCGCGACATCATCATCCTCGACAATACGCAGTGCATACATGCCAAGCGGCAGGTACAACTTCCGGAAATATATTTCGAACTCTTTTATCGTCATTGCAGATACGCGTCAGTACGAAATGCAAAATTAACAAAAA
>CAMWNT010000126.1 GCA_947175695.1 uncultured Porphyromonadaceae bacterium
GAAATATAGTTTCGTCCGGATGGCCTTTGCCCCTTTGCCTCTTTGCGGGAGCCCCATTTGCGCGCCGGATGGTCTTTGCCCCTTTGCCCCTTTGCGGGAGCCCCTTGCGCGCCGGATGGTCGTTATTCCTTGGCGGGAGATTTAGTGGAAGAGTTTGAGCTTAAGCGCTTTCAGCGCGGCGATGAACTCGGTCGGCGATTTGAAGCGCGTCAGCTGCTTGGCGATGAAGCGCGGCGAGAGGTAGTAGCGGAGGTTGTTGACAAAGAGAAGATGCTCCATCTCCTTCGCTGTCAGGTTGGGGAGGTTGAGGATCGATTCGTGCTGAACATCCGTCGGACGATACTCGTCATCCTTCAACCAACCGTTCTCTTTGCAGAGATCATAATACTTCGTGCCCGGGAAGGGAGACACGATGTTGAACATCACCTGGTCGACATCCAGTTTCTTCACCTCGCGCAGGGTGTGCATCACCGTCTCGCGCGATTCCAACGGCGAACAACCGATGAGGATGTTGAGCTTCACCGGTACGCCATACTCTTTCAGCAGACCGATCGCACGGCGTATGTCATCCGGCGTGATACCCTTCTTGACATATTTCAATATCTCCTCATCAAACGACTCCACACCGAGATCGACATATCCGCAATAGCTCTCCGATAGCATCTTCGCGATGGCGGGAGTGATGGCGTCGACGCGTGCCTGGCATCCCCAACGGATCTTATGGCGGCGCATCGTGTCGCAGATGGCGCGGGTGCGCTCTTCATTCCAGATGAAATTGTCGTCCATAAAGCCGATCGCTTTGTAGCCTTGGGCGGCGAGCATCGCCACCTCCTTCTCCACGCTCTCCACCGACCGAAAACCGATAGTCGGCTTCCGGCCGCCATGTTCGCGACCATACTCGATCTCGCGGGCGAAGGTCAGCGACGACGGCACGCAGTAGATACATTTGAAGGGACAGTTGCGCGAGGTCAGCATCGTAGTGTAGGGGCCCATTTTCAGCTTGGGGTTGTGATACACCTGATCCTTGAGCAGATCGCGCGCGGGGAAGGGGAAGCTGTCGAGGTCGGTCGAGAGGGGGCGCGGGGGGTTGTTGACCTTCTTTCCCTCCTTATTAATATAGGAGATGCCGCGGATGTCGGCGAGCGGCTTGCCGTCGCGCAGGGCTTCGAGCAATTCGAGTGCCGACTCCTCCGGCTCACCGCGCACGACGAATACGTTCGGGTCGACGAGTGCTTTGTCGGTATAGAATGTCACGCCGGGGCCTGTCAGTATGACGGGGGTCGTCGGGTGCGACTGCCGGATGATCGAGATGGCTTGGAGATCGCTTTCGAGCGAGAGATTGACAGTCCAGATGAAATAGGCGTCGGAGTTATCGTTGGCTACAAAAGGCTCAAACTCGCGACGGCGGCGTGAATGAAACACAAAATCCTGATAATCCACCGTTGCCGGAAGTCGCTCGCGGAGGAAAGCGGCGAGAGTGAGTTCATAGATATTGATCATCGGGTAGACGATGCGTGTGCAACCGGCGGATCGTTCGGCGGGTTGCGAGTGGTCGTAGCAGGGTGGTATGAGGAATGTAATTTTCATCGTATTTGGGTTTAATTGCCGGAGGGGAGACTTAGGGTCGGGCATAGATAAAACGCGGTTGGAGCGCGGTTTCTTGCGTTTTCAGCGGTCAAAAGCGCGACATTTTTTTTGTGGAATGAAATAAAAGTATTAATTTTGCAGTGCAGAAGCGCACGTGGCGTAATTGGTAGCCGCGCCAGACTTAGGATCTGGTGTCTTACGACGTGGGGGTTCGAGTCCCTTCGTGCGCACAGAGAGGGTCGCAATTCGCGACCCTTTTTTCGTGCCCTCCCGCGGGGCTCCCGCTAAGTCGTAACGACCATCCGGCGCGCAAGGGAATCTCCCGCAAAGAGGCAAAGGGGCAAAGGGCCATCCGGCGCTCACTTGAATCTCCCGCAAAGGGGCGAAGGGGCAAAGACCATCCGGACGAAACTATATTTCCCGAGCGCAGCCCCTTTGCCCCTTTGCCTCTTTGCGGGAGCCCCAAGTTGGCGCCGGATGGCCGGTGTCGGCTTAGCGGGAGATGAGCGCGCCGGATGGTCCTTTGCCCCTTTGCCTCTTTGCGGGAGCCCCCTTGCGCGCCGGATGGTCGTTACGGCTTAGCGGGAGATTTGCCGGATAGCGATTTTTTTGCTAAATTTGCAGATGGCGCAGCAGCAGGCGCCGCGACTTTACGACCTCAGCCAATGGAAACGACTACCCTTTCGGGCATGTTCAAGGACTGGTTTCTTGAATATGCCTCTTACGTGATTCTCGAACGAGCTGTCCCGCATATCGAAGATGGCCTGAAACCGGTGCAACGACGCATCCTCCACTCTATGCATACCCTCGACGACGGCCGATTCAATAAGGTGGCCAATATCGTCGGCAATACCATGCAGTATCATCCCCACGGCGACGCCTCGATCGGCGACGCACTCGTGCAGCTCGGCCAGAAGGACCTCCTCGTCGACACGCAGGGTAACTGGGGCAACATACTGACGGGCGACGGCGCCGCCGCCGGCCGTTATATCGAGGCGCGTCTCTCGGAATTCGCACTCGAAACACTCTATTCGCCCGATATCACGCAGTGGACTCCGTCGTACGACGGTCGTAAGAAGGAGCCGGTGGCGCTGCCGGTGAAGTTTCCGCTTCTCCTCGTGCAGGGCGTGGAGGGTATCGCCGTCGGTCTATCGTCGAAGATCCTCCCCCACAACTTCAACGAAATACTGGACGCGGCCGTCGACTATCTCGAAGGTCGCGAGTTTCGACTGATGCCCGATTTCCAGACCGGTGGACTGCTCGACGCGTCGCGCTATAACGACGGCGCCCGAGGGGGCAGCGTGAAGGTGCGCGCGAAGATCGAGAAGATCGACAGCAAGACACTCGCCATCACCGAGATCCCCTTCGGCAAAACCACCCAGACGCTGATCGCCTCGATCCTCTCGGCGATGGAGAAGGGGAAGATCAAGGTGCGTCACGTCGACGACAATACGTCGGCAACGGCCGAGATACTCGTGCATCTCAATCCGGGCACATCGTCGGACAAGGCGATCGACGCACTGTATGCCTTCACCGACTGCGAGGTCAGCATATCGCCCTGCTGCTGTGTGATCCGCGATCGCAAGCCCTGCTTCCTGACCGTCAGCGACCTGCTGCGCCACAGCGTCGACCACACCCGCGAGATGCTCGCCGAGGAGCTGCGCATCAAGCTGGGCGAAAACCGTGAGGCGATGCTCTTCGCCTCGCTGGAGAAGATATTCATCGAGGAGCGGATGTATAAGGATCCGAAGCTGGAGCAGGCGCCGGATATGGAGGCGGCCGTCGACCGGATCGACCAACTGATGGAGCCCTTCAAGCCGCAGTTCTATCGCGAGCTGACGCGCGATGACATCATGAAGCTCTGGGAAATCCGCATGGGGCGCATCCTGAAGTTTAATTCGGATAAGGCGAATGAGAAGATCGCCCGATTGGGCGCGGAGATCGAGCGCATCGAGTATGATATGGAGCATATCACGGAGTTCACCATCGCCTGGTATCGCCATCTGAAGGAGAAATATGGGGAACGCTATCCGCGACGCACCACCCTCCGCGGCTTCGATTCGATCGAGGCCACGAAGGTGGCCGAAGCCAATAAGCGTCTCTATTTCGATAAGGAGGGGGGATTTGTCGGCATCGGATTGAAGGAGGGTGAGTTTAAGTTCACATGCTCGGATATCGACGATATATTGATCATCTATCGCGACGGCACGTATAAGATCACGCGCGTGCAGGATAAGCTGTTTATCGGCAAGAAGGTGCAGCACATCGGTCTCTTTAAGAAAGACGACCGCCGCACGATCTACAATCTCATCTATCGCAACGGCAAGGACGGGGAGTATTATAAGAAGCGTTTCTTCATCAAAGGACTGACCCGCGACCGCATATATAATATGACCAAAGGGGCCGAGGGGTCGCGCATCGAGTATCTGAGCGTGAATCCCAACGGCGAGGCGGAGACGGTGAAGGTGACGCTGACGGGTAAGTCGGCGGGGACGGTCGGCGGCGGTCGATCGCCGCGCAACCGCGAGCTGCTCGTCGACTTCGCGCAACTGGCGCTGAAGGGTCGCGATTCACTGGGCAATCTCGTGACGAAGTTCCCGGTGAAGTCGATCACGCTGGAGAAGCGTGGCGGCTCGACGCTGGGGGGCCGCGAGGTGTGGTTCGACCGCGATGTACTGCGACTCAACTACGACGCGCGCGGCGAGAGCCTGGGCGTCTTCCAGGGCGACGACCTTGTATTGGTCATCACCACCGACGGCCAGTTCTACACCACCTCCTACTCCGACGCCAACCACTACGACGACAATATACTGCGGATCGAGCGCTTCGATCCTCACAAGGTGTGGACGGCGATCCTCTACGACGCCGCACTCGGCAATCCCTATCTGAAGCGCTTCTGCTTCGAGGCTTCGGCGCGCCCGCAGCGCTATGTCGGCAGTGAGGAGAAGTCGCAACTGCTGTTGCTGACCGACATGCCGCAGCCGCGCCTGACCGTCACCTTCGGCGGCCACGACGCCGTGCGCCCGCCGCTGGAGGTAGAGGCCGAGTCGTTTGTAGCCGTCAAGAGCTTCAAAGCCAAAGGCAAGCGCCTGACCACCTTCCCCATCGCCGAAATCACCGAAGAGCTCCCCGAGCCGGAAGCCGAAGAGCTCCCCGAAGAGAGCCCCGAGCTCCCCGACAACTCCGAGCCCTCTAATCCCTCCGAGAGCGCCCAGAGCTCCGAGATCTCCGAGCCCCGCGAAGAGAGCCCCGAGCGGATTGAAGCCTCCGAGAGCTCCAAGAGCCCCGAGCTGATTGAAGCCTCCCAGTTCTCCCAGAACTCCCAGAGCTCCCAGTCCTCCCAGAGCTCCCAGCCCTCCGAGAGCCCCGAGGAGACCTCCGAGTTAGGAGGCCTCTTCGGATTCGACAATGACGATAGCTCTGATCCGCAATGAAATTGCTGACCGCGATATTATCAGCCTTTGCCTTGGCAACGGCTTTAGCCGCCCCCGCCGACGAGCCGCAATCCGCCGAGCCGCAGGCTGCTGAGCAGGCGCCTGCCCCGCGACCGATCCACAGCGAGTATTCGCTGGAGATCGGGGGTGCCGCTAAGCGCGCCACCTACCTCTCGCCGCTGAGCTATAGCGGCGCGGAGTTCGCAGTGGCCGGCTATTGGTGGAAGCGGCTACCGTTCGCGCCGGAGCGCGCCGTGATGGCGTTCGATGCCCGCATCGCGGGCTCACTGCGACTGCTGAACCCGGCGCAGACGGCGTCGATGCAGTCGATCGCGGCCGAGTTGGCGTGGAACATGTCGGCGCGTTGGGATTTCGCGCAGGGGTGGCACATCGCCGTCGGTGGCGGACCGGAGGTCGCCGCCGGTGCGCAGGCCGTGATGCGCAACAGCAACAACCCTGTGGCGGTCGACATGTCGGCGGCCTTGGCCGCCACGATCGAAGCGGGGCTGGCGACGCGAGTCGGTCGCCGACCGCTCGACGTCACACTGCGCATGCGCTCTCCGCTTGCCGGCGCCTTCTTCATGCCGGGCTACACCGAGACTTTCTACGAGATCTGGCTCGGCAACCGTAGCGGACTGGCCCACTTCGGTTGGCCGGGGAATCATCAGCGCCTCAACGCACATCTGCAGGCGACGCTCAGCCTCGGCCGCTACGGCCTCGGCGTCGGCTACCGCCTCCTGGCCGACCGCTTCACCGCCAACCACCTGCTGACGCGCAGCGTCACCCACGCCGCCACCCTCACCCTCACCCACTGACGCCGCAGTCGGCCGCCTGACGCGCGCCCCGCCCGCGCCCGGACGCTCACCGAGCCGC
>CAMWNT010000127.1 GCA_947175695.1 uncultured Porphyromonadaceae bacterium
GGCGGGGATAGCGGAATAGATTGCATCGTCAAGAACCGTTTTGTGTATTCGGACGTTAAATTTAGAAATTGCATATTTTTAGATTTGGGAAAAATTTTTTAAATTTGCAATCGGACAAATTGCCTTCGGCACCGCGCACCGGCCTTTTGGGCCGACGTCCGCTATTTGCCGACATGCGCTATTTGCCCCCTCAGAATAACCCGCAATCAAAATTCAGACAATGAAAGGTATCGTATTGGCCGGAGGTTCCGGCACTCGCCTGTATCCTATTACAAAAGGAGTCTCCAAACAGCTGCTTCCGATCTACGACAAGCCGATGGTGTATTATCCCATTTCGACGCTTATGTCGGCCGGAATACGCGACATCCTGATCATATCGACCCCGTCGGATCTTCCGGGATTCCGCCGTCTTCTCGGCGATGGCTCCGATTATGGAGTGCGTTTCAGCTATGCAGAGCAGCCTTCGCCCGACGGCCTTGCGCAAGCTTTCATCATCGGTCGCGAATTTATCGGCGATGATTCAGTGTGTCTTGTGTTGGGTGATAATATTTTCCATGGCGCGGGATTCTCGCGCATGCTTCATGAGGCTGTGGTGGATGCCGAAGATAATGGCAAGGCTACAGTGTTCGGCTATTGGGTCGACGATCCCGAGCGTTATGGTGTCGCCGAGTTTGATGATGAAGGACGCTGTCTATCAATTGAGGAGAAGCCTGAGCATCCGAAGTCGAATTATGCGGTTGTCGGTCTTTATTTCTACCCCAACAGTGTTGTCGATGTCGCCGCGCGTATCAAGCCCTCGGCTCGCGGAGAATTGGAAATCACAACCGTCAATCAGGAGTATCTCGCCGACGGCACTCTCCGCGTCAGCACCCTCCCGCGAGGCTTCGCATGGCTCGACACCGGCACCCACGATTCGCTCGCCGAAGCTTCGATCTATGTCGAAGTGCTCGAAAAGCGCCAGGGACTGAAGATCGCGTGTCTCGAAGGAATCGCATATCGCCGCGGATGGATTTCGCGCGAAAAAATGATCGAACTCGCCACTCCGATGCTCAAAAACCAATATGGCCGCTATCTGATGAAAGTGGTCAATGAGATCGACCGCACCCATCATTCCAATCTGGAATGACCCCGATGATGAGGCTGCCTCATTTCGTCGGCAAAGTTAAACTTAATCCGTTTCTAATACAAGACTATGGAAGTAATCAAGACTCCGATCGAAGGAGTCGTCATCATACGTCCGAAGGTGTTTGACGACGCCCGCGGATATTTCTACGAAAGCTACAACAAACGCGAGTTTGACGAAAAACTCGGTCGCGAGGTCAATTTCGTGCAAGACAATCAGAGCAAGTCGTCGCGCGGAGTGATGCGCGGGTTGCATTTCCAGCGCCCCCCTTACACTCAGGCCAAACTTGTGCGTTGCGTCAGTGGCAGAGTGATCGACGTGGCCGTCGACATCCGTAAAGGATCGCCCACCTACGGGCAGCACGTAGCCGTCGAGCTTTCGGAAGACAACAAACTGCAATTCTTTGTGCCGCGCGGCTTTGCCCACGGATTCGCCGTGCTCAGCGAGGAAGCCGTATTCCAGTATAAATGCGACAACTATTACGCTCCGCAGGCCGACGGCGGCATTTCGATCGACGACGCATCGCTCGAAATCGACTGGAAAATCGATCCCGCCGACGCGCTCCTTTCGGATAAAGACAAGCAACACCCGATGCTGAAGGATTTCGACTCGCCGTTTGTCTACGGTGAGATCTGATCCCGATCAGAAGAATACATGAAATACACACACACCAACCTCTCAAAAACCGACAAGAAGATGAATATACTCGTCACAGGTGGCAACGGTCAGCTCGGCACATCACTGCGCCGAATCACGGCCGACAGCCCCAATAAATATATCTTCACCGACGTGGCTGAACTCGACATCACCGACGAGGCAGCCGTCAGAGCAGCCGTCGAACGCGACGACATCGACATGATCATCAATTGCGCGGCCTATACAAATGTCGACCGCGCCGAAGATGACGCTGAATTCTGCGAAGTGCTCAACGCAAAGGCGGTCGGCAATCTCGCCCGCGCCATGGCCGAGAAGGGCGGACGCCTTGTGCATGTCTCGACCGACTACGTGTTCGGCGGCAACGAAGGCAATACACCCCGAGGTGAAAACGAGCCGGCCAACCCGACCGGAGTCTACGGTCTCACCAAGCTTCATGGCGAAGAGGAAGTGGCTCGCTCCGGCGTCAAGGCCATTATCCTGCGCACAGCATGGCTCTATAGCGAATATGGCAATAATTTCCTCAAGACGATGATGCGCCTGACGGCCGAAAAACCTCAGCTCAACGTCGTCTTCGACCAGGCCGGCACTCCGACCTACGCCGGCGACCTCGCCGAGGCGATCGTTGACATTATCGACAACGGCAAATTCGACGGCCATGAAGGTGTCTACCACTACAGCAACGAAGGCGTCTGCTCATGGTATGACTTCACCCATCGCATCGCCGAAGAGACCGGCACGCTCGCCACATGCGACATCCAGCCCTGTCATTCATCCGAGTTCCCCTCGAAAGTGGTGCGCCCGAGTTACTCCGTGCTCGACAAGACAAAATACAAAAAAATATTCAATCGCACCGTCCCCTATTGGACAGAATCGCTCAAACGCTGTCTGGCCAATATGGAGGCTGAAAAATAATTCCCCGAATAATCCGCAATATGGAATATAAAAGAAGAATTCTGATCACCGGCGGAGCCGGATTTATCGGCAGCCATGTCGTCAGACTGTTTGTCAATAAATATCCCGACTATCTCATCGTCAATCTCGACAAACTGACATACGCCGGCAATCTGGCCAATCTCAAGGATATCGAGAATCGCGAAAACTATAAATTCGTCAAAGCCGACATCGCCGACCTCGACGCCATGCGCAAGGTGATCGCCGACAATGCAATCGACGGAGTCATCCATCTCGCCGCCGAAAGCCATGTCGACCGCTCGATCAAAGACCCCTTCACATTCGCGCGCACAAACGTCATGGGCACTCTCGCGCTCCTTCAGGCCGCACGCGAATACTGGGAATCGCTCCCCGAAAAATATGACGGAAAGCTTTTCTATCATATCTCGACCGACGAAGTCTACGGCGCTCTCGAACTGACAGCCCCCGAAGGAATTGAATCCCCCTTCACTACGACCGCCTCTTCGGAGCATCACCACGCCTACGGCGAGGATTTCTTCGTAGAGACCACCCCCTACAATCCCCACTCCCCATATTCGGCTTCGAAAGCGTCGAGCGACCATTTCGTGCGAGCATATCACGACACCTACGGCATGCCGACACTCGTCACAAACTGCTCCAACAACTACGGCCCATATCAATTCCCCGAAAAGCTGATCCCGCTCTTCATCAACAATATTCGCCATCGCAAGCCGTTGCCTGTATATGGCAAGGGTGAGAATGTGCGCGACTGGCTCTTCGTCGAAGACCACGCACGCGCCATCGACCTTATCTTCCACAAAGGTAAGACTGCCGAGACCTATAACATCGGCGGCTTCAACGAATGGAAGAACATCGACATCATCAAGGTCGTCATCCGCACTGTCGATCGTCTGCTCGGCAATCCCGAGGGCTACAGCGACGAACTGATCACTTACGTGACCGACCGCGCAGGCCACGACCTCCGATATGCCATCGACAGCCGCAAGCTGCAGCGCGAACTCGGTTGGGAACCCTCGCTGCAGTTTGAGGAGGGTATCGAACGCACGGTCCGCTGGTATCTCGACAACCAGGAATGGATCGACAACATCACCTCCGGCGACTACGAAAAATACTACGAAGACATGTATGCCGGTCGTTGATCCGGCGGCATGCGTCTACATCCCCTTATGACAGGCTTTGCTCTCGCCGTTCTTCCCGGGCGGTCAGAGCAAAGCGCTGTTTCTTAGTTTTAGGGTTTAGGTGTTAGGTATTAGGTGTTAGGCTCCTTATAGACTTACCCCCTCCGTCAATCCCGATTAATTCTGATTAATCACGATTACTCTAAACTCAAAACTCTAAAACCTAAAATCTAAACAAAACAAGACTCAGACTCTATGAAAGAAGAAAGAATCATTCCGGCATCCGAACTCATCATCAATGCCGACGGAAGCGCCTTCCACATCCATCTCCGCCCCGATCAGCTGCGCGACAACATCATCCTTGTCGGCGACCCGGGACGAGTCGACATGGTAGCTTCATTTTTCGACGAAATCGACTACGACATCCAGTCGCGCGAGTTCCACGCAATCGCCGGCAAGTATAAAGGCAAAGAGCTGATGTGTATCTCCCACGGCATCGGCCCCGACAATATCGAAATCGTTGTCACCGAGCTCGACGCGCTCGCAAACGTAGATTTCGAGACGCGCAAAGTGCGCCCCGAACACCGCACGCTCCGAATGGTGCGCATCGGCACATCCGGCTCCCTTCAGGAAGATATCCATATCGGCGACTTCGTCATGGCCTCCAAAGGCACAGGCTTCGACGGCATCCTCAACTTCTATGCCGACCGCGACGCCGTCTGCGATCTTGAATTCGAGCGCGAATTCATGCGCCACACCAAATGGCGCCCCACTTGGGCGGCTCCCTACACAGTCGACGCCGACGTCGAGCTGCTCCGCGAAATCGGTCGCGACGACATGATCCATGGCTATACGATTGCAGCCGTCGGCTTCTACGCCCCCCAGGGCCGAATGGTGCGCCTCGCGCTCGCCGATCCGGATCTCAACGAAAAGATCGAAAGCTTCCGCTATCACGATCGCCCCATCACCAACTTCGAAATGGAATCCGCATGTCTGCAGGGCATGGCGAAGATGCTCGGCCATAAGGCAATGACAGTCTGCTGCATCATAGCCGAACGCCGCGTCACAAAAGCCAACACCGACTATAAACCCGCAGTCAAACGCCTCGTCGAGACTGTGCTCGACCGTATCTGACAACTGCTTTTTTGCGGCCGGAATATCCCGCATATTCCAGCCGCATCTCATCTTTCTTTCCGGCCTCATTTCTCTCCGCCGAACAACCGTATCCCCCCCCCGACGGCTCCCCGACAAACCGACCTACGCTTTACACCATGACTACCGAAAAAACCGACTCAGCCTGTCAATATTCAGATCCCGACATGATGAACGTAGCCCTCGCGATGACGAAGGGGGTGACGACAGCCATTGTCAGACGTATGCGGGAGTTCGACGTCACAATCGAAGAATTCTTCACCCTCGACAATCGCGCCCTCGGCGAAGCGCTCCACCTCAACGGCACAGCCACCATCGACCGCTATGAGCGCGACAAGGCGCTATTCGCAGCCCGCAAGGAGATCGAGTTTATGGGCAAATCCGGAATCCGGCCGCTCATGATAGGGGAGAAGGGTTATCCCGTCCGCCTCGCCGAATGCGAAGACGCTCCCATACTGCTCTATCAGCTCGGCGAATGCGACCTCAACGCGGAGCATATGCTGAGTGTCGTCGGCACCCGCCGCATCACTCCCTACGGCGCCGACGCCGAGCGCCGCATACTGACCGATCTTAGCGGTTACTACCCCGACATGTGTGTCGTCAGCGGACTCGCCTACGGTGCCGACGCAGTGGCCCATTCGACGGCTTTCGACAACGGCCTGCCGACCGTGGCGGTCGTAGCCCACGGATTGAACATGATCTATCCGGCCGCCCATCGCGACCTCGCCCGCCGGATTGTCAAAAGCGGCGGTGCGATACTGACCGAATATCCCCACGGCACAACTCCCTATCGCGGCAATTTCCTCGCCCGCAACCGTATTGTGGCCTGGATGAGCGACGC
>CAMWNT010000128.1 GCA_947175695.1 uncultured Porphyromonadaceae bacterium
GCCTTCTTCTTGCCGGTATTCTTGCGTATCTGCGAGAGTTCCTCCATGGTGGAATATTTGGGAACGGCGAAAATATCGCGCACTTCTTGCAGATAATCCATAGAGATCGCAAGGAGTATCAGATTCTTCAGAGATATGAGTCCTTTCTGCTCGAAACGTGTTATGTTGGCGAGAGCCACGCCTGATTTACCGGCCACTGCTTCGCGTGTCAGACCACGCTCCACACGCCTGCTGCGGAAGTCATCCGCCATCTTGCGGGCAACATCGTCAGCATCGGGCAATGCAAAACCGTCTAATACTGATAACATATTATCTGAATACTCCATATCTACGCAAATACTGACTAAATATTATCAATTACAAAGATAACGATTATTCCTTACACGGACAAATCTGCATGAGAATATTTCAGTTGGTGTTCGGTTGCATGGCCCGCTCCTTATCGGCTTGCCGCTTTGCTCCGCAAAGAAACGCCGCTGACGGCATTGCCCAATACCTGCGATGCCTCGCTTGCGATTGCCAAAGTCGAGCAGTTGCGCCTCTCGCAGTTCTGAATCGAATAATTCGGTCGAGTTTGTAAGCATCTGATTTTTCGCAGCCTGTATGTCAGGAAATTTTCGTAAATTTGCATTCATAATGGTAGAAAACAGTTTGTACGACAGGAAGTCCTTACGGGCAATATACGGACCGAAAGCGGATTTTAGGGAAATTGCCAAAGATTGTGTTGCTTTTGCCAACGCACAAGGCGGTATGATTGATTTTGGAATAGAAGATAATGCTATTGTTCCGGATGCTACTCAACGCATACCTAAAGATTTACCTGTGAAACTTCGTAATCAGATAGCGGGAAAGACAGTTAATGTGTCTGCCAACACAGAGATAATACCCTCGGATAATGGCGGAGAGTTTCTGCGTCTCTATATTCATCGCAACGCCCACACTTTAGCATCCACAAGCGATGGTCGTTTTTATATCCGGATTGGAGATACATCAAAGCCAGTGCTGGGAGATGAGTTTTTCAGACTTGCCGGAGAAAAGGATTCCACAAAATGGGAAAATACATCATCACAATGGACATGGCAGAAATGTGATAAAGATAAACTGCAAGACCTGTTGGCAAGAATTAATGATTCAGACCGAGTTTCTGAATTTGTAAAGGCTAAAGAGACAAAGGAGATTTTAGATTATTTCGGGCTCACCAAAGAGGATGGTGATGAGATGACAAACTTGGGCGTGCTATTCATAGGAACCCAGTCTCAGCGTGGCAACCTTATCAACTCCCCGATAATGCAATGTATCAAATACGATAACGATGGTGAAAAGGTGCAAAAATATCTTTGGGATGATTATACGATGAATCCGATTGAAATGATTGAAAGCCTTTGGAGGAGAGTCCCAGACTGGAAAGAAACAAATGAAATTGCCGATGGACTTTATCGCCGTAACATACTTGCCTACGATGAGAGAGTTATACGTGAACTGTGCGCTAATTCGCTTGTTCATAGATCTTACGCAGTGTCTGGAGACATATTCATCAATATATACCCCGACCGAGTTGAGTTCGTCAATCCGGGACAGTTGCCATTGGGAGTGACTGAAAACAATATCCTTCATAAGTCGGTAAAGCGAAATGAGCGTATGGCAAATCTATTCTTTGCCCTACATCTTATGGAGCGCGAAGGTTCCGGGTATGACAAGATGTATGAAGTACAATTAACCAACGGTAAACGAGTGCCAAGAGTCGTAGAAGGAGAAGATTCAGTAACTGCTATTATTGAACGACGTATTGTCAGCTATGAAGCAATCAAGGTTATGCAAACTGCTTCGCAGAAATTTACGCTAAAACAGAAACATATTATCTGTCTTGGCATGATTGCTCAGGCAGGAAGTATCTCCGGTTCTGAATTGATACGTCAACTTGAGTTAAAAGACAATGTAGCACTACGCCCGTGGCTCCGTCCATTGCTTGACATGGGATTGGTTGAAACCAATGACGGCAAAACAAAAAACGTAGAATACCGGGTCGTTTCTCAGCTACTTCGCGACAGCGACTTTAAAGGAAGGACAACCTTGAAACGAATAGAACCTCATCGTCTGCGCGAACTGATTCTTGAAGACTTGAAACTTTTCGGACCAACTTCAGTAAAAGATCTCAATATAAGAATTGGGGAAGAAATTGGCGTCCGTTCGATTCAACGGATTCTGAAAAAACTTATAGAAGATGAATTGGTTGTAACGACGGGAGCGACAAGTTCTTTGCGTTATAATCTCGCGACAAAATCAGTCTAATAAACCTCACTGTAATCGTAAATGTATTAGTATTTGTCGCAAGCCTGTCTGCGAGTGTGAGATAATATGCTGTGCTTTAGCAATATGACTTGCGACAAACTCGATCTAATAAAAGACTTGACTTGCGACAAACGTATCAATCCATTTCCATATATTGAGATACCTGTCATTCTCTTTCATCGCTGTGAATTTTTCTGCAAAATTACAGCATTTTCAGTCGGGTGTCAATGCGTCATCGCGGAGACAGATACGAGCGAGGTTCTTCTAAATGTCGCTCAAATCGGGGGTAATGTCGCTCAAACTGTCCCTCAAAACGAAGAGCATGTCGCTCAAATCGGAGGCAATGTCGCTCGAACTGTCCCTCAAAATGAAGAGTATGTCCCTCAAAAAGGAGGTAATGTCCCTCAAAATGTCCCTCAAAATGAAGAGCGTGTCCCTCAAAACAAAAGCCTCGATATTAAAAAGGAGATAGTTATATTGATCAATGAAGATTTACGCATCACTCGCGAGCAAATTGCAGAGAAGTTAAACATATCATCAAAGACCGTTGGACGCTATCTTTCAAAGCTCGGAATTTCGTGGGAAGGACATCCTAAAACCGGGCATTGGAAACTCCCCTAAAAGGGATAACTGTCATAATTTGATAAGTATTTTTCACATCGGCGGTGCTGGATAATCGATGAAAAATCAGCAATTTTAGTTTTAACTTCCATTCACTCAAAGAGGGTTTTTCGAAGTGCTTTCGTCAATTTCGAGATTTTTAGCTAAATTTGCATTCAATCAATCTCCAAAGCACCCACCACTGAAATGAAAAAGCCCGGAAAAGATTTTTTATTTGCAATCTGCTGCACGCTTGCATGCCTCTGCGCGGTAACGACACTCTCGGCATGTCGTTCATCAGTCAAACCTTCTGCCGAATCCTATCGGCAGGAAATCGCTGATTCCGTCAGTCGCATTGCCGAAGAATACCCGGGCGAAATCGGAATCGCCGTGATAATCGGAAATAAAGATACTGTGGCCGTCAACGACCGCAACGTCTACCCCATGATGAGTGTTTTCAAACTCCATCAGGCCATTTCCGTATGCCGTCGTTTTGACCTCGATGACATGTCGCTCGACTCCGTGATGACAGTCGACCGCGCCGACCTCGACCCCGCTACGTGGAGCCCAATGCTAAAACAACACCCCGAACCCCGGATCTCACTTCCGGTAAAGGAGTTGTTGCAATACTCCCTGAGCCTTAGCGACAACAATGCGAGCAATCTGATGTTTGACCGCCTCGTCGGCGTAGCGGCCACCGACTCCCTTATCGCCACGATAATACCGCGTGCAACTTTCAGCATCGCATATTCCGAACACGATATGGCGGCACTCCACGACCGGGCTTACGCCAATAGCACTTCCCCGCTCGGAGCGGCAATGCTGATCAACCGTCTATTTACCGACAGCCTGATGTCGCCGGATAAGCAGGAGTTCATCACGGCCTCACTTAAGGATTGCCAGACCGGAACCGACCGCATCGCCGTCCCTTTGCTCGACAAAGCGGGAGTCAGCATCGCCCATAAGACAGGTTCGGGCTATGTCAATGAAAAGGGGCAACTCGTGGCTCACAACGATGTGGCCTACATCACCCTCCCTGATGGCCGAAGCTATTCACTCGCCGTCTTTGTTAAAGACCTCAACGGCAATGAGCGGATGGCGTCGGAAGCCATCGCTCGCATATCTGCGGCAGTGTATTCCATTGTGTGCAATAATTCAGGCATCTGAAGTCTCTTAGCTTGCTGAGTTTCTACGACATGTAAAGACGCGCGATTACACCTTGCTGTCGCTGTACCAACCATCCATTTCTATTTCAATTTGATAGAGCGGATATAGTCGTCATGGCGAAGCATCTTTTCGGCGCGGGCATTCTCGATATAGGCATCAAGCAATGCTTGGCCGCGCTCCGGAGTGCAGTGGCGCCGGGCTTCGCGGATTTCAGCATAGCTTCCGCGCGGCGCCTCTACAAATTCAACTAGCTCGGCATGCCATCCCTCAGGAGCCTCTACGCCGGTCATGGCGCTGTCGGCGATCTTCTTATAGGGCCAGAATGTATAGCCGATGTTGGCATCCATCAATGTGTCGGCAAAACGCGATTGCCATTCCATCGTGTTGTGGCCAAGCTCGCCCATATACATCGGTCGACCTGTGCGGTCGCGAAATTCGATATATGATCCGATTGCCTCGGGCGTAGGATCGCCCCCATAGCGATGGCAGGTGTACATGATATTGTCGTCGAATGTCCAGTCGGAGAAATTTCCAAACTCTGAATTCCATTGCGGACCTCCAAGCAACACGATATGATTGCGGTCGACCTCGCGGATGGCGGCTGTGGCGTGCTTATAGAGGGGCTCGAGACGTGAATTGAGCATTTCGCGCTCCTCGCCCTCCCAATATGTGGCGATCGGCTCATTGGCGAGTTCATAACCGATAATGACATCCTCATCGGCATATCGCTCGGCGATCCGACGCCATATATCGACAAACTCGCGTTGCGCCTCGTCGTCTATCATCAGCCAGGGATAGCCATAGCTGTCGTCGATATTGTCGCCGGTCTGACCGCCCGGGCAATCATGCATGTCGAGGATAAGGCGCAGGCCGTGACTGCGGGCCCAGCCTACGCAGTCGTCGATGCGCCGAAAGCCCTCTTCGGGATCGTTAAGTCCCATATAGTCTTCTGCCGTGAAGAGCTTATAATGGAATGGGATTCTGACCGTGTTTGCCCCACATTCGGCAATGAAAGCGAAGTCGGCCTCCGTGATGTAGTTGTCCTTGAATTTCTGCCAGAAAGCTTTTGTCGCCGTCGGGCCCACAAGCTGACGAAAAGCCTCATCAATCATGTGGGGAGAATTGACTTTGCGAAAGCCAAACATATAGCCTTCGGGATTGAGCCAATTACCGGTGTTGGTGCCTTTGATAAAGAATTTGTTGCCATGGCTGTCGACGATATCCTTTCCTTCGACGCGAAGGAAATCGGAAGCCAACGATTCGGAATTCAAGCCGCCTGCCGCGGCAATGATGAGCGCTGCGAGAGCGGCTCGATAAAATCTGTTCATGTCGGGATTAAGTCTGTAAGCATCGGTGCGCGACATCTGCTATGGATTACTCCGGCGCTCGTGTCTTACGCCCAATAGATTAGTGATTAAGGTTTTATAATAACGGTTGAAGTTCTGTTTCCTCCAAGAGGCAGGCGTCACAGAACTCTTATAAAATGAGCTTCGCAATCCCTAAACTCCTATAGTGGTTAAACTCTCTCTCATTGACATTTATTATATATTCATTCGAGAAAGTAGCTGTATTTAACACGATTAAGCGAATATTACACTATCATACAAACGCAATTTTCACATAATATTATAGCAAAAACAACTCTTCTTCCTAAAATTTTCAAACATATCGATAACAAAATCCATCCTTTATTGTTATATAATTTAAGTTTCGCAAGTACTGATTTCCAGAGATAGAGGCATAAAAAAACG
>CAMWNT010000129.1 GCA_947175695.1 uncultured Porphyromonadaceae bacterium
CGCAGTCGGTCGCCGTCGATTTCCATACTCCCGGTTTTGATCAGCGGGGCGGCTGCCGACATCAGTCGGCTGAGAGCGTCGGCTCCGAATCGGCTTGCGTAGCGGTCGGTCGGCAGGCCGGCGGATGTGCGCAGACTCAGCATGATCATCTCTTCGGCAAGTTCGTGATCGGTCAGCAGTTCGCGTTCGGTCGCGAAGCCGGTTGAGCTACCCCCTTCCGAAGATCCTTCAGTCAATCGGGCATCATCGCTATTGCAGGCGCACTCTCTCCAGCAAGGAGCATATGTGTCGAGCCAGCCGCGGATGTCGCGCGGATTCCATCTGCGGATCCTGTCGCCGTCGTAGCTGTGAGCCCCCGGCCCTATGCCCAAATAGGGACGCCCCCACCAATAGCCGGAATTATGACGCGATTCATAGCCGGGAAGCGAATAGTTGGAGATCTCATATCGCGAATAGCCGGCGGCTCGAAGTCGGTCGGTGATCAGCCGAAACATCCTCGCGGCCGCTTCGTCATCTATTTCGCCGATGCGCCCCGCATCGCGCAGGGCCGTCAGCGCAGTCCCCTCTTCATACATCAGTGAATAGAGCGAGACGTGGCTCGGAGCGAGCGAAATCAATCTGTCGACATCATCGGCGAGTTGCGCTTCCGTCTGTCCCGACAGACCGAAAATCAGATCCGCACTGACATTGTCGATAGATTCCTTAAGCAATGAAAGCGCTGCGGCGGCTTCATCGCCCGAGTGGTGGCGGCCCACCCTTTTTAATAATATGTCGTTGAAACTCTGCACTCCGAGACTGACGCGATTGACTCCGCCCGCGATCCATTCGCCGACCGTCGCCGGGTCGACATCCTCAGGATTGGCCTCCAGAGTGATCTCACAGCACTCAGAGATCGAATCGCTGCCGATGACTGCGACAACACCCTCGATCAACCTTCGCCATTCCGGAGTCGGAATCAGCGAGGGGGTGCCCCCGCCGAAATAGATCGATTCGACTACTCCCGGCAGTTCATCGCGACGCACCGACAACTCGGCGAGTGCCGCATCGACATAACGGCGCCAGTCGGCAATCGAAGCCCCCCCGCTGAAGAAATCGCAATAAATGCACTTCCTCCGGCAGTAGGGCACATGAATATACAACGAAGAACATTTCATCGGCATGTGATCCATCGGCATGTGATATACTTAAAGTCAAAGATTTTTTCAAAATTAACTAAAAAATTTGATATGTATTACGGGATTTTGCTTATATTTGCAGGATAAGCGCGTGATTCTCTCTCCCTCACCCCCTTGACAATCACGCGCCGTCATCGGCGGCGACTCTCCACCCCCGCACAATCACAGCAGAGAAAGCACAGCAGAGAAAGCGACATCATGAGTGGAAACGACAACACCCCCCGCCCGGCCAACGGGATAGACTACGACAAGATTGTGGCCGAACGTGCGCAGCACGTTTTTGACGTAATGACCTCTCGCGCATCGAAAGAGGATGTCGACCGCCTGAAGGCGGCCTTCGAATTCGCACGCGAAGCCCATTCCCGCCAAAAACGCAAAAGTGGAGAGCCTTATATTCTCCACCCTATTGCCGTAGCCGATATCGCCGCCTCTGAGATCAATCTCGACGTCAATTCCGTCATTACGGCTTTTCTGCATGATGTCGTGGAAGATACGCCCCACACTATCGAAGAGATACAGTCGCTGTTCGGCGAGGATGTGGCTTTCCTCGTCAAGGTGCTGACAAAGCAGAAGAAAGACAAGTATGAAATGTCGAAGCAACTCGACAATTTCAAGCAGATGCTTAATTCGGTGCAATACGATATCCGCGCACTACTCGTCAAACTCTCCGACCGGCTCCACAACATGCGCACATTATCATCGATGCGCACCGACAAGCAGATGAAAATAGCGGGCGAAACCGACTATTTCTACGCCCCTCTCGCCACCCGCCTTGGACTCTACGATGTCAAAACCGAACTCGAAAACCTCTCGCTGCGATTCCGCTGCCCGCAGGAATACTACGAACTCGAACGCCGCATCCGCGACGACGAAAACACCAATCGCGAGAAACTCCGCGTCTTTATCGAGGAAATATCGGTGTTGCTCTCCGCCAACGGAATCAAGGCACGAGTGTTCTACGACTATCGACGCCCATATTCCCTTTGGCGCAAAATGCATAAATACGGCGACGATTTCGACCATCTGAAATACCGCCATTTCGTCGAGATCGTGTTTAAAGAGGAGGAGGGTGTGTCGGAGAAGGAGACTGTGCTCCGCATATATTCGCTGCTGACCGACCGATTCAAAGAAAAACCGGGAGGCATCTCCAATTATATCGACTCGCCGAAAGAAAACGGCTATCAAAGCTTCCATCTGAAACTCCTCGCCGACTACGGCCGATGGGAGGAGGTGCATATCTGCAGCGAGAGGATGGTGCGCAATTCAAGATTCGGATGCCTGTCCGACCGCAAAGAGGGCAATATCCGCCGATGGATCAATAAATTCCGTGGCGTTTTGAAAGATATCGCCCAACATGGCCAGGATGGCACAAACTTCATCGAAAATGTCGTGGCATCGTTCTATAACGACGATATCATGACCTTCACCCCCCAGGGCAAGCCTGTCATCATGCCCCAGAAGGCCACCCCGATCGATTTCGCTTATGAAATCCATTCCCAACTCGGACTCCACGCCAAGTATTGCCGAATCAACGGCCGACTCGCATCTATCAAACAGCCGCTCCACCGCGGCGATATTGTCGAGATCTTCACCGACCCCGAAGCGCATCCCGAACCCGACTGGCTCGATCATTCCGTAAGCTATAAGGCCCGGCGTGCAATCACGTCTTATCTGTCGAAGCAACCGAAGCCGGAATTCCTGCGCTGCGACCACTGCCATCCCATCCCGGGAGAGGAGGTCATCGGATTCAAGGGTCCCGACGGCAAAATCACTGTCCATAAGCGCGACTGCTCCGTGGCTATCCGACTCGCATCGCAGCTGGGCGACAATATCGTCAGCGTCAACTATCGCAAAGACCATACCGTCTACCCCGTCGAGCTGCTCATCACGTGCATCGACCGGCCTCATATGATCATCGACATCATGGACTGCATAAGCAATAAGCTCGCGCTTAGCGTCGAAAGTCTCAACACATCGACCGAAGATGCCATAGTAAGCCTGAAAATTCGGATGGGCGTGCACGACTTCTCTGAGATTCAGACTATTACAGCCGCCATCAATGCAATCCCAGATGTGGAGGAAGTCAGAGCCACAACCCTCAACTGACCCCCGGCCCGATCATAGAGCCACACGTCGAATGCACACTTCAAAAGCACTTGTGCAAAATCTTAAATAATTTTAAATTAGAGCGTTGAAGAGCGTTAAAATTTGGTTTGAAATGAACTTTTCATTAACTTTGTGAGCACGAGGCATTCCCCTCGATACTACAACAAAAGCAACTGCGCCCACGCATGTTTTGCCTGGCAAAAAGAGCGACATGCAAAGGCGACTTACTCAAAATGAAAACAATTCGAACTATATTTTCAGCACTCCTCATATCTGCAATGGCATTGACAGCCACCGCGCAGACCACATCTCATCAGGCTTCCCGCCGCGCCCATAACGACGCCCACAAGGAGCTCATGGCCGGAAATAAAGCCAGAATCGACAAGACCGTCATCTCCGACATGGTCAGCAAGGATGTGCTCGTCCGCGAGCAGGCGCCCTCCCTATCCGCCGAATCATCCAAGCTCATTGACGATCTCCTCGCCGAAGGCCGTTCTCACATCGGCAAACGCTATGTCCACGGTGCCAAAGGCCCCCACGCATTCGATTGCTCCGGCTTCACAAGCTACGTATATAAGCAATTCGGGTATAACATCTCTCCCGCATCGCGCATGCAATACAACGAAGGTAAGGAAGTCGACCGCAAGGACCTCCGCAAGGGCGACCTCGTATTCTTCACCTCTCCGAAAAGCGGCAAGCAGGTTGGCCACGTCGGCATAGTCGTATCGGCCGACAACGAGACCGGAAACTTCAAATTCATACACGCATCTATCCGCGGCGTAAAAATCAGCGATTTCGAGGGCTATTACGTGCCCCGTTACATCGGCGCCAAACGCATCATCGAAGACTGATCACTCTCCGCGCCCGCCACGACGGGGCTCTTCAGCCCCTATCGTTTCATCCCTGTCGGGCAAATCAGGCCGGCGGGGATGAAACGCGTAAATGCGTTTCTCCCCTCGCTGACATCTCTCGACCGAAAGGATCACGGCAGCGGCGTAAATTCAACATGATTGAATAAAAACACTGTTCCTTATATCCCGACGGCCGCCCCCCAAAAAACCGACTATTCACATCGCTTAGCTAAATACTTTTTTTTAAAAACTTTCTGATTACATGAAGAATTCATTCATTCTCCCCGGTCTTGCGCTTCTCTGCGCTATGCCCGCGGCAGCTAAGGACCGTGTCACCCACGATCCCAACGCGACAAACACCGAGACAATCCTCCACGCATGGAGCTGGAATTTCCCGACTATCGCCGAGAATATGAAGAATATCGCCGATGCCGGATTCACAATGGTGCAGACATCACCCGTTCAGAATTGCTACGCCCCGGAAGGTAGCGGCAAGAAAATTTTCGACGACAATGTGACAGAAGGCAACTGGTATTACTATTACCAGCCGACCGACTGGAAAATCGGCAACAACATCCTCGGATCTCGCGACCAGATGAAGGTCATGATGGATTCGGCCGCCAAATATAATATCAAGGTGATCGTCGACGTGCTCCCCAACCATACGGCTTTCGACGTCGACGCCGTGTCGGACGACTTCTACAAGGCCGTCGGCGGTCGCGACAAAATGTTCCACTCCGAAGGACTGCAGCCTGTGCGCGACTACAACGACCGCATGCAGTGCACTCTCTGGGGCTCAGGCGGTCTGCCCGATGTCAACACCGAGAATCCCCTTTTCCAGAAATACTACATGGAGTTTGTCAACGACCTCCTTTCGCTCGGCGTGCGTGGCTTCCGCTATGACACTGCGAAACATATCGGCGTACACTCCGATCCGGTCGACGCCGCAAGCGGAGTGAAGGAAAACGATTTCTGGGATGTGGCCACCGGCCGCAAGTCGGTCAAGGGCGTCAAACTCGCCGTGCCTTATGACTCGCTCTTCGTCTATGGCGAAGTGCTTCAAGACAAGAACGTTCCCTATGCAGAATATGCCGATTATTTCGGCCAGACCGCATCAAGCTATGGCTATGTGCTCCGCGAGATGCTTGAAAAACGCTCCGCCGCAGGCAAGGATATGACAGATTGGTGTCACAGCGCCGCTCCCGAATTCCTCACAACATGGGTCGAGAGCCACGACACATATGCCAACCATCACGAATCAGCCGGACTGACCGACGACCAGATCCGCACGGCATGGGTGTTCCTGACAGCTCGCCAGAACGGCACTCCCCTCTTCTTCAGCCGTCCCGCCGGCAGCACTCGCCAGGCCTATTGGGGCGACAATGTGCTCGGCGCTCGCGGCAATGACGAGTTCATGCACCCCGAAGTTGCGGCTGTCAATAAGTTCCGTCAGGCTATGGCCGGCCAAAAGGAAGACATCCAAGTTTCCGACAACGGACAGGTGCTCCTTGTCAATCGTGGCAAAAAAGGCGCCGCTATTGTCAATATCGGCACACACGCCAATTTCGTCGATCTCCCGACCGGACTTAAGGACGGCACATACAAGGATGTCGTCTATGGCAAGGAGTTCAAAGTGAAAGGTGGCCGACTCAAAGGCAT
>CAMWNT010000130.1 GCA_947175695.1 uncultured Porphyromonadaceae bacterium
TTTTTTTTTTGTGTTTGGGGGGGGCCCCCCCTCCGTGGGGGGTGGGCGGCGGGGGGTGGGCCCCCGCCGGCGCGTTTATTTGAAGAGTCGGATGATATCCATGCCGTTGGCGTAAAGAAGCAGCAGGATCAGGAATGCCATGCCGATCATCTGGGCACGCTCCATGAATTTCAGGCTCGGCTTGCGGCGGAAGATGATCTCATAGAGAAGGAAGAGCACGTGGCCGCCGTCGAGGGCCGGAATCGGCAGGATATTCATAAAGGCAAGCGCCACACTCAGGAACGCCGCGATATTCCAGAAAGCGACCCAATCCCATTTCTCGGGGAAAATCGAACCGATCGAGCCGAATCCGCCGATCGACTTCGCGCCCTCTTTTGTGGCTACGAGTTTCATCGACTTGGCATAGGATGTCAGTCGCTCTGTGCCCATCTCAATGCCGCGCGGAATGGCTGTAAAGGCATTGTAAGATTTCTCTCTGACAGGATAGAAATGAGTGATATCGACATCAAGCCCGACCCCCATCTTATTGCCTTCGGAGAGAGTGACGGGGAGTGTCAGCGTGTCGGCCGGAGCGTTGCCTTCGGCGCGTGCGAGCGTGATATCGACAGTAGCCTGCTTCGCTCCATGGGATTTCTTATAGCTCTCGGCAATGCTGTCGAGAGCCGGATGAAACTCTACAAGCGACGGAGTGGACGTGCCGTCGATGGCCAGAATGCGGTCGCCCTCGCGGATTCCCGCCTTGGCCGCACCTTCGCCCGGCATCACTTGCAGGATGCTGACCGGGATCCGATATGTCAGGAAATTGAACTGCGACTTCCCGCTCTTCACTTCATCCTCAAGCCGGAAGATAAACTTCTCGGGAATCGTGATGGCCACAGTGTCGCGATGATCGCGAAGCACAGTGACTGTCTTGGCCTGCACCATATCGATGATCGATTCGCCCGGATAGTCGAGCGCTTTGCCGTCGGCCGTCAGCGGTATGTCGCCGTCGCGGAATCCGGCGGCCTTGGCGGCGGGGGAGTAGGCCATGCCGTCGGAGGCGTCGCTGAAAGCGACATACTTCTCACCGGTGGCGAACACGATGCCCGCATAGATCAAAATCGCGAGAAGGAAATTGAAGAGCACGCCGCCGATCATGATCAGCAGTCGCTGCCACGCCGGCTTCGAACGGAATTCCCATTCCTTTGGGGGCTGTTGCATCTGCTTGGTGTCCATCGACTCGTCGATCATGCCGGCGATCTTGCAATAGCCGCCGAGCGGAATCCAGCCGATGCCATATTCGGTCTCACCCCAGAAGGATTTCTTCTTCTTCTTGGTTTTGTCGGCCGGCTCCATTTGCTTGTTGATGTCGGAGTCTACTTGCGCGGCAGTCGCGGCGGCCGCATCGGAGTCGGTCGGCTTGCCATCCTTATTGAGATCGATATGCTTGCCGAAAAATCCATAATACTTTTTAGGGCGCCACTTGAAGATTTCAGTCAGCGGATCGAAAAAGATATAGAATTTCTCTACTTTCACTCCGAATATTCTTGCGAAGAGAAAGTGGCCGAACTCATGAATGATGATAAGAAATGCCAGGGCAAGAATCAATTGGGTGGCTTTTATAAGGAATACGTCCATTGCTTCGTGTTGGGTGAAATACGTTGATTGAGGATAAAAAATTAATTATTGGGGCAAATCGCGGCTGCCGCGGCGCGGCGCCGGTCGAGCTGCCTGACATGATGGCGCGATCAGCCTTGCGCGGCGCGGATGCGTTCGGTTGCGCGGGCCGTCACTTCGTGATGGGTGGCGATCAGATCGTCGAGCGAAGGGGAGGGGATAAGCGGCGTCGAATCGAGCGCTTCTCTCGCCAGGCGTCCCATACCGGGGAAGCTCAGTTCGCCGCGCAGAAAAGCCGCCACAGCCACTTCATTGGCCGCGTTGAGCACGCATGGCGCGTTGCCCCCGGCTCCGATGGCCTCGAAGGCATAACGCAGCAGTGGGAAGCGGTCGTAGTCGGGAGTCTCGAAGGTCAGCCGGGCGAGCCGGTCGAGCGGAAGTGCATAGTCGGGCTCTGAGAGACGTTCGGGATAGCCCAAAGCGTAAGCGATCGGGAGATGCATGTCGGTCGGGCCAAGCTGAGCCTTGATCGACCCGTCGACAAACTCCACCATCGAATGCACGATCGACTGAGGATGCACAAGAATTTCGATCTTATCCGGCGGACAATCGAAAAGCCAGTGGGCTTCGATCATTTCGAATCCCTTGTTCATCATCGACGCCGAATCGATTGTCACTTTCGCGCCCATGCTCCAGTTGGGGTGGCGCAAAGCCATCTCGGGGGTGACGGTGGCCATCTGCTCGGAAGTGAAGTTGCGGAAGGGCCCTCCGCTGGCCGTCAGATATATCTTGCGGGCCTCGCTGACTCTCTCGCCCCGCAAAGCCTGGAAAATCGCGGAATGCTCGGAATCGACCGGAATTATGTCGACGCCATGCTCCTTGGCGAGAGGGCGGATCACACTGCCGCCGACCACAAGCGTCTCCTTATTCGCCAGGGCGATCGTCTTCCCTGCGCGGATGGCGTTGATTGTCGGTAACAACCCGCTGTAGCCGACGAGCGCGGCTACGACAAGATCGATATCCTCGCCCGTGGCGGCTTCGTCGACAGCCTCGCGTCCGCCTGCGCATTCGATGCCGGTGTCGGCCAGTCGCTCCCGCAGTTCGGGGAGTAGAGATTCATCGGCTATGACTGCCAGTCTCGGATGGAAGCGGCGCGCCTGCTCGGCGAGCAGAGCGACATTCCGTCCGGCTGTGAGCACCCTGGCGCGGAAGCGGTCGGGATGGCGAGCGATTATGTCGAGAGTCTGGGTGCCGATGCTGCCGGTCGATCCCATGACGGCGATATTCTTTTGTTTCATGTCTGGATTCGAGAATCGGGTTAAAGTTGGGCGTTGTGATCGTTGTGAGCCGTCGAATCCGGCTCCACATGTCCGGACGATGTCTCTTTCTGGCGTCGCGAGTCGGAAGGCGTCGCCGCCCGATAGCGATGGCCCGCGATATACTCGTAGGGCTTGACGGGAGTGCCGTTATGCCATAGCGAGACGCTGACGGCTGTCGGCTGTCCCCCCTTCATGCGTGGGAAGGCGCAGAGAATCTCGCCTCCCTGGAGGATATCGCCCTCGCCGACCATGATCGACGGAAGTCCCGCGATGCGGCTGACGAAGCCATTGTCGTGTTGGGTCAACACGACATATGTGCGCAGTTTATGGTCGAAATAGGCGGCGATGACGCTCCCGTCGGCCATGGCCATGACCGACGCTCCGCGCGGCAGAATGACCTTCGCGCTATACGAATCGCGCGAGACCTGCGACACGACCCCTTCGTCGCTGACAGGGTAGAGCAGCATGTCTTCGGCGGCGATCGACGCACGCACCGTCACATTATACTTCTCGCGATCCTGCATCATGGCGACAAACCGCGCCTCTTCGGGCGAGCGGGGGAGAAGCGAATCTACCGACAGCGGACGAAGACGGCTGACAGCGGCCGCCGAATCCGAGGGTGTGCGCGTATCGTCGAGCAGCACTCTCAGATTCGCCAGATAGATCTCATTGCGCGTATAAGCGTCGCGGAGCGAATCAACGCGCATGATGGCATTCTCTGTGGCCGCGCGTTGCGACTCGCCGACAAATCCCGGCACAAGCCGCCTTATCGGCGTGAACGCCGCCAGCGCAAACCCCGCCGCCAGCGAAGCCAGGGCCACAACAACGGCCGCTCCGGCCAGACGGGCCGGAGTCAGATTCCACGATGCCAGAGTCATCAATCTCGATTCATCCGAAAGCGTGACCTTATATAATCTGCGAGGCTTCACGATGATGAGGGTCTTCTTTTGCGACTTGCGAAATTACTAAAAAAGAATCAAGCCGCAAAATTTTGCGGCAAATATCGCTCTTTGACACTATCCGGCGCAAGCAAATCGATTGTAAACCGCTTGTGAAAGAGAATGAACAAATATTAAATAGCCTATGTTATATTTACAGATTTACGAAACGGGGTCAGTCGCCCGAGCGACAGGGATCCGCAGAGGCAAAGTCCCGATTCCCGGCTCGTGAAAAAAGAGAAAAACGCACAAAACTATCTCTAAACTGAAAAACACATTTTTTAATCTTAAAAAAGTTAGTTATGAAAGCTACACACGTTTACTCACTCTTGGCACTCGCAGCTGGAGCTTTTGCCATTCCTCAGAGTGCTAACGCGCAGGACGTAGTTTATGACTCAGAGACTGTATCAGTCACCGAATTCACCTGCGACCCCAAAACGCATTACAGCTGTAATTGGCGCGACAACTGGTTTATTCAGATCGGCGCCGGCATCAATCAGCCTTTCGTAGAGCGCACCCTCACCGGCAAGGATCCCTCCCACGCCGTCGACCGCAAAAAAATGACCGCCACCTATAACTTCGGATTCGGTCGGTGGTTCTCACCTTATTTAGGCTTCCGCTTCAATGTGCTCGGTGGAGCCCTTCACTGGGACACCCCGACAGTCGAACAGCCCCATAACGGCTGGAGCCGCGGCAAGCATATCAATGTCAACGCCGAATTGATGTGGGATATGTTCAACACATTCGGCGGAGTCAACTCCGACCGCGTGTTCAGCATCATTCCGTTCGTCGGCATCGGCGGCGATTATATGTGGGATATGCGTGACGCATCCGGACAGCATGTGCCCGCTGCAACAAATATCTATCGCCACAAATCCGGCAAACTCAAAAACGCAAGCTGGACACTCCCCGTCACAGCAGGCCTCCAGTTCCGCTTCCGCCTCTGCGAATATGTCGACTTCTTCGCTGAAGCCCGCGCTTCGTTCTACGGCGACAACTGGAACAACGTAGCCCATGGCGACGCTATCGAAGGTAATGTGGCTGTCATCGGCGGCTTCAACTTCAATATCGGCGGCCGCGGCTGGAAGGAATACAACGAATGCGAATCTCTCGCTCAGATCGCAGCCCTCAATAACGAGGTCAACGCTCTTCGCGGACAGGTGCTCGCAGCCGACCAGACCATCGCAGGCCTTCAGAGCCAGCTCCCCTGCCCCGAGCAGAAAGTCGTCACCAAGAACTGCACAAACGCTCCTCTGATGACAACCGTCCGCTTCAAGATCGACTCCGCAGAGATCTCGCCCGAAGAGGAAGTCAATGTCTACAACATGGCCGAATGGCTTAAAGACAATCCTAAGGAAAACGTCACTATCGTAGGTTACGCCGATAAGGACACAGGCACTTCCGAATACAACATGCAGCTCTCCAAGGAGCGCGCAGAGGCAGTGGCCGACCAGCTCGTCAACAAGTATGGCATCTCCAAAGACCGCCTGACAGTCAAATACGACGGCTCTGACGTTCAGCCCTACACCACCAACGACTGGAACCGTATCGTAATCTTCACTCAGCCCGAGTAAGCGTTAGCTCTTCATATACGGCTCCCGAAGCGGGACAGAAGGTCCGAAGCTGATGTTCCGCAGAGAGACAAAAATCCACAGTTTATAGAAACAACATCCTGAATGTAGGGAAGGCGCCCCGCCAATCGGGGGGGCGCCTTTTGTGGTTGACGCAATTCGGATTTCCCGCCCCGAATCATCGCGGCCGCCGGGCGCCGGACGCATAAAAATATGTTGTTGAGCAGAAAAGGGCAAAAATCGCCCGATGCAGTCA
>CAMWNT010000131.1 GCA_947175695.1 uncultured Porphyromonadaceae bacterium
CGACTTATACCCCAAAATTCGATGTTTTCAAATTTTTGTCATGTACTTAAAAAAAAATATCCGACTCCCGCCGCGAAGTGAGCAAATTCATCCAGAACATCCATAATTATAGGGATAACATGCTCGCCAAAATTAAGAATCCTGTAGTAGGCGGCAAACTCGAGATAGATCCCGAGAAAGCTATAAAGCTTCAGGAAAGCGGATATGGAGAAGTCGAACATGTCGCTATATTCGATGAAGCCCAACGAGCTTGGACTCATCAGCGTCTGGCCAATTATCTAAAACGAGGGGGCACATACGGCAATAAACTCAAAGTGCCTAATTTCCCTATATCGGAAGCTGCGTTTCTGATCTGGTCGCTCGACCAACGTGAAGACTGGGCCACGATAATCTGCCTTATCGGTGGCGGACAGGAAATCAATACAGGCGAAGCCGGCATATCCGAATGGATTGCAGCTCTCAACAATGACTTTCCACATTGGAAAGTGCACATCTCCGACAAATTGACCGAGCCTGAATATGCCGAAGGACGAGTCAACGAACTTCTTCGACTGAACCCCAACGTTGCATTTTCCGATAAACTTCACCTCGGAGTGAGTCTTCGTTCATTTAGAGCGGAAAGGCTGTCGGGATTCGTTCATTCATTGTTGGCTGTCAATCCCGATGCTGCAGAAATTTATAAAGAAGTAGTGGCAAACAGATATCCTATCGTGATCACCCGCTCTATGGACAAGGCTCGCCAATGGCTGCGGCAGCAAGCTCGCGGCACACAGCAGACCGGCATCCTCATAACCAAAGAAGCAGCTCGCTTTAAGCCTTTGGCAGTACATGTTCTGCCACAGGACCTCAAAAAGACCGTCTTCTGGTTTCTTGAAGATAAAACCGATGTGCGATCCTCAAATTATCTTGAAGAGGCGGCTACAGAGATTCAAGTGCAAGGACTGGAAGTAGACTTTGCCTGCGTTCTTTGGGATGCGGATATGCGTTATGACGACGGGGAATGGTCGTTCTGGAAGTTTAACGGCAGAACGCAATGGACTCCGGAAAAGAATCATGAGACGCGGAAATATATGCTCAACGCATATCGCGTGCTCCTCACCCGCGCCCGTCAAGGATTGGCGATCTGCATTCCGGAAGGCAACAACCGAAAGACGCCTGAAGGTTTTCCCGAAGATCCGACTCGTCAATCCTCTTTCTACGATTCAACTTTTGAATATTTCAAAAGCTTGGGAATGCAAATCATCTAATCGCCATTCGGCAGCTGCGACGATCGCGTAGGCTACCGGAGCGAGAATCAATTGTTTTCATATAATTTCATCACCTCGGAATAGGTAAGGGTTTGGCCGTTTCGGTAGCGAAGATTTGGCACTCCTGCGGTGTGATCTCCAAGAGAAATATATCCGCCGAGACTTATTTTGAGACACGGCATTTTGACAACGATCTCCTTGCCGTTGGCATCAATCACGGGCGTGTCGTCTTCATTAAGCAAAAGCTGCTTGCGGGTCTCGATATTGATGCCGATGATTTCGTAATAACCGGAAATACCTCGATCAAACATTGGCACGAAATATCTGACATTGGATATATCCCCTCCCGGCATTTTACGCATGACGAATTCTGTTGCTTCGTGATTGTAGAACGCCGTATATTCTTTTGTCAGCGCTTGTCGACCATCCTCTGTCCGGCATAGTTTGTTGACGACTCCCAAAAGGAATTTGCCCATACCTCCGGGGCTGTCGATCGAGCGGGTGGCGGCGCGCTCCGCAGTCAGCAGTTCCGTAGGATCCTGGCCGAGCTCGATCTTGACGATGTAGAAATTCTTGCCAAGCGTTGAGAGAAGTTGCTCGTTGGCTTCTTTATTCTCTGACGCATTGTCTAACGCGAGCGAGTAGATTAGCGTATCCCCATAGGGGCGAAACGTCTTGCCGAGTGTCTCTTGGAAATGAGTCCGGAAATAGTCGGATGCGATAACGTCGGGATGTGGCGCCATCGCGTAGAAATCAAAATTCTTCTTAAGCATATCCTGCACCGCGCGACGGAATTTGTCGCGAACAATCTTCTTCCACCTGGCTTTTTCTCCCGCATTGTTGCGGGCATAAAGGGAGAGAACGTGGAGGAAGTTGACGTTATAGTGCGATAGCAGAAGTGTGTCGCGGTCATAGAGCCGGTTTTTGAATTGGCGGCTCATCGTAGGCTGGTCGGGATGCGGCTCGGTATAGTCTTTATAGGAGAGGTTGCTGTCGATGGTTGCGGATATGAAGAAATTCGGGATGACGTTGTAGCCCTCAGTGACTTCGTCAAACAGGCGTATGCGCTCGAACGGGTCAGTCTTGTCGGCTTTGTCGTTGAGCCATATATCGAGATTCCATTGAATCACATTTCGCGCGTAGGTGCGCTGTTTGTAGAGCGATGTCTTACCAAGGGAATTACCGATTTTATAATATTTCGAATCGCCGATATAGTAGATGTCGTCGTCGACCTTGCCGTCGAGAAGCAGTCCTTCGTAGGTGTAGAGATGGTCTACGAGTTTGCCGTCGTCCTGTTCTTTCAGTCCGCGAGGAATATTGCTGTCGCCTATGAGTTCGTCGATCATGGCCTCGAATACGATGTGGAATGACTTCACAAGCAGATATTCGTTTTGGGAGGTATTGAGGCGGATCTTATGGGTTTTGTCGAAGAATGCGTAGCAGAGATCCCATAGCTTAACGGCGGTGTCGGAGAAGTATTTGTATTTTATTTGGCGCAGGCGTGTGCGTCCGAAGCCGTCGAGGTATCGCTTGAATTTGACGCCTGTGATGAGCTTAAAACCGAAGTTGATATTGGATCGGAAGCCGTAGGTGTCGGAGATGTATTGCAGAATCGAGAAGAATATGATGATGAGTTCTTCGTCGAAATTCACCTGACGTTTCTTATTGACCGGGTTGAGATATGTAGGACTGGAATCTTGGACAATGGCGTTGGTTCGCGCGATTGTCTTGCCCCAGTTGATCTTGTTGAATCCGGAGTGGAGGTTTTTCAGTATGAAAGTGAAGAACTGCTGATTTTCCTTATTGAATCTGATAAGGGAGAGGATGACGTCGAGTAGAGTGTTGCTCTTTTTCTTGTGACGTCCTTTCCCTTCGGTTTCGAGGATTCGGTGGAGCACTATTTCGTTTTTAGCGTGAGAGTCGTTGAAGACGACGATAGCACGATGAATCCATACCGCGAATTCGTAGAGAAACTTGCGGTGGCGCTCATCAATCATAGCCTCATCGAGGTGGATCAGATCAGCCGGTTCGTATTCTCCAAACACCTTTCCACGATCATCGATAAGCACCTTTGGCAGAATAAATACCACATCTCTCACTTGGGGATGGGGATTGTAATAATACCCGACGTAGCTGACCGATATGCGTTGCTCAACGTCTTGAAGGTTAAAAAGCCCGTCAAGCACGTTGGCAACATCAGCCACTTTGTAGCGGTATTCTTCGATCAGGAGTTTCATTCAGACACTTTTTCAATGTGAATACCAAAATCCGAATTATTAATAAGGTCACTAAACTGAGCTATTCTTTCGGCACTCCACTGATTGGTGATATGAATTTTATCGCCGTCGGCGGTAGTAACATCCCAAAATCTATCGCGTTGGCCGGGCATCTTGGTGACACGAGCTTGATAATCCTCATCGGATAAAATAAAGTTCGGAATGCCCGGATTGATCTCCTTCCAACTCTCCAGGATCCGGGCGGATGTTAAGTCCGGGTTATTCTTTACATACTCTTGCAGCGCGCGCACAACCGTTTGGCGCTTATTGTATTTGCCTGCGCCGTTGATGGAATACTTGGAAGTATCCTTGGGACCGGTTGAATTTCCACCCGCCGTATCCTCCGACAAATCCTCATCCTCGATTGAGTCAATATCGATATCTACAACATTGAGTTTCAGATTCCCAATAAAGTTTGCGAGCGCATTCGGTTGCTTTGTATCGAAGAAATCCGTGAAGATAAACGAGCGGTTCTCATCCTTATTTCTGAAAATCTCGCTCGAAATGTCGTAATCTTTGAACACGTCGGTCCAGAGATAGAACAGCACCTTATTCAGGAAAACGTCCTCGGAGATGATGCCGGTGGCATTATCGGCTTTTGCAAAGAAATAGCCCATCTGCTTGTCAGACGATTCAGTCAGATCATAGATTTGGGGATTGATCGTTTCAAGGAATTCCCCCCACGAATAGAGATTGTCGCCGATTTGGAATTTCCAATCGATAGGTCGTTGGGTCTTTTTGTCGATCGGATGATAATTGATCGGCATATACTTCCAATTCCAACGACGCTTGAACGCAGAGTCGATGGGAAACAGCGATTGGTCGCTGGTGTTCATCGTGGCCCAAATGTAGAGATTGGGGGGTAGTAGCAGAAGCTTGCCGTCGAGTATCTCTTGACCGATAGCCTGAATCTTGCCGTTATCCTTCTGCAATACGAAACTGCGGATCGCGTCTTTCTGCTCCGGAGTGAGTTTGGCGAATCCTTTATTGTCGGAGCTTAGGAATTGAGAGATATCCTCATCGGCATGGATGGCATACGACGAACTGCCGGCGTTGTTGCGATCGAGCAACTGGAAAAGATCACCGAAAATCTGAGCGCAATTGCCACGATTGATCTCTTCGATTATCAGAAAACAGGGTTTCGACAGATCGCTCCACGCCGCCACATAAGCTTTCAGGAAAGCCTGCGGAACATACTTATAGACGATCTTCTTCTCCGTCCCCGGATGGCCGTTTTTACCTGTGGCGAACTGCACGGACTCTCCGTAGATCGAGTTGATCGGCACATGCTCCATCGTCGGCTTATATGCTCCCACAAACGACGCATAGTCGCTATCGGGATGAAACGTAGTGCGCACCGAATTGTCGTCATCGGTCATATCATCGATCGTAAACGACTTGCCCGTTCCAGGAGCTCCATAGTAGATCACCTGCAGCGGCTCGTCGATCGGCGAAGCCATCGGCTTCAGAGCTGCTGCAATAGCCTTGTCGGCTGCGCTGAGTTGATCGCCTAAAACCATTTTGGCCATTGTCGACAGAGTCGAACAATAACCGTATTCAAACTTATCATTCTCGGTTCTTCCGACCAAGTCCTCTCTCGCCTGAGCAGATGTATTATCCGGATGCTGCTCAAAATAAGATACAAATTCGTTTAGCAATGCTCGCGAAATTGTTCGAACACCGTTGCCTTTCGAACTATAATTTTTGACTACATAGCAAAGTGTGTCAGTATCAAGGATCTCTACTTGTCCATTGATCGACGTGAATCCTTTTTGGAGGGTATAGTGCATTTGCTGTAATGTTAAGAGTTATTAGTGCGGCACCGAGTTGCTGTCAGTGCGAGTGGCAGCCATGTTACTGCGGAGAGTTTATTGAGGGAGGTGCAGCTCTGATGATGAGTCGTTTCATTTCGTAGATGCAAATATACTAAAAAATCTGCGACATAGGCAATAGCATAGTCCGTTTTTGTCGACCGAATCAACACACGCGACAGACGTTGAGCCCGGGTGCATCCGGTGCGCGAGTCCATCCGGTGCGCGAGTGCATCCGGCGCGAATCTCTGCGTGAGACTCGCGCCGGATGGTCGAGCGCGTGAATGTCGGCGTCGCCGGAGGCGTCAGAAGGGGGCTTCTTCGGGGGGACCGAGGGG
>CAMWNT010000132.1 GCA_947175695.1 uncultured Porphyromonadaceae bacterium
CAGTCGGAGTAGCCTCGGCGAAAGTCACCTTCTGGAGATACAGCACCTTATTCACGTCGGCCAAAGAGATGGAAGTGGCTTTGGCAGGCGTAAATTTGACTCCTTCGGTCGCCTTGGGTGTTTCGCCGACAAATTTCCATTCGGGAAGCGAATAGTAGGGGGCGTATTCAAGCATAAAGGGTGGAGTCAGAGATGCCCCCTCCTCATATTCAACGCCGGGCATGTAGACCAATGCGAAATTGTCATACACATCGGCTACATAATTGTAGCCACCCTTCGACCAGATCACCTGGAGAACAGAATAGAGAGCTGCTCTGTCGCCTGTGTTCGGAGTGGCGGCGATAACGCCGCCGAGGTTTGCCTGGGCGACATAGACTGTGTAAGAAGCTTCGCCTGCGGCGAACTCCTCAGTCTCCTCAGAGCGAGCTGTGATAGTCGCTGTCAGACCGGCAAGCATCTTCATGCTGCTACCGGAGAAAGCACCGGTTGTCTCATTGACTTTGATCACGTCGCTATCGGAAGAATAAGTGACATTGAGTCCGTTGGGGTTGTTGACTGTGAGTGTCGCGGGCTTCATGTAAGTCTTGCCGATCACATAGTCGGAGCTGAACGAGAGGCCTGCGGGCTTCTTAACGACTTCGCCCGACTCAATGCCGTAGAAACGTACGCCGCCAACCTGGAAAGTACCGTTCGACGGGTTAGTATCCAACATGTCGATCACAAGCTTATAATAGAGACCTGCAGCAGCTTCCGGAACACTGAGAGTCAGAGTGCTGCAGGGATATGACGCTGTTGTAGTGGAAAGCTTATTGCCTTCGATATCAGCGCTGGCAATAAACGCAACCTGTGACCATTCGTTACCATCAGCAGAGCTATAGAGATATACGCCACTCAGATATTTTGTATAAGTAGCTGCTACCTGATAGTCGAGTTCTACGCTTGTGATTTGCTCGGGAATTGCAAAGTTACTGGCAACAGAAGCTGCGACAGCGTTCTTATTTCTGCCGGTTTTGATTACTTCCGTCCAAGGCAATTTATTTGAATTGCCGTTGTTGTTAAAGCCGTAGAAATCGAAAGTGCGACCCTCACTTACAGTGTACGTAAATGTAGAGGTGTAGCCGGTTGTGCTTCCATAAGCCGGGTCTGATTTGCTGTTGGCTGAACCAACAGGCATATCATAAACCAGACTCTGGGCCATCAGGCCCGAAGAGCAAAGGGCCATGGTGGCTAAAGATAGTAGAATCTTTTTCATGTGATTATAGATTAGTTAATAAATAGTTTGCTCAATGGATACTCGGCAGGACAGATGCGGCAGAGATCCGACTTGCAGGCGGATACATCAGCCCCGAGATTGAATATCGGGTGTGATTTCCGGTGCTTACGAACCGGAGTATAAAGGGATTCGCGTCACAAACCGCTTTATGACTGCAAATATAAGCAAAAAAATTATAACTCCAAACTTTCGGGAGTGTGTAACATAAAAAAAGTGGTAAACGACTCATTTCCGATTTGTTTACCACTTGCAAGGCTGTATCAATTCTTTACTGCGGGGGGCGCGTCAGAGCGCCAGCAACATGACGTCGTGATAGCGGCCGTCGGCGAAATGCCACGCCGGGAGGGTGCCTGCGACGCGGAAGCCGGCGGCGGTGAAGAGCCTGATCGACTGTGCGTTGTCGGCAAGTATCTTCGCCGCGAGAGTGTGGAGCCCCAGTCGGCGCCGCGCGTAATCCACGGCCGCCTCGATCATCGCTCGTCCGAATCCATGGCGCCTGCAATCCGGCAATACATAGATCCCGACACAAGCATGGCCATGTAGCGCCGAAATATCGTAGAGATCGAGTATGCCGACAGTGCGAGACGACGCCGCGTCGACGGCGATCATCCGCAACTGGCCGTCGGAAAGCGGATCCGCGCGATATGACTCCGCATAACTGCGCAGCATCTCGCGCGAATAGGGGGCATGGATGTCGGAATCGGGCCACGCCTCCACATCATTCTCCACATCATAGAGCAGATCGGCATCCGTCGGCTCGACGCCGCGCAGATAAAGCGGGCCGTAATTGAGAAATATCATAAGCTTTTCAAATGGATTAGAGAAGAATAGCTACTTTAGCTACTTTAGCTATCTTAGCTACAATCGCTATCATAGCTATCAATTATTATCGAAAGGGACACGATTCAGTATCGAGCGGCCGAGGGTCAGCTCGTCGGTGTATTCCAGTTCGTTGCCGATGCTGATGCCGCGGGCCAGTGTGCTGACTTTCACGCCCGACGCCGCGAGTCGGCGGAAGATATAGAAATTCGTGGTGTCACCTTCGATTGTAGGATTCAGGGCAAGAATCACTTCCCGAATCCCCTCACGGCCGACGCGCTCCACGAGTGAATCGATCTCCAGATCGGCCGGCGAGATCCCGTCGAGAGGGGAGATCACCCCGCCCAGCACATGATAGAGGCCGTGAAACTCGCGCGTAGACTCGATTGTCAGCACATCCTTCACATTCTCAACAACGCACACCGTCGACGCGTCGCGCCGCGGATTCGAGCAGATAGGGCATACCTCCTCCTCGCTGATATTATGGCAACGCGAGCAATAGCGGATCTCGCGCCGCATCCGGATGATAGACTCGCCCAGAGCCACAGCCGACTCCTCATCCTCGCGCAGCAAGAAAAGCGCCAGGCGCAGAGCCGTCTTTCCGCCGATCCCCGGCAACTTCGAAAGCTGAAGCACTGCATTGTCGAGAAGCGACGAATTATATGATTGATTCATTTGATGGTCAAAAGATAGATTTGTCAGTAATGATAATAATGACTAAATTTGCGGAAAATCCGGCGCCCCGGGGCGGCAAACGCCCCCTTGGCCACGCCGGCTTCAACCTTTAATACAAACGTAAAATGCTTGATTATATTGCGGGAGAACTTGCTGAGGTGCGCCCGACATCGGCCGTCATCGACTGCTGCGGGCTCGGTTATGAAATCAATATCACGCTGATCGACTATGGCAAGCTCCAGAGCGAAAAGCGAGCCAAACTATATGTGCACGAAGCCATCCGCGAAGACGCCCACATCCTCTACGGCTTCTTGACCATCGACGGGCGCGAACTCTTCCGTCAGTTGATCAGCGTCAGCGGCGTCGGCGCCAACACGGCCCGACTGATCCTCTCGTCGCTCACCGCCGACCAGCTCCGCGAAGCCATCGCCTCCGGTAACGACAAACTCCTCAAAGCAGTCAAAGGGATTGGTGGGAAGACCGCACAGCGCATCATTGTCGACCTCAAAGATAAAATAAATATAGGAGACTCCGCGTTTACTACTCATACGCCACTTGCCGACGACGCCTACAAAGACGCCCTTGCAGCCCTCGTGATGCTCGGGTTTTCGCAGGCTCCAAGCCAGAAGGCCCTCCAGAAGCTATTTGCCGATCAGCCCGACCTCTCAACCGAGAAAGCCGTGGCTCTCGCGCTGAAAATGCTCTGACGCCGCGCGGGATCATCCCCGGCGGCCAACCGAACAACGTAACTGACCGCGATGACCCTCCGACAGTCACAACGACGATCCACATCACGACGATTATTACAGCCGGCAGCAACGATAATCTTGCTGCTGGCTGTGGCCATATCTATAGGCTCCATCGCCCAATACCGCAAATCCGAACTGACCCCGCCACCTCCGCCCCCGCAAAACGGCGGTTATATCCAAGGGACAATGATCCCCGACAGCGTTGTGCTCCCGGCCCCCGTCAGTCCGACTCTCCCCAGAGGCTACTCCGACTATCTCGGCCAAGAATACGCCGCCGACCTCTCCGACCCGCGCAACATCACGACGCAGGCCGAATACGACCCTGCGACCGGCATGTATGTGCTCCACACACGCCTCGGCGAGCACGACATCGTCACCCCCTACCTCATGACCCCCGAGGAATACAACTCGATGGCCAACCGCCGCGACATGTACGACTACTTTCGCGAACGCAACTCCATCCAGCTCGCCGAATCGGAAAAACAGCCCTTCAACATCCTCGACATGAACTTCGCGCTCGGTCCGCTTGAAAAAATCTTCGGGCCCGGCGGAGTGCGCCTGACCACCCAGGGGTCCATCCAGCTCTCCATGGGGATCAAAAGCAACAAGACCGACAACCCCGCACTCTCGCTCAAATCGCGCAGAAAGACTTACTTCGACTTCGACCAGAAGATCCAGGCCACAATCGGCGCCAGCGTCGGCGACAAGGTCAAATTCAACATGACCTACAACACCGACGCCACATTCGACTTCGACTCCAAAAATCTCAAACTCGCCTACGAAGGCAAAGAAGACGAGATCATCAAGAGCATCGAAGCCGGCAACGTGTCGATGACCACCGGCTCATCGCTCATCCGCGGCGGAACAGCCCTCTTCGGCGCAAAGGCCAAACTCCAATTCGGCAAACTGACGCTGACAGGCCTCGTCTCGCAACAGAACTCCGAATCAAAGACGATCAACACCACCGGTGGCGTGCAGACCACCCAGTTCAGCATACGCGCCAACGAATACGACGCCAACCGCCACTTCTTCCTCGCCCAATACTTCTACGAAAACTACGACACCTTCGCCGCGCGCATACCGCTGGTCAGCAGCGGTATCAACATCTCGCGCATCGAAGTCTGGGTCACAAACAAAAACTCCAACTATCAGGAAAGCCGCAACTTTGTGGCTTTCACCGACCTGGGTGAGAACAAAAGTCTCGCCAACGACTACTGGGTGCCCAACCGATCGCAAGACATCCCGACCAACACGAGCAACAACCTGCTCGAAGTCATCAAGACCCAATATCCCGACGCGCGCAACATCAGCCGCGTCACACAAGTGCTCGAACCCCTCCAGGCCTACGGCATCACCGGCGGCCGCGACTACGAAAAAGTGGAGAGCGCCCGACTCCTCAAAGAGAGCGAATACACCCTCAACCCCCAGCTCGGATACATCTCGCTCAAATCCGCGCTCAACTCCGACGAAGTGCTCGCCGTAGCCTTCGAATACACCTACAACGGCAAAGTCTACCAGGTCGGTGAATTCTCCGGCGACATCTCCAGCACCGACCAATCCCTCTACCTCAAAATGCTCCGCGCCACGACCATCACCACGCAGCTCCCGATGTGGAAGCTCATGATGAAAAACGTCTACAGCCTCGGAGCCTACCAGCTGCAGCAGAAAAACTTCAAGCTCAACGTCAAATACCTCTCCGACACCACCGGCACCGAGATCACCTACCTCCCCATCCCCTCGATGTCGAACATTCCGCTCCTCCAGCTGATGAACCTCGACCGTCTCGACTCCAACCAGGAATCCAATCCCGACGGACTTTTCGACTATGTCGAGGGCTACACCGTGCAATCCACCAACGGACGCATCATATTCCCCGTGGCCGAGCCCTTCGGCTCCAACCTCGCCCGGCGCATCGGCAACGAAGCGTTGGCCGCTCCCTACGTGTTCCAAGAGCTATACGACTCGACGCTGACTGTGGCCAAACAATTCGCCGACAAAGACAAATACTCGCTCGTCGGCGAATACCAGGCAAGCAACGGCGCGCAGATCCGCCTCAACGCCATGAATGTGCCCCGCGGATCGGTGGTCGTGACCGCCGGGGGCGCCGTGCTGACCGAAAACACCGACTATACGGTCGACTACGCGATGGGCATTG
>CAMWNT010000133.1 GCA_947175695.1 uncultured Porphyromonadaceae bacterium
GGTTAGGGGTTAGGGGTTAGGTTTTAGATTTTAGGTTTTAGGGGTTGGGGGTTAGATTTTAGATTTTAGATTTTAGGGTTTAGATTTTAGGCGAATCATGATTAATCAAGAATAATCATGATTAATCGGATTTACCCAAACGCCTAAAATCTAAAACCTAAAACCTAAAAAAACAATCATTTGCGTTCTTTCAGGATGCCGTGGCGATAGGCGAAGAGGAGCTCTTTGAGCTCGTTGATCTGCGACTGGAGCTCCTGGCCTTTGTCGGTGTCGCGCACACGCAGGCGGCGGTGGTTGAGCTCGACGATCTGGGTTGTGCCGACGATGTCGGTGCCGTTTCTGACGGCCTCTTCGGCCGATGTGAATGGCTCGTGCTGCACGAGCTGGAAGCCTCGCGAGTGATAGACGAGCGTATATCCGGCGATGCCGGTGGTCTTGTGATAAGCCTTCGAGAAGCCGCCGTCGATCACCATCATCTTGCCGTTGGCTTTGATCGGGTTCTCCCCTTTTCCGGCCTTGACGGGCACATGCCCGTTGATGATATGGCGGTGTTCGCCCGTCACTCCGAACGAATCGAGCAACATATCGCAGACACGCTCTTCCTCGCGCAGATGATAATAGAATCCCTTCTCCTCATGCTGCACCTCCTTATCGTCGATCAGATAGCGCTCCAGAGTGGCCATCTTGCTCTTGTCGAACAGCGGGGAATCAGGACCGCACCACACATAGAGGTAATAGTCGATCGCATAATCGCGGGCCTCGGCCGACGCCTCGGGATCGAATGCGGAGCGCATCAGTTCTTCGACCTTCTGCAGCAGCGCCTTCCCTTTCAGGCGCTCGCCGAGGATCTCCACCTCCTTCAGTTCACCCTCGGCCGTCAGCGGCACAGAGGCGTGAAAGAGTAGATTGGAATTGTAGATGCCGTAGATACCGCCATGCGAGAGGAAGAGGGCGATATGCTGCTTGAGCTTGTCGCTGACGCGGAAGCTATGCGCGAGTTTGTCGAGCAGTTCGCGCTCCTCGACAGTCAGTGAATAAGGCTCGGCGGGGTCGATTGTCGGGAAGTTATGGTCGAGGATGGGATATTCGCGACCGTCGATTGTGATTGTCGCGTTGTTGTAGTCGATATGATGGAGCAGGCGGCGCGATTCCATCTGCCATTCGGGGTGACGTCGGATCAGCTCCGACTCCACTTTCCATTGGATGACGCTGATCGCCTTATGCATCCGGGCGATGAGTCGGCGGCTCTTCAGGGTCAGTGCGTCGCCACCGGGTCCGAGCTTCGGCGAGAACACCTCGCATGGATCGTCGGCATATGTCTCCATGGCGAATGTCGCGAGGGGTACGAGATTGATGCCGTAGCCATCCTCAAGGGTCTCCATATTGCCGTAGCGCAGGCATATGCGGATGGCATTGGCGATGCAGGATGTGTTGCCGGCGGCGGCGCCCATCCAGAGGGCGTCGTGATTGCCCCACTGGATATCGAAGTCTTTATATTGCAGGAGGGTGTCGAGGATGATGTGGGCACCCGGCCCACGGTCATAGATATCGCCGAGGATATGCATGCGGTCGATGCTGAGGCCCTGGATCACGCGGCAGATGGCCTTGATGAAATCGTCGGCCTGGCCGGTGGAGATGATTGTCTCGACGATACGGTTGTAGTAGAGCTGCTTATTGTCGCCCGAGGGGGCTTCATGGAGCAGCTCTTCGATTATATAGGCGAATTCCTTGGGGAGAGCCTTGCGCACTTTGGAGCGCGTATATTTCGAACTGACTTCCTGCAGCACCTTCACGAGCCGATGGAGCGTCACCTGATAGAAATCGCGCAGGTTGGGCTCGGTGGCCTTGACATATTCGAGTTTGCGGCCGGGGTAGTAGATCAGCGAGCAGAGCTGTCGGAGATCGTCTTCGCGCATTGAAGTGGCGAAGAGGTCGTAGACCTTTCGGCGTATATTGCCCGACGCGTTCTTGAGGATATGGGCGAACGCTTCGTTTTCGCCGTGGATATCGGCGATGAAATGCTCGGTGCCTTTGGGGAGGTTGAGGATGGCTTCGAGATTGATGATCTCGGTGGCCGCGGCCGATGCGCTGCCGAATGTCTTCGAGAGGAGTTCGAGCACACGGCGGTCGGCGTCGAGCCGACGTTGCTGCTCGGGAGTGTAGATCTCCCGGCGCAGATTTTCAAGGCGGGATTTGATGTCTTTCATGGATTTTAGGTTTTAGGTTTTAGGTTTTAGGTTTTAGGTTTTAGGTTTTAGGCGGTAGGGGCTTTAAGGACTTTAGGGTCTTTAGGGACTTTGGGCTAATTGGCTTCAGCCTAAAGCCTAAAACCTAAAACCTAAGACCTAAAGCTTCAGAAGTTGATGAGTCCGGTCTTGGAGATGGTGATCTGCACTCCGGCGGAGCGGCCGATGAGATCGCCCGTGTCGAGGCCGAAGCTGAACTTGCCTTCCCAGCC
Source organism: uncultured Porphyromonadaceae bacterium (assembly GCA_947175695.1). Taxonomy (GTDB): domain Bacteria; phylum Bacteroidota; class Bacteroidia; order Bacteroidales; family Muribaculaceae; genus Lepagella. The sequence continues at coordinate 2,459 of CAMWNT010000133.1, forward strand.
TGCGAGACGGCGCGGGCGCCATGTGGTCTCGAGAAGGAAACTGAAATTGTCGGCCACTTCGGGGAGTGGGTTCTTGTAAGTGCCCCAGCTGCGCTGATAGCTGGCCAGGACACGATATGAGAGTTCGTCGAGGGGTTGACCCTCGAAGCCGAGGTGATGGCCGATGATGCGGGTGCTGCGCAGAAGCATTGTGCCGTCGTTGTAGATCGGCGAGAGGATCATCGGATTACCGATGATTTCGCCCCAATGCTGCCAGGCGCCGTAGAGCTGATGCCAGTAGTAGTTGTCGCGGCCGCTGACCTGTGCCGGTATCTGATCGGTCTTGTCCCAATAGACGGGGCCGGTCTGATCCTTCATATAGAGGAATTCGTAGACGATATTGCTGACCACGCGATTGCGGGGGAGCTTGGCTTCGACGCCCCAGAGGCCGTCGTGCCAGGGATATTCGACGAAGAGCATCGAATGGTCTTCAAACATATGCTGGAAATAAGCCTTCACAGCCCAGTCGGCGCCGTCGGGGAGCCAGGAGAGCGCGTAGGTCCAGTTGCCGAGGAAGTTGCCTTCGACGTTGGTCTGTTCGCCGTTGATGGTGTTGCTGCCGCCGGGCATCGGCACGAATGCCTTGACGATGGATTTAAATCCACCGGGCATGTCGACGCGCTGAATGTTGCCGTCGGGGTCGCGCCAATAACACCATCCGCCGAACTGGGTGGCCATCTCGATTCCGACCTCAAACTGGAGCGGGAACACCTTCGTATTGCCATTGCGGAGCCAGAGGCCTTTGGAGTGATATTTTACATTCTGAGCGTAGACGCCGTCGCGGTCCCATTCGCGCACCCATTTCGAGTCGGTGAACATGCCAAAGGCGATATAGCCCTTGATACCGAGCCAACCGCGGAGTCCCCATATGTCGGCATAGTCGAAGATGCCGGCGCGGATCTGCGGGATGGGGCGGGCGTTGCCGGAGTAGAGCAGGTTGCCGCTTGAGAGGCGGGGGTTGGAGAGTTCGCCCTGCAGTTCTTTCTGGCCTACGAGCAGGTCAAGACATCGATAGCGTATCTCGCCATAGAGCTGATGGATGGCGAAGGGTGATTGCTGGCGATAGCCGCCGACGAGGTCGACTCCTGCTCCCCAGGAGAAGCGGTTGGTGCGGTCCATGTCTTTGAATATGGATGCGCGGAGTCGGAGGTTGTTCTTTTTCAGCGAGCCGAGGCCTTGAGTGTTGTTGGTCAGCCAGAAGGGGGTGTTGTCGCCACCGGCGAGGCTTGCCGTGAACTCCCCTTTCCAGCGGAGCGAATCGACGCGCCATGAGCCTTCGGCGCGTGGGTCGGGGGCGTCGGCCGGATCGGTCGTCGCCACGGCGGCGGGAGCCGTAGGCTCGTAGCCGGCGGCAGAATCGACGGGTGCGTCGGTTGCGTCGGCGTTGACACGACCTGTCAGTGAAGCGATGAGGAGCAGGATAAGCGTTACGGGTTTATGCAGTTGCATGAATGTCGTTGGGTTTTATCGTGGAATATTGGGGAAGCGGCTTGGATTGAGAAGCGTCGGGTGGGCGATTATCTATTCAAGCGCTCTCTGAAAGCAAATTTAGCAATTTTTATCAAAAAAAAGCATAGTCAGAACTATATTTTAACGCCCCGCCGACGGTTTTTGCTCATTGAGGATACAAAAAACTCCACATCTCCCGAATCAACGGGGCCGATGTGGAGGTTTTTTTAGGTTTTAGGTTTTAGGTCTTAGGTTTTAGGCCAATTAGGCCAATTAGACCTAAGACTCACAGCGCTCACAGTGCTCACAGCGCTCCTAATGAGATCAGGCGGGATTCTCGTCGGCGGCGAATTGCATCAGATAAGCCTTGATGAAGGCGTCGATTTCGCCATCCATGACGGAATTGACGTCGGAAGTCTGATAGTTGGTGCGGTGATCTTTCACGCGGCGGTCGTCGAAGACGTAGCTGCGGATCTGACTGCCCCACTCGATTTTCTTCTTGCCGGCTTCGATCTTTGCCTGCTCTTCCATGCGGTGGGCGAGCTCTTTCTCATAGAGGATCGAGCGCAGATGGCGCATGGCGTTCTCTTTATTCTTGGGCTGGTCGCGAGTCTCGGTGTTTTCGATGAGGATCTCCTCTTCGACACCGGTATACGGGTCCTTGAACTGATAGCGGAGACGGACGCCCGATTCCACCTTATTGACGTTCTGGCCACCGGCGCCGCCCGAGCGGAATGTATCCCAGCTGATGCGGGCCTGCTCGATGTTGACTTCGATTGTGTCGTCGACAAGCGGAGTGACAAACACCGACGCAAACGACGTCATGCGCTTGCCCTGAGCGTTATAGGGAGATACGCGCACAAGACGGTGGACGCCGTTTTCCGACTTCAGATAGCCATAAGCGTAGTCGCCTTCGATATTGATTGTCACCGACTTGATGCCGGCGTCGTCGGCTTCGAGCAGGTTGGCGATAGTGGTCTTATATCCGTGGCGTTCGCCATATCGGAGATAGAGACGCATAAGCATCTGCGCCCAGTCCTGGGCTTCAGTGCCGCCGGCGCCCGCGTTGATCTTAAGCACAACGCCGAGCTTATCTTCCTCGCGGCGCAGCATATTGCGCAATTCGAGATCCTCGATCTGCTTCAGCACGGCTGCATACTGCTCATCCACTTCCTCCTCGCTGACGAGACCCTCCTTGACGAAATCGAAAGCGAGGCGGAGTTCCTCCACCTGTTTTTCGAGCGCCTCATAGGCATCGATCCAGAACCGGATATCCTTGATTTTTTTCATCTGGGCCTCGGCCGCTTCGCGGTGTTCCCAGAAATCGGGCACATGGGTGCGGAGTTCTTCTTCTTCTACTTCGATTTTCTTGCTATCGACGTCAAAGATACCTCCTCAGCGCCAACTTGCGCTCTACCAGCTCCTTTACTTGATCTTGGGTAGTCATTCTAAGTTATTATGAATTTATTGATTATGAATAATGATTTGCTGAATCTCTTCAAGCCCGAAAGGCTTTATTTTCTGCAAGCCTCTAATCCTAAAGTCCTTAAAGACCTTAAAGACCTTAAAGACCCTACCCCCTCCCATTCATGATTAATCATGATAACCATGCCCCCTAAAACCTAAACCCCAGTCTCTTATAAACATCTCCGAGCCCACGACCCAGGCACAAATCTCGTATGCCGGCTTCTGGGTGAAAAAAAAAAAAGGGGG
>CAMWNT010000134.1 GCA_947175695.1 uncultured Porphyromonadaceae bacterium
AATCTCAACAACAAGTCGGTGAAAGTCAATCTATAATCATCCGATCCTTTTATAAGAACCCCATAAGCCGGCGGCATCCGCTTCACGAGTCAGGAGCGGATGCCGCTATTTCTGTCCTGGAGTCTGCGATTAAACTGATTTCAAAAGTGTTAGGTGTGTCTTTTGTGGCAGTTCGGAAATCCGAGGCGGCTATCTTTGTTTTATCTCTTTTGTTTTATCTCCGCAAAATATTTTTCGATTTTTTACAAAAATATTTGCAATTTAAGAAATTATTGGTAACTTAGCGGCCATGATGCTTTTGCGAAGTTTTTGACTAACGTTCCGAATCGGATTATTGATGAGTCTTATTGACTCCGTTGATCACCGGAAGGATGCTTATATCTAACTCTCATTCGCTCAAACAGATTTTTCAAGGGATTCCCATAATCTTCGAATCTATATTAACCTAATAACATTTACGGATATGGTAAAATTCTACAACATCAACCGCAAAGGCTTTGCTGCCCGAGTCGTCTGGCTCACAGCCTTTATGCTGACAGGACTCGGAGCCGCCGCCGTCGAGACGGTCGCTAACCCGCAGGATTGCTCCGTCCCCTTCCGCAGCGTTGAAGTCTCGGGCAATACTCTGACCGTCACCTATGACTTCCCGGAGGTGATCGAAACGACTGTTGACGCAGATTCCGATCTGCGCTATCACTCAATCCCCGGATTCGGTCATTACACCGAAGAGGGCAAACCGATGGTTCCGATGAGAGTTGACACATTCCGAGTTCCGTTTGGATACAGTGTTTCGATCTCATCAGCCTCGACCGATTGCATTTCGATCGATTGCTCATATGCGGGTGCACCCGAACTCGAGATCGACAGTTCCGAAGTGCAGAGTGTCATTTCCGAAGCTCTCCCTTATTCCGGCACATATCCTGAAGCAATAGGAAAGCTCGGATCCACTTATAATCTAAGAGGGGAGACTCTTGCACAAGTCATCGTCAGTCCTATTCAATACGACTACGACAACAAGGTCGCGATCGTCGGCGGCAAGGTGTCGTATACACTTACGTTTATTGAGGGTGGCGCCTTGATCTCCGAAGAGCCACAGAAAGCTAAAAGCCCTACTGTTTATGCCAACTCATATATCAGCCAGTTTCTCAAGAATTCTCTCGTCACAAACATCAATACCGTCGGTGATGTGGATCTTGACGACGCGGAAGGATTTGAAGGGACCATCGGCTATATTATTGTAACCAAGGATGAGTACTTGTCCACAGTTAAAAATTTTGCCAGATGGAAAAATATTCTTGGCTACACAACCCACATCATTTCCCGACCGGAATGGAATACACCAGGCGAGGTACTGAGCGCCATCAGAGAATGTCGTCTAAACAATGACAATGTGAGATATCTGATGATTTTCGGTGACAACACCGTTGTCCCACCATATATCTCACCTACACACAAGAGCCACATGTCAGACTATTTCTTTGGTACTCTCCCGGGTGTTGACAGCGTGCCGGGCATATATATTGGAAGAGCTCCGGTCTGCAGTATCAAAGAAGCTGATGATGTGGTCTACAAATTGGTTCGCGCAGAAATGTGTCCTACACTTGACGAAAATTTTTATAAAAACGCTGCCCATTGCGCTAAGTTTGATGTGAAATACCTCAACAACATGGAAGACCGACGATTTGTACTGACTTCTGAAGAAATACGAGATTATGTCAAAACAAAAGGAATCAATGCCGATCGCTTTTATTCCGCAGATACCAATACCAATCCTCAATTTTATAACAACGGCACATACTCATTCGGGCAAGCCATACCTGCGGACCTACAAAAGCCAACGTTTGCATGGAAAACTTCTTATAACGCTATTAATCAAAAATTAAATGAGGGATGTTTCTATGCATTATATCGAGGCCATGGACAACCTAATGGATGGAAAGGAGTATATTATTATTCGGATTTTCTGCTACGTTTAAACAACTACGAAAAATACCCGATTGTATTTAGTATTACATGCCAAACCGGTATGTATAACATGGCGGAGTGTTTTGCATCACAATTCTTGAAAATGCGGGAATCCGGATCCACGGCGGTTATTGCAGCAACCGAAAACAGTTACTCCGGTTATAACGATGCCCTTATCGAGGGGATGTTTGATGCCATTTGGCCTGATCCCGGGATCTTCCCTAGATTTAATGATCCGAAAATTGGAGCACCCAAAGGCACTTCCTCTCCCACATATAGATTAGGGCAGATTCTCGCGCAGGGACTTCAGCGGATGAGGGAGCAATATGGAGAATATAAGCTTGAAATATCACAATACCAATGTGAAATCTTCCATCTTTTTGGCGATCCAAGCATGTATTTCTTCACAGAATCCCCCAAATGTTTCTCTAATGTGGAAATCGAACGAAGCGAAAACGGCATTTGGGTATCTACCAACGGTGAGCTTGCTTCAATTTCCTTCTACAATCCGAATACTGGATCTGCCTATCGATATGAGAACGACAGAATATTTCTCCCCACAGACGACGCCGAAAACACCATTGTGTGTCTGACCGGTCATAACCGTCAGACCTATCTTGATGGAATAGCAATTTCATCGGCGGAGAACGCCGTATTAATGCCTGCAATTCAACGTTGCTCATGGAGCGACAATTCAACTGCTTCGGTTAAGATTCACCCGGGAGATGCGTCAAGAGAAATCACTGTCACGATCTCCGATTTGACAGGACGATATACTTATTCTACCACCATTTCGGGAGCAATGAATATCTCAGAAATCGAATTGCCCGCCTGCGAAGCTAAGGGGGTCTATGTGATTTCATTGAGTGCGGATGGTGTAATATTGGATACGAAAAAAATCATCAAATAATAACTGATCGACATGACAATAAAAAAAATTATACTCTTTCTTTTGGCGGCCACTTTTTCAATAGTAGGTCGAGCAGCCAATGGAGATACTTTGACATATGATGGGTTGACATATAGAATTACTTCTGAAGCCGACCACACAGCAGAAGTAGCTCAAAATTCCGCATCAGGCTACGTTAAAATCGCGCCTTACATCACCTATGACGGAGAGCGCTATGATGTGACCGCCATCGGCGCCCGGGCATTCCTTAGTTGTCGAAATATTAAGACCGTCGACATTCCGAACTCTGTAATCCTGATAGGCGAATCGGCATTCGCAGATTGCAGCGGCATGACATCAATCACCATCCCGGAATCTGTGACACAAATTGACTACGATGCCTTTTTCGGTTGCGATTCTTTGACTGAAGTCACAATCCCCAATTCTGTGACCACGCTTGATGACTGCGTATTCTTCGAATGTCAGGGTCTCACTACGATCAACATCGGCAGTTCGGTGAATTCTCTATCGCCCTCAATAGTCTACTATTGCAGCAACCTTAAGGAGATTAATGTCGATGCCGATAATGACTATTATAGCTCTGAAGACGGAGTCGTATACAGCAAAGACAAATCAACTCTCATTATTTGCCCTGCAGCAAAAACTGAAATGGCCATCCATGCATCAGTAACTAAAATCGGCGACTATGCATTTTACTTCGGCAGTTTAAGGACTATCGACATTCCCAACTCAGTTGTTGAAATTGGTGATGCTGCTTTTTGCAATTGCCGCGATTTGACAATGCTCACTATCCCCGCCTCAATGACAACCATAGGAGAGGGAGTTTTCGGAGGATGCCTAAGTTTGAAATCTGTCGATATTGGAAATTCCCTGACTGAAATCAACAATTCTGTATTCTCTCAATGTTCCTCCTTGACTAACATCGTTATTCCGAATTCCGTAAAAAAGATTGGGGAGAAGGCTTTTTATAATTGTACGAGTCTGAGGTCGATAGATATTCCCAACTCTGTGACGATGATTGGCGAGAGTGCATTCTCGGGATGCAGTAGCCTAAAATCTGTAGATATTTCCAACTCTGCGACAATGATTGGAGAGAGTGCATTCTACAGTTGTACGAGTCTGGAATCAGTAGATATTCCCGACACAGTGACGGTGATTGGCGAGAGTGCATTCTCCGGATGTATTAGTCTGCAATCGGCTACTCTCAGCAAATCTTTGACAACATTACCTTTCGAATTGTTTTCGGACTGCATTAACCTCTCCTCGATTACGATTCCTGATTCCGTCACATACATTGGATCATCAGTGTTCTCCAATTGCACTAATTTGAAGAGTGTGTTCATTGGAAAATCTGTGGATTTCATATGGGCAAATCCGTTTCTCGGATGCTACAACCTTACAAATATTGAGGTTGACCCTGCCAACGAATATTTTTGCTCTGAAAACGGCGTCGTCTACAGCTTTGATAAAACTACTCTCGTCGTCTTCGCCGGAGATAAAACAGAGTTTAATATTCCTGACGGCGTGACTACAATCGCGAAATTTGCATTCTCACGTTCTCGCATCAGTAAGCTCTCTATCCCCAATTCTATGACGACTATCTGCGAGTATGCATTCTCACGTTGCACAGATCTTGTATCTATCGTAATCCCGGATTCTGTCGCAAGAATATATTGGGGAGCATTTAACAACTGTAGCAGCCTCACTTCTATCACCATCGGCAGATCTATGGCATATTTCGATAAGAATGTATTTGCAGGATGCTCTAATCTGACTAAAATTATCAATTTGAATCCAACTCCGCCAAGATGTTTATTTAATGCACTTACCGACATCCCTACTGACGCTACCTTCTATATACCCAAAGGGAGTTTGGAAGCTTACCAATCAGCTGACGAGTGGTCACGATTCAGCAATTTTCACGAGATGGGTTCGATCGACATCGCTTTCAGTTGCACTGATATTGAATTGGAGCAAGGAAAGTCGGCTATCATTGGCGTCACGGTAACTAAAGATGACGATGTGGCTGTCGACTACGGATATTGGTTGAGTTCCAATCCTGAGGTCGCAACAGTACAAAATGGAATAGTGACAGCCGTCAACAACGGGATAGCGGAAATATCCTATACAACTACGGATGAATATGGAGTAACCCGCACTGCTTCCTGCACTGTCACCGTAGCCAACGGAACATCTTCAATAGCCGGCGTTGATTTCGATGAGTCGGAGAATGTCGATATCTTCTCAATTCATGGTGTGGCTGTCTACAGAAACGTTCCGGCCAACTGTCTCAAGACGCTTTCTCCGGGTATTTATATCGTCCGGCAAGGCTCGCTCACCAAGAAAGTCAACTTGTAGTCGTCAAAAAAACAAGAAACCCATAAGCCGGCGGCATCCGCTTCAACCCATGGAGTGGATGCCGCTATTACTTTTATCTATGATCGGAAGATGCGTGTTGCGACAAAGCCTCGCGGAAAAGACTGAGATAGGTGCGGCCGAGGGGGAACACCTTGTCGACGCCTCGCAGAGTGATCTCGCGCAATTTGTAGGTCTCGACGTCGCTGAGCGATACAATATATGAGCGATGGATACGTGCGAAGCGGTCGAGTGGAAGAGCTGACGTCAGTTCTTTCATCGTCACTTGAGTGACAAGCATCGGGTTGTTGCGGCGGAAGATCTTG
>CAMWNT010000135.1 GCA_947175695.1 uncultured Porphyromonadaceae bacterium
GATATCTCAGGCGGAAATAATTCGCCGATTGGATGAATTTCGCGACGACATGGAGCTTCGGGGCAAAGTCGTCAACAATCCGCAGAGCCTCTTCGTCACGTTGCTCGGCGATCTCAAAAAGTCGGCGAAACCCGACGAACCCGCAGAGCCAAACTTCGGTCCGGGCGAATATCGCAACGCCAAAGGAGAGCGCACCTATGCAAATGGTGAAGTGATCGTGCCTGAAAGTGCGTCGCCGCGCCCGACGCAAAGATCTACACCGGTTTCAACCGCGCGATCGACCGCGAGGAATATATGCGGCGTGTCGCCGACGCCACGTTGCCGGAGGTGGTGGCGTCATATGAGTCGCATGGCGGCGATATTTTCTTTATTCCGGCGGGGCGAGTGCATGCAATCGGAGCCGGAAATCTGCTCGTGGAGATTCAGGAATCAAGCGACATTACCTATCGCATATTTGATTACGACCGTCGCGATGCCAGCGGCAAACCGTGCGAACTGCATACGGCCTTGGCCGCCGACGCACTCGATTTCAGAGTGGAGGCCGATTATCGCACAACGCCCTCGCCCCGCGACGCCGAGGGGGTGTCGGGGCTTGTCGACTGCAGTCATTTCCGCGTGTCGCGCATCGATGTCTGTGGTAGCCATCGCGTGATGTCTGACGGTGAATCGTCGATAGTGCTGGTGTGCACCGCCGGCACGCTGACGATCGAAATCGACGGCAAAGTCAAGCAACTCAGCGCCGGCAACAGCGCGCTCTGTCCGGCCTGCATGACTCGCGACTTCCGCCTCATCGGCGACGCCACCGTCATCGCCGCTACAGCCTGAGTCTGATTAGTCGGACCCGTCAGACCCGTCGGACTTGTCGGACCTGTCAGACCTGTCCGACTCGTCCGACTCGTCTGACCCGAAGTAAATCAGGTCATCGTCCGATATGTAAATCAGGTCATCGGCTGATGTGTCAATCAAGTCGTAAGGGAGAAACTCCTCAGGTATCGTGTTGAGATCTAAATTCCTCAATTCTTCTTCCTCCTCCCAATGAGGAGGGGGACCATAGGTGCAGGGAATGGACTCATATATTATAGGTTCGTCATAGGGTATTTCATCGCTGTCGACGATCAACGGCATGTTATCAACATAGATGATGTCGGTCGACGGATCAATACCCTCATTATTCGCAGAGTCGGGGATTTGAGAATCTCCGACTCTTTCGTTGTCGGGATCATTGTTGAGATCGTTGTTCATAGTCAGTTGAGTTAAATTTGCGGGTTGAGGCGCCGATAGTGGCATATCATAAGGTCGCCGTTGTCGTCGCGGAGGTGAAATCCATTCCCCTCGCAGTAGCGAAACATGTCGCATTCTGCGCATTGATCTTTATGCATCCATTCGCGATTGCGGTAGGGGGCGAAACGGTTTTGCCATACATCCCAGAAGCTGTCGCGGTAGATGTTGCCCTGACGGTATTGGCTGCGGATGCTGAGGCATCCTGAAATTCCTCCGTCGGCGAGCACCGACGCTATGGTCAGTCCACCCATGCAGACATACATGTGGTCTCTGACATAACCTTCGTAATCACCCAGAAACCCTTCGCAAGCATACGACAGACGAATTTTACCTTCGGCACGGGTGCGGGCAATGAAATTCATTAGATGTCGGAATTCATCGTTGGTCAACGCCAGCTCGGGTTGCTCTTTGGCGCGCCCCATCGGAACGATCGTAAAGCATCGCCATTTCTTCACTCCGGCTGCGATCAGCATCCGTTTCAGTTCGTCGAGGTTGTGGATATTGCGGCGGTTGACACAAGTGATGACATCCCATGTCAGATGCGGGGCTTTGCGGATATGGCCGATAGCGTCAAACACGCGGTCGAATGCCGACAGGTCGTTGCGAAGCCAGTTGTGCTCGTCCTTTAAGCCGTCAACGTCGACTGAGAGCGAGACAAGCCCCGCCGCCGAGAGTTCCTTCATCATCGGGCCATCGAGGAGCATGCCGTTGCTGACTGTGCCCCAATGGAAACCTTTCTCGGTGATCTTCCGTCCGCATTCGATGATATCTTCTCTGACCAGCGGCTCGCCGCCGACAGTCAGCACCATTGTCTTGATTGAGGGTTGATGCAGTCGGACTTCGTCGAGCACTTTTTCAAAGTGCTCGAACGGCATATCGGGTGTGTCGGCCAAAGTCTTGCAATCGCTCCCGCAATGTCGGCAAGCGAGATTGCAACGCAGAGTGCATTCCCAGAAGAGTTGCTTCAGAGGATGGGTCAGCTTCAGCCGTTGGCGATGCCAATAGGCCATTTCCAGATCGATTTTCTGCAGTTCGGTCATCTGATGGAAGAGTTGTAGTTAATCAAGATTTGCGGGGTTTCACTGACTCTACAAATATACTAAGAATTTTTGAAGTGGCAAAGGGGTAGTGGGGTCAGACAGGTCGGACAGGTCCGATTTGCGAGAAAGCCGGGGCGGGTGAGTGAACAATGGAAATTGGGATTCCGTTAAGTAGGTAGAAAAGATTAATTTAAAGAAATAGAATAATGAAGCGGAATTTTATACTCGCCGGTGTCACCCGATATTGGTGGCTCCTTCTGCTGACAGGATTGATCTGTCTCGGTTTTGGAGTGTGGAGTATTTGTGCACCCGCGCAGGCACTCCCGATACTTGCCGTTGTCTTTGCCATCGGCCTGCTGGCCGTCGGGCTCTTTGACGGCATATGGGGATTTGCCACCTCCAACTATAATCCCGGGTGGGGATGGGATGTCTGCATGGCAGTGATCGATATCGTAGCCGGCATCTGGATGCTGACGATGCCTGCGCAGGAAATGACGTTGACATTTCTCTATATCGTCGGGATATGGTTGATATTCGCGGCTTTCAGCGGGATCGGTATGATGTTCTCGGTCAGCTACTATAATCCGTTTGCGACGTTTCTGGCCGTACTGTTGCTGTTGGCAACGCTCGTATTCAGCTTCTGGCTCATCATCAGTCCGATCGGCCTTGGCGTGATGGCCTGGATGTGGGTCGGTATCGCGCTATGCTGCTATGGCGTCTATCGTATCTCGCTGGCGTTTAAGGTGCGCAACCTCCGACGCCGCTGATTTCCCAACTGTGGAATAACCGGCAAGTAATAACCTTAAGGGCCTTAGCCCTAAAACCTAAAACCTAAAACCTAAAACCAATTAGCCCAAAACCCTAAAAAAATAACACACTCGAAACAGCTTTATGGAAATGTTTTGTTATCAATGTCAGGAGACCGCCAAAGGGCGCGGTTGCGAAATCCGGGGAGTCTGCGGCAAGAAGCCCGCGACTTCCGCAAGAATGGATCAGCTCCTATATATCGTCAGAGGTATGGCGATCGTCAACCGGCTCCTGCGTGAGAAAGGTCAGGCCGACCGCGATGCGTCGCGTTTCATAATCGACGCGTTGTTCACCACTATCACCAACGCCAACTTCGACAATTCGATGCTCGATGATTTCATCAGCAAGGGGTTGGAGTTGAAAAACTTGCTTAACGCGACGGCTAAAAAGCGGGGCATCGAGCCGCCATGCATGCCGGAAGTGACGTTTCACATCGCGAAAGAGGACTATGGCAAGCTGGAAGTGGTCGAGGCCGGTGGGCGGCTTGACGAAGAGTTCTTCAGTGTATTGTATGAAAAAAACGAAGATATTCGCGGACTGAAGCAACTTGCCATCTATGGCTGCAAGGGAATGGCGGCATATGCGCGCCATGCACTTAATCTCGGGTTTGAAAGCGACGATGTCTACACTGTGATTGAAAACGCTTTGGCTGAGGTCAGCCGACGCGACATCGGCGTCGATGAGCTGTTGTCGCTCGTGCTTTCGGTAGGCGACGGCGGCGTGAAGGTCATGGCACTTCTTGACAAAGCCAACACGTCGACCTACGGCAATCCCGAGATCACGCGCGTCGATATCGGCACACGCCGACGCCCGGGCATCCTTATCAGCGGCCACGATCTCAAGGATCTGGAAGAGCTTTTGATCCAGTCGGAAGGTAAAGGGGTCGACATCTACACGCATTCAGAGATGTTGCCGGCTCAGAGTTATCCCTTCTTCAAGAAATTTCCGCATTTCGCGGGCAACTACGGCAACGCGTGGTGGAAGCAGGTCGATGAGTTCGAGACATTCAACGGAATGTTTCTATTCACATCAAACTGCATTGTGCCCCCGCGACCCAAATCCACCTACGTCGACCGCGTCTATACGACCGGTGTGGTCGGCATGCCGGGCACACACCATATCCCGACAGACCCCGACGGCAAGAAGGATTTCACGGAGCTTATCGAAAGGGCCCGGGAGTGTCAGCCGCCGACGGAGATCGAACATGGCGAGATTGTCGCCGGATTCGCGCATAATCAGGTTCTGGAGCTCGCGCCGAAGGTGATAGAGTTGATCAAGGCCGGCAAGATTCGCAAATTTGTGGTCATGGCGGGATGCGACGGTAGATTCCCCTCGCGCAGTTATTACACCGAGTTTGCAGAGCGACTGCCGAAGGATTGCGTCATACTGACGGCCGGTTGCGCGAAATACCGCTACAACAAGCTCCCCTTGGGCGACATCGAGGGTGTGCCTCGTGTGCTTGACGCCGGTCAGTGCAACGATTCGTATTCGCTGGTGGTCATCGCCATGGCGTTGAAAGACGCCTTAGGGTTGAAAAGCCTCAAAGATCTACCGATAGTCTACAACATCGCGTGGTATGAACAGAAGGCCGTCATCGTACTGCTGGCATTGCTGAGTCTCGGCATCCGCAACATCCACACGGGCCCGACGCTCCCCGCCTTCTTCACCCCCGCCATCCTGAAAGTGCTGCAGGAGCGCTTCAACATCGCGACCATCACCGACGTCGACACCGACATCGCCCGCCTGATCGACAACTGACGCCGCGCCTCCATCTAACCCCCACGCGACATACCGGTTGCCCCCCTCTCGCACTGCGAGCAACTTCGCAAAGCGAAGCTTTAACATAAATCGATGTCTGCTACAATCCACATGAGTTGTAGCAGGCATCGTTATAATATGCCAATAATGGTATAATTGTGAAAGTGTACATTAGTTAGCGGATACACTGATCTATTCCTCAATTATTTGGGAAACACCATTCTAACAGGACAATCGTAGTCGCATGAATACAGAGTGTTTTTATACACGCCTTGATGGTTATAATAGAAATAATAACACCTTGTTAGGACATCTTTATATTTATAAAACGATTCCCGAGTAAATAATCTTCCATGTGTAAATGATCCAAACGTATTCCCATCACCGGAGAATGGAAGAAAAATACTATTCCCGGTTCGACCTTTGACTAAATATCCTCTGACACCATTTAATTCAGTCTGCTCCCAATTACATTGATTCCGTAGTTCCTCAAAATTATTGATGGTCGGAATTTTCGCACCTTTTATAAATAGCTTTTTAACGGGTCCGGTTGAGACGGCATCTAATTTATTCACCACTAGTGTCTCTTAAAAAATGTTAATCAAATTCAAGGTCAAGAGTTGGAT
>CAMWNT010000136.1 GCA_947175695.1 uncultured Porphyromonadaceae bacterium
CATGGGGCTCAATCCCCCCGCTGAAATGACCGGCGACAATCTCATCGAATATTGATCCCACCGGATCCACACTCCATAAGAAGCGCCTCCGGACTCAATAACCCGGAGGCGCTTTTAATTTTCTATAAACACACTGACAGTCACTGACATGCCAGCTAACACAATCCTTATCTATGCCATCTAAATTCCTTCGCAACGCCACTCTGGCTCTCGCCGCCTGCTCGCTCGGATTCGGAGTCGCAGGCGCCTCCGACCTCGTCATCCTCCACACCAACGACACCCACTCCCTCATCGACCCCGACGACCATGGAGCCGGCGGAGTACTCCAACGTAAGGCGATCATCGATTCGGTCAGAGCCGCCGAGAAGAACGTGCTCCTCGTCGATGCCGGAGATGTAGTGCAGGGCACTCTTTATTTCAAATTCTTCCGCGGCGATGTGGAATATCCTCTGATGAACATGGCCGGATACGACGTCATGATCCTCGGCAACCATGAATTCGACAACGGCATGCAGGAAATGGCCGACCATTACAAAACCCTCAAAGCCGACCGACTCTCAGCCAACTACGACTTCAACGGCACACCCATGCAGGGACTCATGAAGCCCTGGACCATCAAGAAAGTCGACGGCAAAAAAATCGGCTTCATCGGTCTCAATATCGACCCCGCAAGCCTTATCTCGGCGCAGAACTACGCCGGAATGGGATTCACCGACCCGATCGAAGTGGCCAACAAGACGGCAGCCATGCTCAAAAAGGAGAAGGGTTGCGACCTGGTTGTGGCCGTGACACACATCGGTGCGATCAAAGAAAATGAAAAGCCGACCGACTATGAACTGGCCGCCGCATCGCGCGACATCGACATCATCATCGGCGGACACTCCCACACTGTCATCCGTCCCGACAACTCCACCCCCGACTGCCCGGCTACGGCTCTCAACGCCGACGGCCGACCCGTCATCGTCGCCCAGACCGGACGCTACGGAAAATATCTCGGCTATATAAAGATCGATCTTGACTCTCTCGCATCGCAGACTCCCGCCGACTACGACCGACAGCTCATCCCCGTCACCGACCGATTCCCCGCCGACAAGCTCGACCGCCGCATGGCCGACTTCATCCGCCCGTTCCGCGAGAAAATCGATTCGGTCAACAACCGCGTCATCGGCCGCGCCGACCGCTCCATGGACTCCAACGCCCGAACCGGAGCCTACCCCAACTGGAGCGCCGATTTCGCCAAATGGTATGGCTTGCTCAAGGCCGACAGTCTGCGCGCCATCGACCCGCAGTTTCCCGCCGTTGATTTCGGCATGATGAATGTCGGCGGCATCCGCCACGACATGCCGGCCGGCAATGTCACTGAAGGACAAATCCTCTCAACATTCCCATTCGCCAACCGGATGGTGCTCGTCAAGATCAAAGGCTCCGACTTCGCCGACGCGATGAAAGTGGCCGCCGCCAAAGGGGGCGAGGCTATCAGCGATGAAGTGCGCGTGCTGACCGACGGCAAAGGCGGTCTCGTCAATGTGCTGATCAACGGCGCCCCGATCGATCCCGACCGCACCTACACATTCTCCACAATCGACTATATCGCGGCCGGCAACGATGATCTCCTGCCGCTCGCAAAGGGTGAGATCATCTATGTCGACGAGCCGGAGATGTCGGCGCCGATGATGCGCTACATCGTCAGCCGCTCGGCTCTCGGACTCCCCCTCAACGGCGATCCGCGCTCGCGATTCGTCGAAGCGGTCGTGATTCCCGAAGGGAAGTGATCCCTCCGCATCCGACTCTCTCTCCTGATTATCTTTACCCTCCACATGCTCCCGACACTTATGCATATGAGAGCACGATTGAAATATCTGACCACGGGCCTGACTCTGTTGGCGCTTTGGAATGGCGGATGCCATTCCGGCTCCGATGCGCGTCAGGCCCGCGTCGATTCCGCCACTCTGACGGAAATCGCCCCCGAGGCCGACCTCACCTCCGAGGCGCTCCGGTGGGCCGATTCGGTTGTCGCATCCACACCTCGCGAACGAAAGGCGGCCATGCTCCTTATGCCTGCGCTTTACGCCCGCACCGATGTCCCGACGATGAATCGGATAGCCACTCTCTGCCACGATCTCGGAGTCGGCGGACTTCTGCTGCTGAAGGGAGATCTCCCCTCCGCGGCGGCAATAGCCGACACTCTCCGCGCCTTTGAGGCCGACGGATTGCCCCCGGCATTCATCGCCGTCGACGCCGAAAACGGCCTGCACATGCGGTTTAGCGACGCCCCGGAATTTCCATGGAATCGCGATCTCGGCAATCTTTCCGACGATCAGCTGATGTATGAATTCGGGCGCGAACTGGCACGCGAATGCCGCGTGGTGGGCATCAATATGGTGTTGGGACCGGTGATGGATGTTGTGCCGCAATGGATCCGCGGCGGCGTGATGCGCAAGCGGTCGTTGGGAAGCGACCCGCATAAGGTGGCCAATCTCGCTGTGGCCTACGCGCGTGGAATCGAGGATGGCAATGTACTGAGTGTAGCGAAGCATTTCCCGGGTCACGGCTCGTCGGATTCCGATTCCCATAAAGCACTGGGAGTGATCCGCAGCAGCCGTCATCGCCTTGACAGCATCGACCTCTATCCATTCCGATGCTATTCCGACGAATCTTTGTCGGCGATAATGGTGGGCCATCTTGCAGTCGAGGCGCTCGACACGGTGAAGCGTCCCGCGGTCGTCTCGCCCGTCGTGATGCACGACATATTGCGCGACGAAATCGGTTTTCGCGGACTGGTCATCACCGATGCGTTGAATATGGAGGGGGCGATGGGAGCCCACGCCTGGGAAGCCATTCGTGCCGGAGCCGATCTCGTCATCGCACCGACCGACACCCCCCGCGAACTTCGCGCGATGCTCGAAGCCATGGCCGACGGCCGCCTCGACCCCGCCACAGTCGACGACCGTTGCCGCAGAATCCTCTTCTACAAATACCTGCTCTCGCGCACTGACGCCCCCGCAACCTCGCTCACCCGCAAATCACCCGCTGAAATCTACCGTCAGATCGAAACGCAGGCACCCGCCATGCGCGACACCCTGACCGGCGCACTCCGCCGTGCCGCCCTCCACCCTTAGCTTACTTTAACCGCAAAGGGCCACTTAACCGCGAGGAGGGGCGCTTAACCGGGAGAAGGGGCGGGATTAGTGAAGGAGTTCCGCGAAATTGCAGTTGATGTTGAGCATAAGGGTCGACGCACTCTTGTGGGGCATCGCGTAGGCGACTCCGACACCGAAGGATTTCACGTTGAAGCCCGCGCCGAGCGAGAAGCCGCTGAGGAAATTGCGCGCGTAGGTCGACATGTCGGTACGCGTTTTGTAGTCGTAAGCCAATGCGATATAGAAGCGGTCGCTCGGCTGATATTGCAGTCCGAATGTCAGATGGCGGAAGAAATTGGTGAAGAATGTGGAGCGCATCTCCGAAAGGTCGCCGTCCGACTCATTCGGATGAGTGTAATAAGGTAGCTTCCAGCGCGTCAGATGTCGCGCGGTGATAGCCAGAGAGAAGGGGCTCTGCCCGAGTCCCTGCATATAGCCGATCTGAATGTCGAAGGGGAGGCGGTTGTAGGCCTCATGGAAGCGCTTCACCTGACCGCCCGCATTCTTAAGAAGAAACGAGAACGAGAGGTCGTGCTCATCGTCGTAGTAATTGACACCGAGATCGACCCCCACGGCAAACGCCGAATAGACGTCATAATGGCTATAGATAAGATTGAGATTGACGCCGCCACGCCAGCGCTCGGTGATATCGCGCGAATATGTGCCCTCGAACACTATGTCGGTCGGAGTGAAGCGTGTGCCGGCCACACCCGTATGGTCATACTCCGTCATCGACCCATAGTTAAGATAACGGATGCCGGCGGCCCAGGCGCTGTTTTCGCCCGCACCCTTGCCGAAGCGCACCGATGCGAAATTGCCCGAGCCCATATAATGCATATATCCGAACGAAAGCTGCGTCTCGATCTCCGGGCCTATCAACGCCGGATTCTGATCGGCCAACGAGACATCTTCCGTCACAAGAGCCGTAGCCGTGCCGCCCAAGGCATAGGCGTGTGCCGACGTCGGGATATTCAGAAATTCATACGACGTACTTCCGGATTCCGCTGCCGCCGACGCTGCGCCTGCCGCCGTCAGCAGCCCGAGCATGACTATACGTGATTTCAATGAGGTCAGTTGCTGGATTTTCATTTCGGAATATTGGTTTATGCAGCGAATATCGGCTGGCCGTCGCTTACTTTTTAGTAACGAATTTTTCACAAAATAATTGTCTGCCCCATCGGCCCCCGGGTCTGCCGACATGCGGCCCGGGCAATTGTAAAAAATATTTAAACATCCTTAATTCGTCATATTTAGCGGTCTAAAAGATTGCATGACTCAAAGTTCCTTTATAAATTTGCAATATCTCTTCCGCCCCTTTCCTCTTCCACTACACTACTATCCTCAACTATCATCTCCGATATGTTCCTATTCCAATACTTCTCCACAGGACACATCCGCCTACTACTGCCCGCTGTCGTGGCAGCCGCTTTCTTTGTCGCTCCCGAAGCCAACGGGCAGACTTGCAGGATATCAGTCGGGGCAACCCCGCAGGGCCAGCAATGCTATATGGAGGTCTATGAATATGACTATGTCACTGAAAAACCGGCCTATCCCGGGGGCGACGCCCAGCTGATAGAATTCATCAACGCCAACCGCCAATATCCCGACCGCGCCTACCGTGAGGGAGTCCAGGGACGTGTGACATGCTCTTTTGTAGTAAACGCCAACGGCCAAATAAGCCATATCAAAGTGCTCAAAAGCGTTGAAGAGTCGCTCAATCGCGAAGCCGTCAGGATCCTAAGCCTTATGCCCGACTGGGAGCCGGGGCGCGTCGACGGCCACCCTGTGCCGGTCAGAGTCATACGCAGCATCCCCTTCCGCAAATAAATCAGGCTACGCGACGCTAAGATTCGGGCCGCGACGCTAAGACATAGCAAAACGCGCCGTGCTTTCTGAAAAAGCACAGCGCGTTTTCTTTTTCGTATAAGTCGTTAAGGTCTTTAAGGTCTTTAAGGTCTTTAGAGTCTTTAGAGTCTTTAAGGTTCTTAAGGTCCCTAAAACCTAAAACCTAAAACCTAAGACTCAGTCGACAAGCGACACAACAACTTCCTCGTCGTTCTCGGCGAGTACGATTTTTCCTTCGCGACCAAGCCAGCCGATTGCCGACATGAGTTCGTCTTTCTTAAGTTTGGTGACTTTTTTGAGCTGCTTCATGCCAAGCATTTTTGTCTCAGCTGTCTCAAGGGCCTTGTAAACTTCGCCGGCCCACGTACCGATTGTTTCGATAGTCATATTAGTCTGTTTTTAATAAATAAATAAATCATTCCCGTTGTCTCGGCCATATTCCTGCCGCAAGTAGAAATCCGATATCTTTCTCTTTTTTCAGTAATTTCTAAAATGACACGCGGACAGCTATCTCACGGATATAGCC
>CAMWNT010000137.1 GCA_947175695.1 uncultured Porphyromonadaceae bacterium
TAAGTCTAAGTTGGTCTAAGTCTAATTAGTCTAATTGGCCTAATTTGCCTAATTTGCCTAAACCCTAACACCTAAAACCTAAAACCTAAAACCTAAACTCAGATCTTTCCTACGAGATCGATCGAGGGCTTGAGGGTTGCGGCTCCCTCTTTCCATTTCGCGGGGCAGACCTCACCGGGGTGAGCGGCGACAAACTGAGCCGCTTCCACCTTTCGGAGGAGTTCGTCGGCGTTTCGACCGATGGCGGTATCCTGGATTTCGACGAGCTTGATCATTCCTTCGGGATTGGACACAAATGTGCCGCGATAGGCCATTCCGGATTCCTCGTCCATCACGCCGAACGCGCGTGCCAGATCACCCTTCGGGTCGGCAAGCATGGTGTATTTGATTTTCTTGATGCTGTCGGATGCGTCGTGCCATGCTTTGTGCACAAAGTGGCTGTCGGTGCTGACCGAGTACACCTCGACACCCATCGATTTCAGTTTGTCGTATTTCTCTGCGAGATCCACAAGCTCTGTGGGGCATACGAATGTGAAGTCGGCGGGATAGAAGAAGAATACAGCCCATTTGCCGAGCACGTCTTTGTCGGTGACGGTTTCGAACTGTCCGTCGCGGAATGCTTCTACCTTAAATTCCGGGATACGGGTGTTGATGATTGTTTCCATTCTTTGTCTGTTATGAATCTATTGTTTTTTAGTTGTTTATTGATTGAGTGTGAGTGTGAGGCCGGAGCCGGTCTGACTTGGCCTGACCGGTCTGACCGTGAAGAGGGCGAGTGTGACGCTTTGTGTGAGTTGTCAGGGGGCTTGCGCCCCCTTTTCGCGCTCTCATTGGGATAACACAAAGGGGCAAACCGTGGTTTGCCCCTTTACATTCTTTAACGCCTAAAACCTACTTCCCATTCTCGAGGATCGCCTGCACGGCGTTGATCTCGAGGAAGGTGGCGCCGGTGCCGTTGATTGCGCCGAGGAAGGCGATGCGGTCGGTCGGCGTCAGCAGCTCTTGCTCCACAAAGTCGTGGAGCGCCTGGATCGGATAGCGCACCTCCGGCGTGTAGTCGGGATAGTAGTAGGCTTTGACGCCGTAGGAGAGGCTAAGCATGCGCATCGTGTCGCGGCGGTAGCAGATCGCATAGACGGGGCATGCGCCGCGGAAGGAGGCGAGGAAGCGGGCCGTGCGGCCGTGGATCGCGTCGGCGATGATCGCTTTGGTGCCGATCTCGCGCTCCGACACTACAGCCTGGCGCGCGAGGAAGGATGTGACGTGGGCGTCGGAAAGCGGGGGAACGCTGTCGCTGGTCCAGGTGCGGCTCTGGGTGCGCTCCACCTCACACGCCACATTGGCCATCGTTCTGACAGCCTCGACCGGATATTTGCCGCTGGCGGTCTCGCCGGAGAGCATCAGACAGTCGGCGCGCTGGTAGACGGCGTTGGCGATGTCGCTGATCTCGGCGCGTGTCGGACGGGGGTTGGTGATCATGGAGTGAAGCATCTGGGTAGCTACGATCACCGGGTGGTGGGTGGCGATACATTTGCTGATCATCTCGTGCTGAATCACCGGTATGCGCTCGGCGGCCACTTCAATGCCGAGGTCGCCGCGGGCGATCATGATGCCGTAGGAAGCTTCGAGAATGGAGTCGAAGTTGTCGACGCCTTGCTGGTTTTCGATCTTGGAGATGATTTTCATGTCGGAGCCGAGGCGGTTGAGCTCGTCTTGCACGGCTTTGACGTCGTCGGCCGATCTGACGAAGGAGTGGGCCACAAAGTCAACTCCGAGTCGTGCGGCGATGGCGAGTGTGTTGCGGTCGCGGTCGGTCAGCGCGGGGAGGTGGATGTCGCAGCCGGGTATGTTGACGCTTTTGCGCGAGCCAAGCATTCCGTCGTTGAGGCATCGGGCCGCGATAAGACCGGTCGCGGTGTCTATGCTGAGGATCTCGAAGTCGAGTTCGCCGTCGTCGATCAGGAAGTGATGACCGACTTTGACGTCGGCGACGATCCCTTCGTAGTTGAGGTTGATGCGGCGCGAGGTCGTGGGCAATGTCGTGTCGCCGGCGAATTGCACAAGCTGACCCTCGCGGAAGGCGATGCTTTCGGAGGGATCTTCGTTGGTCGTGGTGCGGATTTCCGGGCCTTTCGTATCGATCATGATACCGATTCGCGGCGATACCTCCCGACAGTTTTTGACGATTGTGATCATTCCCTCTTCTCCAAGGTGAGCCGAGTTCATGCGCACAACATTCATACCTTCATTGAACAGGCTGCGGATAAAATCCACGCCGCAACGGCGGTCGGAAACCGTCGTGATGATTTTGGTGCTTTTCCTGAGCATAGTTTTTTCTCTTTTTTTACCCCTATTAAAATACAAAATTACGAAATATATTCCGTTTGGCAAAATCCCTCCGCCCTCCCCGCGCGTTCTTATTTTAGCTTGGATAGCCCGGGCGCCTCTATTGGCAAATTTAGTTATAGTGGCTATTATAGCTGGCTTAGCTACCTTAGCTATCGTAGCTATCAAGGCTATTCAAGCTATCCCCTCCTATAATTCCATTGACAATGAACTATATCATCGATTTACTCCGGCAGTATCCCGTAGTCGCACTGTTTTTAGTGGTCGGTCTCGGTTTTCTTCTGGCGAAGGCGAAGTATAAATCGTTTTCGCTGGGGAATGTGACGTCCGTGTTGATCGTGGCCGTGATCGTCGGCCAGCTCAATATCCCGCTGTCGTCGCAGATCAAAAACGTTTTTTTCATGATGTTTCTCTTTTCGATCGGCTATAGCGTGGGACCGCAGTTTTTCCGGTCGCTGAAGGGAATGGGATTGAAGCAGGTGCTGTTCGCCGTTTTGATGAGCTCCACTTGCTTCGGCAGCGTGTTGCTCGTGGCGAAGCTGTTCGGCTTTTCGCCGGGTGAGACGGTCGGTCTCTTTTCGGGCTCGCAGACGTGCTCTGCGTTGCTTGCCGTCGGGGGCGATGCCATCGGCAATATCGCCTCGGGAGCGGATAAGAGTCGTGAGTTGAACATCATGCCGGTGTGTTATGCCGTGACTTATATTTTCGGCACCCTGGGCAGCGTCGTCATCCTGGGCAATCTGGGCCCGAAGCTGCTGGGCGGCCGCGAGAAGGTCGTCCGACTGACAAAGGAGCTTGAGGCACATCTTGATGAGACGGCCTGGATGAACGACCCGGTCAATATCAGCGCGCTGCGCACCGTAGCGTTCCGCACTCTGGAGGTGGCGAATCCCTGGTTTGCCGGTGGACGGTCGGTGGCTGAGACGGAGCGTTGGCTCCGCAGCCTGGACAAGACGGTCTATATCGATCGTATCCGTCGGCGCGACGGGTCGATTGAAGTGGCGTCGGCCGATAGTGTGTTGCGGCCGGGCGAGCATGTCGTGGTCTGCGGTCGGCGTGAGTATATCATCTGTGAGAAGCCGTATATCGGCAATGAGGTGGCGGATGATGAGTTGCTGCTTTATCCCGTGGAGCGTGTGCCGGTGTTGCTGGCGTCGAAGCGAATGGCGGCGATGACGGTCGGCGAGTTGCGCCGTCAGCCGTTCATGCGGGGCGTCATGATCGAGGATATCAAGCGGGGGGATAAGTCGGTGGAGGTGGCCGACGCCACGCGTCTGAAGCGTCGCGACGTTTTGACGCTGGTCGGTCGCAAGGAGTTGCTTCGCGCGGCGAGCGCGGAGCTGGGATATATGGATCTCCCGACCACGAAGACGGATATCATGTTTCTCGGTCTGGCGATTTTCATCGGCGGTTTTTTCGGCTCGATACCGATCATCATCGACGGCATACCGATTTCTTTCGGCACGAGCGGCGGCTCGCTGATTGCGGGCCTCGTGTTCGGCTGGTTGCGCACGCGCCGGCCGACATTCGGCAACATACCGGATCCGGCGCTATGGCTGATGAATCATTTGGGATTGAATATGTTTATCGCCGTGATCGGCGTCGATGCGGCCCCGTCGTTCGTGTCGGGCATCGAGGCCGTCGGCTGGTGGCTGTTGATCGGCGGAGCGATCGCGACTTCCATCCCGTTGCTGGTCGGCCTCTGGCTGGGCCATAGAGTCTTCAAATTCAACCCTGCGCTGACGTTAGGCTGCTGTGCCGGCACGCGCACCTGCACCGCCGCCCTTGGCGCCGTGCAAGACGCCCTCGGCAGCACCCTCCCCGCGATGGGCTACACCGTCACCTACGCCGTCAGCAACATCATGCTCGTCATCTGGGGCCTCCTCGCCGTCATCCTCTCCTGATCCCCCCACTCACCCTTTCCCGATTAATCATGATTAATCATGATTACCCCCCATTAACCCTAAAACCCAAAACCTAAACCCTAAAATCTAAAACCTAAAACCTCCCCCGGCCCGACCGGCATCGGCTCCGGGATCAGCCCGGCCCGATAGGCGGCCATGCCGATGATCTCGCGCGGCGTGTAGCGCGCAAACAACGATTCCAGGCTCTCGGCGCGGTCGCGCTTGGAGAGTCGCTGCCCGTCGGCGTTGGTGATCAGCGGGAAGTGGGCGAATTCGGGAGGCTCGTAGCCGAGCAAGCGGTAGAGGTGGATCTGCTGCGCCGTGGAGAGGAGAAGATCCTCACCGCGCACCACCTCCGTCACACCCATCAGCGCGTCATCTACCACCACCGCCAACTGATAGGCCCACGCACCGTCGGAGCGCCTGACGATGAAGTCGCCGCAGTCGCGACGAAGGTTGTAGACACACTCCCCCGCATATCGGTCGACAAACCGGATATCCTCATCACCGACAGCCACCCGCAACGCCGGTCGCCGACCGGCTGTAAGCGGGTCGCTCCCCTCCCCTGCCTCACCGGTCGCCGACGCTGCCGCGGAAGCCGGTTCGAGCACGGATGCAAACGGTGGCTCGGCCGCCGGTCGACACCGACCGGAGTACACCACCCTCCCGTCGCTCTGATGCGGCGCCTGCGTCGCGAGGATATCGGCGCGTGTGCACGTGCATCCGTAGAGCAACCCCTGCGAGTCGAGTCGGCGGAGCGCCTCTTCATAGAATTCGCCGCGCATGGATTGCACATAAGGCCCCGCCTGACCGATGCCGTCGAGTCCCCCCTCATCCCAATCCAGACCGAGTCGCGACAGATCATCCTCGATCTGCCGCGCATACTCATAGCGCGACCGTTGCGGGTCGAGATCCTCGATCCGCAGCAACCAGCTGCCGCCGTCGCGCTTCGCGCTGACCCACGACAACAGGGCCGCCACGACATTCCCCAGATGCATCCTCCCCGTCGGCGACGGTGCAAACCGCCCTTTTTTCTTACTCATCTTCTCTCAAAATTCTCTGATTAATCCCCTCAAAATCCGATTAATCCCGAATCCCCTCAAATCCGGATTAATCCCCCCCAAAAAACCGATTAATCATGATTATTCTTGATTAATCATGATTCGGTCTCTTTGACACATCTGACGCTGCCGACGAATAGAGAGGTGTAGATCTCGGGGGTCGCCGT
>CAMWNT010000138.1 GCA_947175695.1 uncultured Porphyromonadaceae bacterium
TATCAAGCCGACACATTACTCTTTGAGATTTATCAACGGAGTCCATGTTGCTCAGCTCTTTCTCGAACCTATTCCAGAGTCGATCTGAAATATTTTCAGCCTCGGAAGCTGAGTCGGCCTTCGATTCTTCCGACATTGCAGGCGTTTCTTGAACCGACTCCAACGGCATAATCTCAACCGCTTCAACATTCACGTCAGAGCCGGCCATGGCCGTCAGATCGTCCGCAAGATCCTCAAATCCGGCGATCTCTTTTACTTGTTTCATATGAAATATGGTATGTTGGGGGTTATGTTTAGAATAGGCTATCGTATATTCGACGGAAGGAATCTTCCACAATCGAAATTTGCGAGTCGGGTTGCAGGATCGTACTTAAGCGCGTCATCGCTGCCCGACACTCCACATACGGAGTGACGATTCCATATTGAGAGTATGTATTGCCAATGCGTTCCCATCTTTCGCGCTCCTCTTTTGTACCGATCCGCTTGTCATGCAGATTCGGAATGAGAAAGATTTCGACTCCGCAATCTGCAGATGACTTACGTATGCGGTCGATAAAAAGGATAAATTCGGAAGTGGATGAGATTGTGATGTTGTCGTAATGATAAGGTATAACCAACGCATCGGAATTACCGATAAGCGGAATAATCCATTCTTCGGTCAATGATCCCGGGCAATCAAACAGCACGACTTCGTCAGCGTGATTCCGATAGATGTCTTTAATTATGTCGGTCATTGACCCACGGTTCAACGACCTATAGGAGGCAACGGCATAAGGAATGGTTGCTTCCGGATTGGCCTCCAGATCTCGCTTTCGGAAGCGAGAGATCGACTGCTGGCGATCACAATCGACAACATATACTTTCATTCCCATAGACACAAGGTAGTTCGCAAAACAGACACAAAGTGTTGTTTTACCGACTCCACCCTTCTGATTGGCGAAAGTTATGATTAGAGGAAGCGTATGATTAGCCATTGCTTTGCGCGTTAACTGTTATATATGCGCAAAGATAAGTTGTGATAAATTAAAAAAAGAAAATGCAACACTTTATTTCACACTAACGTTCAAAAAGAGGTAAAACCGATAGTTTTTATAACATTATATAACCCTAAATGGAACGTAAGGAGTTAGTATCCCCTACCCGGCCTCATGTCAGGATCATCCTCATTATGATTCTGTCCAACCTCCCATTCGCGGTTGTCGCCACGCCGTCCTCGGGAGTCGGGCAGTGGCCCATTATGACGACCGCCCGCGCTTTTGCGCTCGGGATTTTTAGATGGTGAAGCCGACACGCCTGTTTGCTTTTTAGAAAGATCGGATTTTGACCAAAGTTTCTCTGTATCATAACCCTCCTTTTTAAGGTCTATGATAACCTTTTGGTTGAAATTTATTGCAAAAACGTTGTCGCCATCACGTTTGATAATCAAGCCTTCTGTGCGTAGTCTACCTCTTAGCTCAGACCCATTGTAATTGGCAAACAAATCAGCCACTGATTCTTTGACGGCTTCGGCTTCGCGACTTGAAGCGGATGATATTCGTACTAACTCTTTTGAATCCTCGATTTTAAAGTAGCGGCATATCAAATCTCTCTCAGCCTCCGAAGTCGGCCGGAATCGTTCGGCCCGGTCAATGCGATTGTTTCTATTGATCTGCGACATCACCGACTCTTTCAGCGGCTGACTCTCGGACGTATGCTTATTATATAATACACCTCGCTTGATATATGCCCCATATCGTGCCAACTTATAGTTCAGCTCCTGTGTGGTTATCTTTGGATGGAGCTGCAGTTGTTTTGACACAAACTCTTCCAGATTCCCCATCGTGACTGTCGCGGCATTGAATTTCAGGAGATCCGCCAATTTTAAAATGGAAGATCCATTGTAGCATTTTTTCTCCTTATGATCTATTAGGAAGTAGCCGTTAGGAGCATCGCTCTTCCCGAAGAATACAAGGTCGATTCCGAATTTAGCTTTCAGCTCCTTTTGGAGTTGATGACGGTCAGCCGACAGATCCCTGTATTTTTTAAGGATTGCCCTAAGTTGCTTTTTCCTGTTCTTTTCCTCGTATTGTTCCGATATGGCATCCCGAATTGACTGCAGTGGAATTGTAGTTTGCACAGCTCCCCCTTTTGTCACTTTCAGACAATCATTATCGCGATCCTCATATGAATCACAACCCATAGTAGTCAGGATCGCTCTATATTGCGCAATTGATTTGAATGAATATTGATTTGCGGCATCGATGACATCCTGAGATTCCTTTTTAAGAGTAGTGCCTGATAGTTTGGCGACGACCTCTTGTGAACGTCTGCGCTCGTGATTGTGATCAATCTTCTTCCCATCCGGACTTACTCTTGAAGTGACAATATGTAGGTGTCGATTGTCTGTATCCGTGTGTAGATATATAAGCATCGGCTGGCCGGCTTCACCATACCCCATCTCTTCGAGATAACGGTGGGCGAAATCAAGCAACTCTTCTTCCGACGCCTCCATCCCCTTGCATGAAATGGCCACATGAAATTGAGCTTTCTTGATTCTATCGTTTCTTGAAGAATATTCCATGAGATACTCTGTTAGATCCGCAGCAGAATAATCTCCCATGATCTCCAGTCCTCCGAAATTTTTAATTTCAAGAAGTCGGGCATCTCCCTTCTCCACCTTATGTTCATTATATCCGACGGCATGAAAGTTGGAGCTGCCGGGCAGTATGGTTGCTATCATAATAACAATGCTGATTAATTGGTAAACTAATAATATATCACACTTATCATATTATAATATCGTAATTATATAATATAGCAACATAGTGGAGTAATAGTATTGTAGGCAGTATAATCCGCCAATACACTATATACCATTACCACACATAACAACTATATCACCACACAACCATATCATAGTGTACGATAAACTATATATATCCATATGCGATACATAATAAGCATACTATATAATATATATTATAGGTGTGCTATATTCGATCATTACTATGCTTGCACAATAGAGCAGTCATGCATTGTAGTTCCTTACGGAGATATGCAATATCATCTGAGCACTGTTGTATAACCGGATAAAGGCGATCCGTTATATCTGTAGCATTAAGTAATCCTGCACGTGCAAGCTCGTTGGTACGCTTCATTGCTTGATTAACATTAGCCGACATATGGAACAGCATATTGTGATACTGTTGATAATACTCAGTCAATAGCTTTATCTGTTGTATACGCATAGAGGCATTAACATTAGAATATTCACTAATTGCTGAACGTATATAGTGGCTGACACTGGTATATGCGGATGCACGTGCTACTATTGCATCATACTCACGTTGCAACAATCTTATCTCTATACGACGTATACGATTAGCGTCCTGCATTATATATAATGTTATAGTGTTATATCCTTATAGTCCTATAGACATATAGACTGACTAACATACACTCCTATAATCTCCACAGCATAAAAATGTGAGTTGCGAACATTTTTCCCGGCGCGAAGCGATCGGCAAGTGACTTTTGAAGTGGAAATCGACGTCAGGAGATTTGTACGTACAAAAGTACAACTTGCTTACAGATCACGAATGGGAGAATAAGGGTGTGTTTGCGGTGCAAAAGTAGCGATTCCGGTCCGATGTGAGCGAAAATGCGACACTTTATTTTCGATCTCGATGGATTCGTCAGCGAAATCGGCGGAATTGCCAAGAGGGAGATAAAATTGTTGGTTGATTGTTTGGATATATGGATATAAAGTGTTATATTTGTATAGTGTTATAGTCATATATACTTATAGTCTTATCATATTACAGAGTATATAGGCAGTTAACATATACACCTATAAACATACTAAACTATGAGAACAGTTGTAGCTATAGATCCATTTATCTATCTTATTACTCTCCCTCTTGTATTGCTTGTCAAACTACTGATATGCATAGCCTCATTTATGCTCATAGCAATTATTAAGTGGGTGATTCCTTATACATATAAAGCATTAGCATGGTTAATACCGCGCATAGCTAAGCTTTTATGGAAAGCAACCGTAGCAATGTATAAAGGTATAAGATATGCAGTGCATCAAACTATAAAGGCATACAAAATACACAAACTCCGCCGAGAGCTCTGCACTCCTATGCCAACAGATCACCTGCTGGAATATCACTCTACACATTAGTGCATACTATTACAACTATACACTACTACATTGATACCATGTAGCATTGCATCGCTATGCCTATATATAATATGTCTATACATCCTATATATATAGGAGTATCAAAATAATAATCCAGAAATAGCTAATATAAACAATGATTAACATTTCGTTGAAATTATCATTATGCTAAAACAGAAGATTCAAGGCTTGCTCAAGGCTCAAAGAAGAACGGTAAAAGAGTTGGCCAAACACATTGAAATGTCAGATACAGCTATTCGCAATATCTATGCGCGTGATAGTTGTGAGTTGGCAACTCTTCGTAAAATGGCAGATTTTTTTGATGTGCCGGTGACAGACTTGCTCGAAGAGGCGGACCTCCGTATTCAAATTGAAAATATGGAGAGAAGTCTCAATCCCGGGCAGAATGAGTCTGAGATAATCAAACAACTTACGAACATTATCAACGAACAGCGAAAGCGAATAGATGAGCTGACGGATAAATTGCTCGAAGCCAAGATAAATATTATATAAGGAACATACAATATCCCATTAGGACAATAATACTCATCTCCATCTACTATTGCACGATCTAACAAAGCCTAATAGATCACAATAGCTCGTAGATAGCGTAACACGAGCTAACCTTACCGGTCTGCAGTCTTTAGCCGACTGACCACCGTCACACAAACGCACTATGAAAGTGACCCCTACCAAAATGGAATTAGACCACTTCTCAAACGATGCCCCATTAGACCACTAAACCACCCAAATCCGGCAATCCAAATCCCCAATATCCATAATATACTATTAGTGAGCCATATAAAGATTCAGGAACTGACAATATACAATCCCAAAATGCCATATTCTATCCCGACTTACCCAACCACTTAATTAGACCACCATTCCACCCGACTATTAGACCACCATCCGCGAATAACACACCGCCCTTATGTCGCTAATATTCAACCTATTTACAAGCATACAAAAATAAAAAATCGTGGTTTAACAACAAACGTTAGACCACTGTTATCACCAATCATTAGACCGCATAATTAGACCACCATATTAGACCACTGTTTTCACCGACCATTAGACCACCATTCTACCCGACCATTAGACCACCATCTTTGGTGAGATTGATATAGATACTCACACACGCTGATTACCCTTAGAATTGGCAACAAACAAATCAACTGACTGTTTATCAACAATATGTTGATCCTATAGTGGAATCGGGTTAGAGCGGCTTTTCAGCCGCTCTAACTTTTTATATACCA
>CAMWNT010000139.1 GCA_947175695.1 uncultured Porphyromonadaceae bacterium
CCTTTTTAATATCTGATAAAATGAAAATCACAGATCTCGAACCCAAACTTATCTGGGAATGTTTCGATGAAATCACCCGTGTGCCCCGTCCGACCTTCCATCTCGACAAGATGAAGGAGTTTCTGACCGGATGGGCCGAACGTCATGGCATCCCTTATGCCACCGATGCCGTCGGCAATGTCGTGATGACGGCTCCGGCCACTCCCGGCCATGAGAATGCCCCGCGCATCATTCTTCAAGGTCATCAGGATATGGTGGCTGAAAAGCGTGGTGATAAGGAGCATGATTTCCTTACGGATCCTATCACAACTATCGTCGACGGCGATTGGGTCAAGGCCGATGGCACAACTCTCGGCGCCGACAATGGCATGGGATGCGCGGCCGCAATGGCAGTGCTTCTTGATAAGAATCTCGTGCATGGCCCGATTCAGTGTCTTTTCACAGTCGATGAAGAGCAGGGTCTGACAGGCGCCAACGGCCTTCAGCCCGGCTTTGTGGAGGGCGATATCCTTCTCAACCTTGATTCCGAGGAGCATGGCCAGCTCGTGATCGGCTGCGCCGGCGGAAAGATCACACTCTGCGAGCTCCCTTATAATAAGGTGTCGGCTCCCGAGGATATGGCCTGGTATGAAGTCTATCTCGATCATTTCATGGGCGGCCATTCCGGCATGGAGATCGGCCTGGGCCGAGGCAACGCCAATCAGCAGCTCTGCCGCTTCCTTTGGGAATGGGGCGCCGAGGAGAAATATGCGCTCGCGAAGATCGACGGCGGCAATCTCGCCAATGCGATTCCCCGCGAGTGTCGCGCCGTTGTCGGCGTCGAGGCCTCGAAGAGCGAGGAGTTCGAGAAGAGGGTAGTGGAGTTCGGCGTGCTTCTCCATGCGGAGTTCGCGCTGGCTGAGAATCCGGGCTTCATGTTTGGCTGTGTGGCTGCGAATAAGCCGGATGAGGTGATTGAGACTGCGACAGCCCGCCGTCTTGTCGGCGCAGTGTTCGCGTGTCCCAACGGAGTGCAGGGTATGTCGCGGGCCGTCGAAGGCCTGATCGAGACCTCCTGCAATCTCGCATCGATCAAGATGCTCGCCGACGACAAGATCCTCGTCACTGTGCATCAGCGTTCATCGGTCGATTCGCGTCGCGATGAGATCGCCGACCGCGTGAAGGCCCTTTTTGAGATGATCGGTGCGGAAGTGCGTTTCGACGACGCCTACGTCGGCTGGGCGCCCAATCCGGAATCGGGTGTGCTCAAAGTGGCCGAGGAAAGCTTCCGCGAGCTCTTCGGACGCGAGCCTAAGGTCGAGGCCCTTCATGCCGGCCTTGAATGCGGCCTCTTCCTTGAGAAGATGCCCGGACTCGACATGATCTCGTTCGGTCCGACACTTAAGGATATCCATTCGCCCAGCGAGAAGGCCAACATTCCGAGTGTCGCAGACTTCTGGAAATTCCTCTGCGATATTCTTCGCCGTCTTGCCTGATCGCATCGGGCTTGGCCGATAAAATACGACCCGCCGGAGAGTGAGATGTAGAACCATTTCGCTCCCCGGCGGGTTATTTATATGGATAAGCATCCTGTAAGCTGAATAGGTAGAGGATTAATATCTGAAAAACACTTCATAATCGAAGAAAGAATGTTAGGTTATTTGTCAGTAGGTGTATTTATCGACGGCGGCTATTATGCCAAAGTCAATCGCGCGCTGAAGGCTGCCGAAAGCAGCATCATCCGGGTGCGGTCGTTGTTTGATTTTATATGCGGCAGGCTGGCATATGAGGAGGGAGTCAATCCTTCCGACTGCCAGATCACGGAAGCCCATTACTTCCGAGGCCGATATAGGGTCAAGGAAGCATACGACAAACACCTTTTATACAACGAACGCAAGTTTGAAGACTCGCTGATCGAAAACGATGTCATATTCCATTATAAGCATCTTAAGGAGGTGGAACGTAATGGCGAGGTGCAGGTCATAGAGAAGGGTGTCGACGTCTGGTTTGCGCTCGAAGCTTATGAACTCTCGACATTCAGAAAGTTTGACTATGTGGTTTTGATCACAGGCGACGCCGACCATGAAATGCTCGTGCGCAAACTCAAGGCGTTGAAGATAAAGACCGTGTTGCTGACATGGAATCTGACCGACGTCGACGCCACATCGCCTCTGCTCAAGGAAGAGGCCGGGCATCATTGGGAGTTGAGCCAGCTTGTAGGCCACGAACCCCGACTGAAGCAACATCTGCTTTATCGTCTTCGCGAGCCGGCAGTCACTCCGCTCGGCGATGACTTCTGAAATTTAGAAAAACGAACAATATAAACTACGAATATAAACTATGAAAGCACTTGCAACAATCAAACATTTATTCTTCGTGATCCTGCTACTCGCCGGCGCGGGGATGATTTCTACAGCCTGCAGCAATAAAGATGAGGCAGAGAAAGTGGCCGACAAGATCGAAAAGGGATCGGCCCTCACTCAATCCGACTACACCTGCATAATCGATTATCTGGGCAAATTCGCAGAAAAGGCTCAGCCGATACAAGACCAGATCAACAATCTTCCCGACGGCGATCCTTCGGCTCAGCCCTATCAAGAGCAACTATCGGCCCTGAGAAAAAATTATCCGTTAGTCAATGAGTTCTCGCAAATCCTTGATCGTGCAAATCCGGATGAAGTAGGAGCCGATAATGTCAAACTCGTCGATAAATACACGGGCTATGAATGGTTCACCGCTCCCGCCTGGGCCACACAGATCACAGATCCCAAGGCTGCAGGAATCGAATTGCAGGCTCCCGCCGACAGCAGCGCCGTAGTGGCCGGTGCCGTCGATGAAGCAAAAGTAAAATTTTAGAACCGGTTAGAAGTATAACCCAAAAAGAGTCGGAAATAGCGGTTTCCGACTCTTTTTGTGCCCGACAAGAGGGCCAAAAATATGTTTCACAACATGTTTTGTGTTTTGCGGTTGGTGGTATTTTGTAATAAAATGGAGGCGGAGATGGATGTCGGGTAAGGGAATATGGCTTAGATGCTGAAATTATGGCTTGCAATGCGAGTTATAGTGAGTAAAATGAAAGTTGTATTTTGCATATTTCATTAATAAAAAATATTCATTTTAATTTTGCAAATGACCAAAAGCGATATATCTTTGCAATGTCAAAACGAAACAGCTTGGCCTAAGGGCCGGGCGAGAATCGCGAAGACGCTCTCTGGGGCATCTGTCGCAGAGAGGTGAAAGCCGTTCGCAAGAAGGGCTGAAATTAAGACCAACTTCTGTTGACCATATATCGATAAAGAGATATCGACTGATTATTACATCATGAAAACAAGGCCATGGCGTGGAGGATGCAAAAAGAAGTTGCTCGCCGACCCAACCAAGTCAGCTAATTCTTTTTATACCTCTACCTTGAAGAAAGGATAAATTTTCCAAGTCCTGCCTGCAGCCGCCGGTCGAAAATGGCGAATCGACACTCCGAAGCGGAATGTCGGAAATTCGCAAAAGTCTCGACTTCAACAGCGACTGAACTCTGTGAGTGATAGCCCGGCGACGGGTGCGAAGCCTGCCGGGTGACGGTTGATGAGGAAAATTAGTGATTGATACCCGTTTGGAAAGAAATACTCTATCACAATCCTGTAAGCAGCAGCCATCGCGACGCGATGTCGCCTTCTCGGCTCTGTTACCATAGAAAAGCCTGAATCTATTCTACCATGTGAAACTGTCTACTGATAAACGAGTGAGCCTTAAGTCGAACATCCATGAGAACCGATTCGGCCGAGCAACCGATATGACCGGTGTCCTCCACGTCGTGAGCCTACTTGATAACTGAAAACTCAACATCGAAAAAAGAATAGCATACTTAAAAAGGCGTCTGACCCCTCTCTCGGGTTCAGACGCTTTTTTTGTGGCAGAATGGCGACATAATGGGGGAGGGGTGTTTGCAGATTCGGTAAATTTTATTAATTTTGCAAGTTGAAGAATCTACACTCTTCGCCGGAAAGCCCGGATGAAGTGATGCGGAACTTTCTTTTTTACAGATATTTGTTATTCTTCCGGCTTGCCGGAAATCAAAAGGCGGTTTGTGTTTGAAATCGGTTGCTAAAAACGAAATCTTGCTGTCGGCTGCAACAGCCCGTATTCGTTAAAAAGCCGTTGACGCTTATCGGATAGCGAAGAGCCAATGGCGGGAGTGGCATCCGCCGATTCAAATACATCTCCTTTCCAAAAAAGCTCTCGGGATGGAGCGTGAGGCTGTCAGCCGACGCGGCAGCCGGCCGTCCCAAAGCGGTTTAAATTGTTTTTCAAAACATTCAAAGCAGAGGCAGAGGTATGCAGAGAGTGCAGGATCTTAACTTTCAGCCCGATGCCGGATCAAACCAACTATAACTTAAAAATAAATTATCACTTACTGATATCAACATGTGTGGAATTGTAGGTTATCTCGGTGACAGAAACGTCTACGACATCCTTATCAAAGGATTACACCGACTCGAATACCGAGGTTATGACAGCGCAGGTGTTGCGCTCGAGACCCCCGCAGGCAATCTCAACATCTATAAAACGATGGGAAAGGTGGCCAACCTTGAAGCATTCTGCAAAGACAAGGACCTGAACGCAAGCTGTGGCATAGCGCATACACGCTGGGCCACCCACGGCGAGCCGTCGGATTGTAACGCCCATCCCCATTTCAGTGAAGATGGCAACCTCGCGCTCGTCCACAACGGCACGATCGAAAACTATAAGATTCTTAAAGACGCGCTTGTCAAGCACGGGTGTACATTCCATTCAGAGACCGACACCGAAGTGCTCGTCCAGCTCATCGAATATATAAAGCTCAAAAACAACTGCGGACTTATCGACGCCGTGCGCCAGGCTCTCAAGCAGGTGCAGGGCGCATATGCCATCGCAGTCATCGAGCGTAATCATCCCGACCGCATTGTGGCCGCACGCAAAAGCTCTCCGCTCGTGATCGGCATCGGCGACAATGAATTCTTCCTCGCGTCTGACGCCACTCCGATCGTGGAGTTCACAAAAGATGTCGTCTACGTCAAGGATGAAGAGATTGCGGTGATCCGTCGCGGCGAGCCCCTGCGTCTTCTCACTCTCGAAAACGAAGAAGTCGACATCGATGTCACCGAGCTCGAGCTCTCCATCTCTCAGCTTGAAAAAGGGGGCTATCCTCATTTCATGCTCAAGGAGATCTTCGAACAGCCCTCCACGCTGCTCGATTGCATCCGTGGCCGCGTGGTAAGAGGCGGAAAATATGTCGTGCTCAACGGAGTCCGCGACAATAAAGAAAAATTCGCCAACGCCAAGCGCATCGTCATCGTGGCCTGCGGCACATCATGGCATGCCGGCCTGGTCGGAAAGTATCTGATTCAGGAAATGTGTCAGATCCCGGTCGACGTTGAATACGCGAGCGAA
>CAMWNT010000140.1 GCA_947175695.1 uncultured Porphyromonadaceae bacterium
TAGAGGCGTAATCCCGGATATTGCCTTTGAGGTCGGGATTGGCGTCACGCCACTGCTTTGCTGTCATACCGAACATAGCCACATTCAGCACATCGGATTCATTGGCATATATGATACTTGCCTGAGCCTTTGTAATCTCGGCCGGTATGAGATTTTGCTTGATGGCGTCGGTGTGGATTCGATAGTTTATCTTCGACAACTCGCGTTTCGCCGACCACCCCAGTTGCTTCTGTTCCTCTTCCTTTAGACGTTGGAACTCCTTTACAAGATACAATTCAAATTCAACAGATACCCAACTTGCAAACTTAAAGGCGATACACGTTGAGCATATGTGCCACCCTCACGTCCCAATTTGTTTATAATGCCGATAGCGTTTGTAAGCTCTATCCATCGACTTGGACTCATCGTAAAGGAATTGGAGCCGGCTTCTCTCAAAATGGGGTCGAATTCGACCCCATTAATTAGTTCTTTCTATCCAAGTTTTCACTGAAAGAACAAAATTGTTGCTGCCAGCAGCATTTTTAATTGTACCGAATTCGGTACAATTATTTCTAATTGTGGCGAATTCGCCATAATTAAAATTGGGATTATACACCTTCTCCCGAATTCTGATAAACTCCAAGGTATTACGATTAAGAAGTCGGTCGTTCTCATCGGATTGGGCCATAGCAAGAAAAAGAGCATCGGGTTCCCCTCCCTTCCGATTATAACCGGGGAGTGTTGGGGGGTAGGTGATCGGTTGTTAGGATCCTTAAGGTGTCCTTCGGATCCCTAAAGTCATTAAAATCCCTAAATCCCTAAACCAGAATACCTAACGTCTAAAACCTAACGTCTAACACCAACACCTAACACCTAACACCTAACAAAGCTCCATCAGCTCCAGGAGGCGCATCTCTTTCAGATCGATATCGTCGATCAGCTCCTGCATCCGATTGCCGGCGGCCACGATCTCATCGGTCGACAGTTCCCCCGACGACATACGGCTCTCAAGCTCCCGCTTCTCCTCCTCAAGGCGCGGAAGCAACGCTTCGAGCTCCTCCATCTCCTTAGTCTCTTTATACGACAGGCGGCGCTTCTTCTCAGTGCGCGTCTTCCCCGAAGCCGTCACGACGCGGCCATCGGCGTCGGCCTGCTGCGCAACCGGCGACGATGACGAAACTGCCGACGGTCGGCTCTGCGCCTCCGCCTCACGGCGCTCCCGCTCCTCCTGACGCACACAATGACGATAAGTCGAATAATCCCCCGGGAAATCCTTCACAACGCCATTCCCCTTGAATACGAAAAGGTGATCCACGATGCGATCGAGGAAAAAACGGTCGTGACTGATCACGATCACACACCCCTTGAAATTGACCAGATAATCCTCGAGTATCGTCAGAGTGACGATGTCCAGATCGTTGGTCGGCTCATCGAGAATCAGGAAATTGGGCGATCGCATCAACACCGTCGCCAGATAAAGTCGACGCCGCTCGCCCCCCGAAAGTTTATGGATATATTTCTGCTGATCGGCCGGAGTGAAGAGAAAACGCGTCAGGAATTGCGAGGCCGTCATCGACGATTTACCGTCGATGCTGACTGTCTCGGCGATCTCGCGAACGGCGTCGATCACCCGCTTGCGCTCGTCGAAATCGGTCATCCCCTCCTGACTGTAATAACCGAAGCGCACCGTCGAGCCGATATCGAAATGTCCTGAATCCGGCTCCATCAATCCAAGCAGCATCTTGATGAAAGTCGACTTTCCGGCGCCGTTGTCGCCGACGATACCCACCTTCTCATAGCGGGCAAACGTATAGCTCCAATCGTCGAGAATCACGACGTCGTCGCCGAAACGTTTCGACACATTGTGAGCCTCGAATATCTTCGAGCCGATATAGCTTGCGCCGACACCCAGATTGACATTGCGCTCCGAAAGATTGATATGACTCTTCTGCTCAAGCTGATGGAAATTGTCGATGCGATATTTCGCCTTCGACCCGCGCGCCTGCGGCTGGCGGCGCATCCATTCGAGCTCCGTTCGAAGCAGATTCTTCACTTTCGCCAATTCGCTTGAAAGATTCTCCATCCGTTCCTGGCGCTTGGCCAGATAATAATCGTAGTTGCCCTGATAGGTGTAGACCTCCTCGCGGTCGATCTCGATGATCTTGTCGCAGACCTTATCGAGGAAATATCGGTCGTGAGTCACCATCAGCAGGGTCATCCGGCTGCGCGTCAGATAATTCTCGAGCCATTCGATCATCTCGATGTCAAGATGGTTGGTCGGCTCGTCGAGGATCAGCATATCCGGCTCGGAGAGAAGTACTTTCACGAGGGCGGCGCGCTTCAGCTGGCCGCCGGAGAGAGTCTTCATCTTGCGGTCGAGATCGGTCAGCGAAAACTGGAAGAGCATCTGGCGGGCGAGGTCGCCCCCGGTGAAGTCGTCGTCATGCCGGCGTTCGGGTGTGGCGAAGTCGATGACGCTCTGCTCGGGGTCAAACTGCGGATACTGCTCGAGATAGCCGACGCGAATGCCGTTGCGGAATGTGATTTTACCCGAATCATAGTCCTCCTTGCCGGCGATGACATTGAGGAATGTGGTTTTTCCGGCACCGTTTTTCGCGATGAGTCCGATTTTGTCGCCTTCATATACGCCGAAAGTGACGTCGCGGAAGAGCATCCGGTCGCCGATCGACTTGGTGAGATTCTCAATCTGAAGATAGCTGATCATAAAAAAGGGGATCGAGGGGGTTTGAATTACGCCCGGAGCCACGATGTCGGTGGGTCCGGGCGCAATTGATGTGGATGGGGGAGAGGGGAGATTAGAGAGCGGCGATAACTTCGATCTCTACAAGCGCTTTTTTCGGGAGCTCTTTGACAGCGAATGCGCAGCGAGCGGGGTAAACAGCCTTGAATTCTTCGGCATACACTTCGTTCATTGGGCCGAAATATTCCATATCGGCGAGCAGGACGGTGGTCTTCACGACATTGTCGAGAGTAGCGCCGGCTTCAGCCAGGATATGCTTGATATTTTCGATCGACTGGCGTGTCTGAGCCTTGATGTCGGCGGGCATTTCGCCTGTAGCGGCGTTGATGGGGAGCTGGCCAGATACGAAGATCATGTTGCCGGCTGCGACAGCCTGGCTGTAGGGGCCGATAGCGCCCGGAGCCTTTGCTGAATTCAGTTCCTTTTTCATGGAGATGATTTAAAACATTTAAAATTCAAAAATCACTGCAAATATACTCAATTATTCCAACTCTACCAATTTTCGCGCTCCGTAATTTTCCGCTTGTCGCGGACGGAGTTATTGACGGCGTGACTAAAACCGAGAAATGACGCAACAAAAATGGCACCCCGTAAAGGGTGCCATACTAACAGATTATGTTATTTTGTGATGGGTTCTGACGATATTGTCATTTTCCCGAGACTATTTGTCAGTTCATGCGGATGAAGGCCGGCACCCAGGCTTTTACGCTCACTGTGCCGCTTACGGTGCCGCCGTTGATGAGGTCAGTACCGGTGCCACCTATGGATACATTGCTGTCGGCCGATGCGAATATCACTATCACCTGATTGCCGGTGACGGCATCAGTCTTGGTGATTTTCACACATGATGAGCTCTGCGTGTCCTTCTCTGCAGTACCGCGCCAGAGGGCAGGGTTCTCGGCACGTGCCTTGAATACTTTGGCTACGTAATCGTGCACCATCTGCTCGTTGGCTGTGAAGTTGCTGAGGCGACCGGATGTGCGGGCCTTGTTGTCGGCATTGCCGTTGCCGCTCTTGTCGCCGATTTCATCTCCGTAATAGGTGCAGGCAGGACCGGAATAGGCTGCCACTGCGGCATGACGCGCCATCAGCTGCTGCGGAGCGCTTGCCACATCCACGAAGTCACCTACGCGAGATGTGTCGTGGTTGCTGAGGAAAATGGTGGGATTCACTCCGGCATCACGGTAGCCGCGTCCGGCTGCATCGTTGGTGAGGAACCATCCGATTGTGCCTACTCCATCGCTGAGATTTACGAGATAATCCTTGCCGTCGAAGTCCATCACGCTCTTCAGACCATCCTGCTGTGTGGTGGTGATGTTGCCGGCTGAGGTCCAGTCCTCGCCCACCATGTAGCCAAGTGTGCCCCACTGCTCGCCGCGAGCCTTGCGCTCGGCTGCCACGCTTTCCACCTCCCGGCGGAGGTCGTACCAATAATTGTGGCCACCCTGATATGCCTGATAGCACTGGTCAAGACGCCAGCCGTCGACTCCGCGCTCCATCCAGTAGCGCACCACTTCCTTGAAGTATTCCAGCGATGCGGG
The DNA here is from genome assembly GCA_947175695.1 of uncultured Porphyromonadaceae bacterium. Lineage (GTDB taxonomy): Bacteria > Bacteroidota > Bacteroidia > Bacteroidales > Muribaculaceae > Lepagella. The sequence goes on from CAMWNT010000140.1 coordinate 4,282, forward strand.
ATAAGAGATGTTGCCGGAGTCGGAGCCACGCACGTTGGTGGCTGTGGTGCTGTCGATACGGTTGCCGTTGGGCGAAGGCTCACTTACGCCGCCATGATGGCCGAATACGCCGTCGAGGATCACGTAGATACCCTTTTCATGGGCGGTGCGCACCAGTTCGTCAAACTCCTCTTCGGTGCCGAATTTCGGGTCGACCTTGAAGTAGTTGGTGCAGAAGTAGCCGGTGGCCTGCAGTTTCTCGCCGCCGTTGCCGTTGGTGGAATCGAAGATGGGTGTCATCCAGATAGCATTCATGCCGAGATCCTTGATATAGTCAAGGGAGTTGATGATGCCGCGCAGGTTGCCGTCTTTGCGGTGTCCTTCGGGCCCCCACATATCGGAATAACCTGAGGCACCCCCTTCACCGTGCTGGAACGAACCCACCATGATCTGATAGATCGAAAGCTCACGCCAGTCGCCCGAAAGGGTGTATACGGGTTCGGTGTCATCGCGGCTGAATGTGGCCGACCATTCGGTCTGTCCGGCTTCATTTGAGGCGGCGATGGAGAATGTGGCGCTCTCGCCGTCGGCCAGATAGTCGCTCACTTTGAGCGAAGTCGTGCCATCGGCCAGAGTCACGCTCTTGCCGTTGAAAGTGCCGGCCACTGTCTTGGCCTCATTTCCTATCTTGACGCTGATAAGGCCGCTCCCTTTCATTGTGCCGCCATTGGGCGATACGGTGATTGAGGGCTTCCGGGGGCCGTAGCTTACAAGACTATGGGAGCCGTCGCGCTGATAAGTGTGTCCGCTGACAAAGTCAAGATTGTCGGTCTGGTCGCCCTGATTGCCGTTGTTGAAGATGATAAAGTCGGGAGTCATCCCTTCGGGAGCTTCCCAGTACCATACACCGTTCTTTTGAGTCATCGGGTCGCCGGGCCACTGTCCGGCTACGGTGCAGTTCTCGGCATCGGTCCACGCCCATACACAGGGAGTCTGCCAGTTGGTAGAGTTGACATAGTATGCGCATACGGCATTGCTGTCGTCATTGTCATCACCGTTGTCGTCATCGTCGTCACCTTCAT
>CAMWNT010000141.1 GCA_947175695.1 uncultured Porphyromonadaceae bacterium
CCCCCAACCCCTAAAACCTAACCCCTAAAACCTAAAACCTAAAACCTAAAACCTAAGGCCTAAACCCTAAAACCTAAAAATGAGTACACTCGAAAAAGCTACAAGCCGATTGCGCGAGATGGAGACGCGATGTCAGGATGCCGACGACGGGATCCGGCCGCTTGATGCGCGAGTCGGGGTGATTGTCAGTGTGCTTTATCTGGTGATGATGCTTTCGGTCGGGGTCGGTCGGCTGAGCGTGCTACTCTGGTTTGCGCTCTATCCGATTGTAGCTTGCGGTTGGCTCGGAATCAGTTTCGGGAAAGTGTTAAGAGATTCGCTGGTGGTGCTTCCGCTGGTGATATGTATCGGGATATTCAATCCCTACTTCGACCGTCAGGTTGCCATGACAATCGGAGGGGTCGCCGTCAGCGAGGGATGGATCAGCTTCATATCCATTGTATTGCGCGGCCTTCTCGCCATGCAATGCGTATTGATATTGATATCCACCGGAGGCTTTGTCGGGCTCTGTCGCGGATTGCGACGCCTGGGTGTGCCACGCTTTCTGACCGATCAGCTCCTTTTCGTCTATCGCTATCTGAACGTATTGCTTCAAGAAGCCTTGACGATGCGGCGCGCCCGCGAGAGCCGGGGCTTCGGCAAAAAGAGATTCCCGCTGAAGCTATGGGGAGTCATGATCGGCCAATTGTTGCTTCGGACACTCGGTCGCAGCGAGCGCATATCGCAAGCAATGCTTGCCCGCGGATTCGACGGCACACTCCCCGACTTGCATGCCGGGCGGTCGCGACTCAATCGAGCCGACATAGTGTTCCTCATCGTATGGTGTGTCGCGCTGCCGCTACTCCGTTTCCTTCCTCTCTCGGCGCTCTTCGGCGCCCGCTGAAGTGAGCCTCCGATAAACCCAAATACAGATCTACTATACTATGAGCCACCACTATATCAAAGCGAAAGATATCCACTATCGTTACCCCGATGGCAACGAAGCTTTGAGAGGGGTCAGTTTTCTGATCACTCACGGCGAGCGTGTGGCACTGCTCGGCCGCAACGGCGCCGGAAAATCCACACTGTTGCTGCAATGCAACGGGTTGTTGCTCCCGACCGCCGGGGAGATGAACATTGGCGGCATGCCGGTGGTCAAAGATACTTTGCCGGAGATCAGGCGCAGTGTCGGAATGGTGTTTCAGAATCCCGACGACATGCTTTTTATGCCTACGGTTGAAGAAGACGTGGCGTTCGGTCCGCTTAATATGCATCTTCCGCTCAAGGATGTCGAAGAGCGAGTGGCCGAGGCCTTGAAAGCCGTAGGCGCCTACGACCTTCGAAAAAAAAGCGCCACGCAACTTTCCGGAGGCCAGCGGCGTCGGGTGGCGATCGCTTCGGTGCTGTCGATGATGCCGAGTGTGCTTGTGCTCGACGAGCCGACGGCCAATCTCGACTTCGGCGGCCGCCGCGATCTGATCCGCATATTGAAGAGCTTCAGCCACACTCAGCTCATAGCGACCCACGATCTTGATATGGCGCGGCAACTCTGTAGTCGCGCCATAGTGCTCGCCGACGGCCGAGTGGCGGTCGACGGCCCCCTCGAAGAGACACTTGCCGACCCGACGACGCGGCGTATACTCGAAATCGACTGAATCGCGCCCGGAATCCGACGGTGTTAATGTCGGCCGGGCGTCGCTGACGGCGGATAAAACATAATGCAGTAATCAAAAACACTCAAATGATATGTCGCACGTTTATACCCCCCAAGAGACTCGCCGAAGAAAGCTCATATACTTCGGGCTGCATATTTCGGTGTTGTTGCTTTCGCTCTTTCTGATCATATCGATATCGATCGATACATTTCGCAATATCGCCTTCTATCAAGAGCCGCGATTTGAAGAGATACAGTTCTGGATATGCATTCTCTTTCTTCTTGACTTCTTCTTCGAATGGATGCTCGCCGAGAAGAAATGGCATTATCTCGCCACTCACTTCATATTCTTTCTTGTCGCGATTCCATATTGGGCGATCATACAATATTTCGGATGGACGTTTGATCCGAAGGTAGAGTATCTGATCCGCTACATACCGCTCGTCAGAGGCGGCTACGCAATGGCGATCGTCGTCGACTGGCTGACGTCCAACCGAGCGACCGGTCTTTTCCTCTCCTATGTCTTTGCGTTGGTCAGCACACTCTACTTCGCGAGTGTCGTATTCTTTGTGTTTGAGATGCCAGTCAACCCGCTGGTCAATAATTATTACGACGCTTTATGGTGGGCAGCGATGGATATGACCACGGTCGGCTCCAATATCGTGGCTGTGACTGGTGTCGGGCGTGTGCTGTCGGTGCTTCTCGCCGCTCTCGGCATGATGCTCTTCCCGATCTTCACGGTGTATATCACCAACATTATTTCCACACGTAATCAGCGCGGCTTCATCATGGGCCAGGGCAATTTTATGAGTGACTCCGAGAATCGGCAGTCGACGCCGACCGGCGCCTCCGCCGCACCCTCGTCGACCGCCCGGGTCGCACCCTCGTCGCAAGCCGGCGAATCATCGACTAAAAAACAGTCTTGAACTATGCTAAATGTCGGGTGTCGGGCGTTAAAACAATAATGATACCTCACGAACACAAGCATAGCGAAACGCCGGCCGAAGCCGGTAGCTCCCCCGCTGACAAGCGACACCTGCGCGGCCGCTATACCGACCTGTGCGACGGTCTGCGCCGCAAAGTAATGCCGTTATGGCTATTCTGGATCATCGTCAGTCTGCTATATGTAGCGATTATCACACTGTCGGAATTCCATGGCGTGCCCGTCAGCGATTTCTATAGTTTTCTCACCACAGGGATGCAATTCGGCGTCATTGCCTTATGCACGTCGGGCTTATTGATGCTCCTTGCATCCAATAGAATTGTGTTTGCCGTCGGCTTCCCGATCCTTGCCTTGGTGTCGGGCGTGATGTGCTATTTCAATCTGACGATAGGCACACGGCTGACCCCGGTTGCCATAGAGCTGGCGATGGTCAATGGAGCCGACATGTGGTGGAGTATGATATCGGGCGGCGTGGCGGCCACAGCCGCGGGATCGCTGCTTATAGCGGTCGCGCTGGCCGTTGTGCGTTGGCGATGCGTCAGAGCGTCCCGCCGTATGGAGCTCGGCGCCGCGGCGGTCGGTGTGATCGTCGGGTTGCTCCCTCCGGCCGTGGTAGCGCCGTTGCGCGCGCCGTTGCGCAATCGTCTGCCCTACTCGATATTCTACGCGACACGCTCCTATCTGCTGACGCGCACCACGATCGAAGAAGAACGCCATACGTATGACAGCGTCTCGGCATCCGCTGCCCCCGACGCCCCGGAGGAAGTGATCTTCGTCATCGGCGAGACCCTCCGCGCCGACCATCTGCCGCAGAACGGCTACTCCCGCAACACGATGCCCCTTCTCTCCCGCCTCTCGAACGTCGTCAGCTTCCGTTCGGTCTATACCCCTTATTATCACACCGACATCAGTGTGCCCCATCTGCTGACCGACTCCGACTCGATCAACTCCGACGCGGCCTATACCGAGCAATCTTTCATCACGCTTTTCCGCAATGCGGGCTATCGCACTGCCTGGGTGGCCAATCAGGAGATCAGTCGCTCTTACGCATACTTCGCACACGAACCCGACACCCTGATCTACTGCGACGCTCAGCGCTCGTTTTACTCATATGAGAAATGGCTCGACCGCGACGTCCTCCCCTCGCTCCAAAGCTGGCTCGACGAAGGCCGGCGCGGTGGCCGGAAGGGGCTCGCGGTGGTGCATACGATCGGTAGCCATTGGTGGTATAAATCCCATTATGAAGATGAGCATGCACGCTTCCGTCCGGAGGTGAGCCATAAGGATGTCGGCGGACTCAGTCGTGAAGAGATGATCAATTCCTACGACAATACGATCATCGCCACCGATGAATTCCTCTATCGACTCTACGAAATGATCGGCGACCGCAACGCTGTAATCCTCTATATCTCCGACCATGGCGAGGCCCTGGGTGAAGATGGTCTCTACCTGCATGCCACCGACTGCCTGCCTCTGCGCTATCCGGCGTGCATGGTGATATTCACCGACTCCTATGCCCGAAGTCATCCCGAGGCCGTCAGACGACTTAAAGAGAACGCAGGCCGACATTTCACGACCGCCTCGATGTTTCACTCCATCCTCGACCTTGCCGATATCTCAACGGCTCCCCTCGACACTCTTAAGTCGATACGTCGCGGAGCTCCGGCAGGACCGAAACCCTTGCAGTCGGCAGTCAACAACCAACCTATCGTCAATAAGAAATGAAAAGAATCGTATGGGTCGATTATGCCAAGAGTCTGGCTATTTTCGGCGTGGCGCTGCTGCATACATGCTGCGACGACCGACTTGACCTCATGATCAACAGTTTCATAATGCCGGTGTTTTTCATCATTTCCGGCCGCTTGTTTTCTTACACCCGCAATCCCGATTTCGGTCGGTTCGCATGGAAGCGCTTCCGACAACTCGTAGTCCCCTATTTCTGGATCGGAGCATTGAGTTATGTCGTATGGGTGGTTGTATTGCGCCACTACGGCCCCGACGCCGAAGATCAGATAGCGTGGTATTATCCGCTGCTTGGCCAGATTGCCGGCATCCCGCGTATGCTTCCCCACAACGTACCGCTATGGTCGCTGCTGACGTTCTATGTCATTGAGATGCTCTATTATCCGCTCGGCCGGCTGCGCGGCGGCAATCTGATTGCGATAGCGATCGGCATAGTCGCGATGATCGCGATCTTCTTTCTTATGGAGGATTGGGCGGGCTATGTGCCGTTTGTCATATGTCCGTCGCTTGTAGGGTTGCTATATTACGGCCTCGGCAGGCTATGGCGCCGCTATCCGGCGGTCGACCGGATCGTGATGCATCCCGCGGCGATCGTTGTGTGGCTCATAGCGTTTATCCTTTCGGCTACGTCCAACGGACAGACATTCTACTATATATGTCGTTATGGCGATAGCCCGTTGCTCTATCTCGTCGCTTCGCTCTCGGGAAGTGTGCTCGTTGTCTACGCCTCGCAGCTGCTTGGGCGACTCGGCGACTGCCGCTTGATCCGCTTCATATCGGTCAATACGCTCCTGATATGCGGCTTCCATCTCCTCGCCTACGCCTTTATAAAAGGTGTATTGCTCTTTGGATTCGGCGTTGAGCCTGCGTTGCTGACGGCCGGCATTGCCCGCGGTCTGCTCCTTGCGCTCAGCGGCGTCGCGTTGACGCTCCCTCTCTGCCTGATTGTCGACCGTTGGCT
>CAMWNT010000142.1 GCA_947175695.1 uncultured Porphyromonadaceae bacterium
TGTCGAGATCCACTTTGCCGTTTTCAACCTTGCGATAAGGAGTCTCGATGAAGCCCAGCGAGTTGATCTTCGCATATACGCAAAGCGAGGAGATCAGACCGATGTTCGGGCCTTCCGGAGTCTCGATCGGACAGAGACGGCCATAGTGGGTGTAGTGTACGTCGCGCACCTCGAAGCCTGCGCGCTCTCTCGACAGACCGCCGGGGCCGAGGGCCGACATACGGCGTTTGTGAGTGATCTCGGCCAGAGGGTTGGTCTGGTCCATGAACTGCGAGAGGGCGTTGGTGCCGAAGAATGTGTTGATGACACTCGAGATCGTCTTGGCGTTGATAAGGTCGATCGGAGTGAACACCTCGTTGTCGCGCACATTCATGCGCTCGCGGATTGTGCGGGCCATGCGTGCAAGACCGACGCCGAACTGGTTGTAGAGCTGCTCGCCTACTGTGCGCACACGACGGTTGCTGAGGTGGTCGATATCGTCGACCTCGCTCTTCGAATTGATCAGGCCGATCAGATATTTGATGATGCAGACGATGTCTTCGCGAGTGAGAACCTTGACGTCGACGGGAGTGTCGAGCTCAAGCTTCTTGTTGATTCTGTAGCGACCCACTTCGCCGAGATCGTAACGCTTGTCGGAGAAGAAGAGATTCTGGATCACCTCGCGAGCGGTGATATCATCGGGAGCTTCGGCGTTGCGGAGCTGACGATAGATATAGAGCACAGCCTCGGTCTCATTGTTGGCCGGGTCTTTCTGCAAGGTGTTGAAGATAATATTATAGTCGTTTGCCGATACATTTTCCTTTTCGAGAAGCACGGTCTTCACCTTGCTCGCCTCGATTGCGGGAATCATATCCTCGGTGATTTCCGATCCGCGCTCCACAATGATATCGGTGCGGATGATAGATTCCATTTCGCCGGTGTCGGGATCGACGATATCCTCCTGCCATGTGTTGAGCACACGTGCGGCGAGCTTACGGCCAACGTATTTTTTCAGTTCAGATGCCTTAGCCTTCACTTCCTCGGCGAGGTCGAAGATCTGGAGAATATCCTTATCCGACTCCATGCCGATTGCGCGGAGAAGCGTGGTCACGGGGAGCTTCTTCTTGCGGTCGATGTAGGCATACATGCAGTTGTTGATGTCTGTAGCGAATTCAATCCAGCTTCCGCGGAAGGGGATGATACGCGCCGAATAGAGCTTGGTGCCATTGGCATGGACACTCTGTCCGAAAAACACGCCGGGCGAACGGTGGAGCTGCGAAACGACCACACGCTCCGCGCCGTTGATGACGAATGTGCCCTGATCGGTCATATAAGGGATCGGACCCAGATATACGTCCTGGATCGTAGTGTCGAAGTCCTCATGGTCAGGGTCGGTGCAATAGAGCTTCAGCTTAGCCTTGAGGGGGACACTGTATGTCAGGCCGCGCTCAAGACACTCCGCAATCGAATATCTCGGAGGATCGATATAATAGTCGAGAAACTCAAGCACAAAATTATTGCGCGTGTCGGCGATCGGGAAATTCTCGGCGAACACCTTGTAGAGTCCCTCGTTCTTGCGATTCTCGGGGGGCGTGTCGAGCTGAAGGAAATCGCGGAAGGATTTCAGCTGCACGTCCAGGAAATCCGGGAAAGGAAGCGGATTTTTAATGGATGCGAAGTTAACGCGGGGTTTTTCGGTTAAATTTACAGACATTTGGGTTAGAATTTAGATTATTCTATGTTCCGATTATTGCCACTCGACATTTTGTGTCGTTAAGTGATTGTCATATTCCGTCTGAGCTGACAAAACCGGTCCTCTTTTTGTGTCGATGCGGATCGTCAGATCCTTAATGGGCCGTCTCTCCGACCCCGCTTCAACTGGAAGCGACCGGGATGTCGGATCGACATCGCCGGAGAGACTACCTGAATCCGTCGGGCAATACGGGCCGAAGCCCGGACTGCGACGGCCGGTCATCACATCCACGGCAGGAGTCATGTTCTCACGCATGCGCGTGCATACTCCAAAGAGCAAGCGGACAGAAATGGCACACCGAAGCCCGTGCGGGCGACGGCATCAGCATCCGTTTGCTCTTATTTCGGAATGTGAAAAAAAGGTTAAGAACCGCCCGCGCCTGAAAAAGGCACGAGCGATCTTAACCTATCTGATGAGTTTAAGCTGGCTTATTTGAGCTCAACTTCAGCACCAGCTTCTTCGAGCTGCTTCTTGAGGCCTTCGGCGTCAGCCTTGGGAAGACCTTCCTTAACAGTGCTGGGAGCGTTGTCAACGAGCTCCTTAGCCTCCTTGAGGCCGAGACCTGTCAGCTCCTTAACGAGCTTAACAACTGCGAGCTTGCTTGCGCCTGCTGCCTTGAGGACAACGTCGAATTCAGACTTCTCCTCAGCGGCTGCACCGCCGGCTGCGGGACCTGCTGCTACAGCAACAGCTGCTGCTGCGGGCTCGATGCCATACTCTTCTTTCAAAATCTGAGCGAGTTCGTTTACTTCCTTTACGGTAAGATTAACAAGCTGTTCTGCAAATGCTTTCAAATCTGCCATTTCTGTATATGTTTTTTTGTTTTTTTAAATGATGTTGATTATTTGTTGGAGAGAGTCTCCAGAATGCCATGGAGCTTTGTAGCGCCAGACTGAAGGCCGGAGATAACGTTCTTCGCCGGGCTCTGAAGAAGAGCGATGACGTCGGCGATGAGTTCGCTTTTCGATTTGATATTGGAAAGGGTCTCCAACGATTCCTCGCCAATGTAGGCTGTCTCTTCTACATACGCGCCCTTAAGCATGGGAAGCGTATCCTTCTTGTCGCGGAAGTCCTTGATGAGCTTCGCGGGGGCATTGCCTACGTTGCTGAGAAGCAGCGTGGTCTCGCCGTGAAGAAGGTCGTAAAGATCGGAGTAGTCTGTCTCGCTTGCTTCGAAAGCTTTCTTCAGAAGAGTGTTCTTGACGCAAAGCATCTTGATGTCACCCTTGAAGCATGCGCGGCGAAGCGCACTCGTCTTCTCAGCGTCGAGACCTGCGGTCTGCACCAGGTAAACGCAAGCATACTCGCTCAGCGTATTCCCGATCATTTCTATGATAACTGATTTATCTTCCTTTTTCATGTCGTTGCTTTGGGGTTAGATGGTTTATTCCGCCACTGACTTGGCGTCCACTTTTACGCCGGGGCTCATGGTGCTTGAAAGATAAATGCTCTTGATATATGTGCCCTTGGCTGTAGCCGGCTTCAGCTTGATAAGAGTGTTGATGAACTCCTTGGCATTGTCGCGCATCTTGTCGGCAGAGAACGATACTTTGCCGATCGAAGCGTGTACGATACCGGTCTTGTCGACCTTGAAGTCAATCTTACCCTGCTTTACTTCCTTCACTGCCTTGGCAACATCCATTGTCACTGTGCCGCTCTTCGGGTTAGGCATCAGGCCGCGCGGACCGAGAATACGACCCAAGGGGCCGAGCTTACCCATTACGGAAGGCTGAGTGATGATTACGTCGACGTCAGTCCAGCCACCCTTGATCTTCTCAAGGTATTCGTCAAGACCGACATAGTCAGCGCCTGCCTCTTTGGCAGCAGCTTCAGCGTCAGCGTTGCAAAGAACGAGAACCCGTACGGACTTGCCTGTGCCGTGGGGGAGAGATACCACGCCGCGGACCATCTGGTCAGCCTTACGGGGATCTACGCCCAGACGAACATCGATATCGAGAGACGCGTCGAATTTCTCAAAGGAGATCTCCTTTACCTTCTCGGCTGCCTCAGCAAGCGTGTAAGCCTTCCCAGCTTCAATCTTTGACAATGCCAACTTTTGATTCTTTGTCAGTTTTCCCATTGTAATTGAAGTTTATTAGTTGTTTTCAGGGAACGCCCCTTTTACGGTGATACCCATGCTTCTCGCTGTGCCGGCAACCATGCGCATTGCCGCGTCTAAAGTAAAACAGTTCAAATCAGGCATCTTGTCTTCTGCAATAGTCTTTACCTGCTCCCAAGTGATCTCTGCCACTTTGTTACGGTTAGGCTGAGCCGAACCGCTCTTCAGCTTGGCAACTTCTTTGAGCTGCACAGCCACCGGAGGAGTCTTTACGATAAAGTCGAAGCTCTTGTCGGAATAGTAAGTGATTACTACCGGCAATACCTTTCCGGCCTTATCCTGGGTGCGGGCATTGAATTGCTTGCAAAATTCCATGATGTTGATTCCCTTCGAACCCAGAGCAGGTCCTACCGGAGGCGAGGGATTGGCCGCACCGCCTTTAATCTGCAATTTGATCTGTCCAGCAATTTCTTTAGCCATTGTTCTTGTGTTAAATTTTAGTTTGCGAAAAAGATTAGTTCCTCTCCCTGAAGGGGCTTCGAGCGTAACACCTTCGACGCCACTCCGCCTGAAAACATTAACTCCTCAGACGAACGCCGCAGGGATGCAGGCTTTACTCCTTCTCGACTTGAGAATAGTCCAACTCAAGCTCTGTGCCTCGGCCAAAAATCTTGACCTCTACTTTCAGCTTGCGCTTCTCGGTGTTCACTTCGCAGATCATGCCCGAAAAATCCTTGAAAGGCCCGGTCATGACCTTGACGGCCTCGCCGACACTATATTCGGCAAGAACGTCGTCGACAGGCTGCTGCATTTCATCAGCTTTGCCCATCATACGCATCACCTCCGCCTCGCGGAGTGCCTGCGGCTTTGAATCCTTAGCGCGACCACGCAAAAAATCAATGACATTCGTGGTATTCTTCAGCTCATACTCTATCTCGGGAAGATTGCTTGCCTGAATGAAGACATATCCCGAATAAAGCACACGCTCCTTGACTACCTTCTTGCCATTGCGTATGGTCAAAACCTTCTCTGTCGGTATCAACACTTGCGAAACATAATGGCCAAGATTGCTGTTTTTGATCTGGGCGTCAAGCACCTCCTTCACTTTCGCTTCCTTGCCGGAAATGGCACGCAGAACGTACCATTCTTTCTTCGTTTCTGCCATCGATTGATCCTTAAAAGGTTTATAAACTGTAAATGAATTGCATCAGAAGCTCGAAAATCTTATCGACAGCCCAGATGAATACTGCTATGATGATGGAAGCTATCAGCACCAGCACCGAGCTATTGACAAGCTGCTTCTGAGTTGGCCAAGAAACCTTATAGACGAGTTCGTCATAAGATTCCTTAATGTCCTGAATTAATCTCATAGTTGTTTTATTTAGCACGGGAAGAGAGGCTCGAACTCCCGACACCTGGTTTTGGAGACCAGTGCTCTA
>CAMWNT010000143.1 GCA_947175695.1 uncultured Porphyromonadaceae bacterium
AATGTAGTCTTGAATCTGCTGAAAATCGTCATACTCAAATAACGCTAAATGCGCCACAATTATTTCGCGGCCCTTCGGCACCCCTTTGTCAACGATCATATCCGCGACCCTACATGTCGCAATCGTGATGCCGCCGATGATAATGTCGCAATAAATCCCGGCGCATAGGTGCAAAAAAAAAATTGATTGTCGTCTCGACAACCAATCTTCTGTTAACCTTAAAATCTAATACCATGAAAAACTCGATGCAAAATTACAAAATTATTTTTAAAAAACATGCTTTACAACATATTTTTCTCGAATTTTAACATTAATTAAGGATTGAACCCCTAAAAATCCCCGATAAAGCCGGTATTTTTAGGGATTTCTCGCGAATCTCGAGCATCTTGAGGCTCTCGTGAATCCCGAGAATCCCGAGCATCTCGAGAATCTCGGGGGATCTCGGGCATCCCGAGCGCTTGCGAATCCCGACGTCAGGGCTCGGGGATCCCGAGGGGCTCGGGGAGCCCGGGGCGCTTGCGGATCCTGCCGGCAGGCTCTCGAAGAGAGCCGACTTCAGGATTTGCGGTCGTTGATGATCTCGATCTGCTGGCGCACGGATTCGTCGTGGATGGCGAGAAGGATCGTCTTGAGGAATTCGGGATCCATCTGCATCTCTTTGCCGGCGTTGACGCGTGTGGCGATCACGTCGTTGTAGCGCGTGGCCTGCACGACAGGCATGCGGTGCAATTTCTTGTAGCGACCGATCTCGCGCGACACCTCCATGCGGCGTGCCAGTGTCTCGAGCAACTCATTGTCGATACGGTCGATCTGCTGGCGGAGCAGCGAGAGGTTCTCGGTGGTCTCTTTCTCATCGCGGATCACGAGCGTGTGGAGGATGAAATTGAGCACCTCCGGCGTCAGCTGCTGTGCGGCGTCACTCCATGCGTGATCGGGATCGCAATGACTCTCGATGATCAAGCCGTTGAAGCCCATGTCGAGGGCCTGCTGCGAAAGGGGTGCGATCAGCTCGCGCTTACCACCGATATGGCTCGGATCCACCACAATCGGCATATTCGGGAAGCGAAGACGCATCTCGATCGGTATGTGCCACTGCGGCACATTGCGGTAGAGATGTTTGCCATAGACCGAGAAGCCGCGATGGATGACACCCAGGCGGCGGATGCCGGCGTTGTAGAGACGCTGCACCGCACCGACCCACAGCTCAAGATCCGGATTGACCGGATTCTTGACCATCACCGGCACATCCTTGCCCGAATCCTTCAGTGTGTCGGCGATCTCCTGCATCGCGAAGGGGTTGGCCGAGGTGCGCGCACCGATCCAGAGCATGTCGACGCCCGCTTCGAGTGCCTGCTCCACATGAGCGCGTGTGGCCACTTCGCAGGAAGTCAGCATACCGGTGGTCTCCTTGACTTCCTTCAGCCATTCCAGTGCCGGTGCACCGACCCCTTCGAATCCACCCGGTTTGGTGCGGGGCTTCCAGATTCCGGCGCGGAATATCTTGATGCCATAGTCGGCGAGTTCGCGGGCTGTGGCGAGGGTCTGTTCACGAGTTTCCGCCGAGCAAGGCCCGGCTATGACGAGCGATTCCTGATCGCTTAGATTCGGAAATATCGGTTGGAGTTCAAGCATTGTTTTCTCTTTTTAAGTTGTTGAATATTTGGCTCCCGGTGATGCGAGCCAGCGCCTCTTCGAGGCGGGGAAGGTTGGCGCAGAGGGAGATGCGGATATAGCGCTCCCCCTGTCGGCCGAAGATGAAGCCGGGGGTGATGAATACGCGTGCGCCGTGGAGCACATCGTCGGCGAATCGCTCCGAGCTTTCGGCCGATTCGGGTATGCGTCCCCAGAGGAAAAGCCCCTGTTGCGAGGGATCGAATGTGCAACCGAGGGCAGTCATGATCTTCTCGGCCACGACGCGACGTGCGGCATATTCGGCGTTGAGGCGGTCGGTCCAGTCAGTGTCGAGCGTGAGAGCTTCGACCGCGCCGCGCATCATCGGCAGAAACTGACCCGAATCGACATTACTCTTCACCTTCACGATCCACGACAGAAACTCCGGATTTGTGGCACACATCGCCATTCGCCACCCCGCCATATTATGACTCTTCGAGAGTGAATTTAGTTCAATGGCTATATCGCGCGCCCCCTCCACGGCGAGTATGCTCCGCGGCTCGGGGTTGAGTATGAAGCTATAGGGATTGTCGTGGGCGATGACGATATTGTGGCGTCGTCCGAAATCGATCAGCTGTCGATAGAGTTCCTCATCGGCGGGAGTGCCGGTCGGCATATGGGGATAATTGACCCACATCAGTTTGATATCGTCGAGCGGCAACTTCTCGAGTGCTTCGAAATCGGGTCGCCAGCCATTTTCGGGGGTGAGGTCGTAATTATAGATCTTCGCGCCGACGAGTCGCGACACAGCCGTATAAGTCGGATAGCCCGGATCGGGCAGAAGCACGCCGTCGCCCGGATTGAGCAAAGCCATCGAGATGTGCATGATTCCCTCCTTCGAGCCGATCAGCGGGAGCACTTCGCGCTCCGGATCCAGCTCGACGCCATAGCGTCGGCGATAGAAATCGGCGTAAGCGCGGCGCAGTTCGGCGATGCCGCGGAAGGGTTGATAGCCATGCGAATCATCCCGACGGGCCGAGGCGCAGAGAGCGTCGACCACCTTCGGATCCGGCGGCAGATCCGGACCGCCGATACCGAGCGATACGATATCGAGCCCCCGGGCGTTGAGCTCGGCCACTTCGGCCAGTTTACGCGAAAAATAATACTCCTTGACTTCAGCCACTCTATGAGCGGGACTTATATTGATCTTCAATTTTTCGGATATTTTAGAGTTTTGGATAGCCGCGATAGCCGAGATCGCTAATATAGCTAACTTAGCTAACTTAGCTATATTAGCTAACTTGGCTACAATAGCTAAATAGCTATCTTAGCTAACTTAGCTAATTTAGCTCAATAGACGCCGAGCTCGCGGAAGTCGTTGAGCAGGGGGCGCACTGCGGCTATCGCCTGATGATATCGATCGATGTCTGCGAAAGTCAGATCGACATAGAAGCGGTATTCCCACTCGCGGCCGATCAGCGGCATCGATTGTATTTTTGTCAGATTGAGGTCGTAGAAACTCAGTATTGTCAGTATCTTTGAGAGGGCGCCTTGAGTGTGGGGGAGAGCAAACACAACAGCCGCCTTATCGGGTCGTTTTGTCGCGGCGAAGGGGAGATCCGACTCCTCATGGGCAAGGATGAGGAAGCGGGTGAAATTGTGCTTGTTGGTTTCGATCCCTTCGCTCAGTATGTCGAGTCCGTAGAGCTTGGCGGCATAAGCCGGGCAGATTGCCGCGCGGGAGGGGTCGCCGCCGGCGGCCACATCGCGGGCCGCACCGGCTGTGTCAAACCACTCCACCGGGCGGATATGCGCGTGCTCGCGCAGAAACACCTCACACTGCATCAGCGCCATCGGATGCGACATGACGGCCTTCACGCCCTCCAGGGTGGCGCCTTTCGGTGCGGCGATTGTATGCGAGATACGCTTCTTATACTCCCCGACGATCCTCAGATCGCTTCTTCTCAGCAGCTCATGATTGGGGAGCAACGCACCCGCGATAGTGTTTTCGATAGCCATCACGCCGAAGCAATCGCGTCGTGCGGCCATCACGTCAAACATATCCGCGAACGTGTCGCAAGCCAGAGGCCGCACCGTAGCTTGCGGTGCGGCCATGGCGAAATATTCTCTTGCGGCGGCGTCGTGGAAGCATCCCTCGACGCCCTGTATAGTCACATCGATCTCCAATGGCTTACTTGTTTTCGATACCCTCGGCGATCGTTTTGAAGATTTCCTCCACGTTGCCCGAGCCATTGATAGCCAAGTAGCTTCCCTCGCCGATATAATATTCGCGGAGGGGCTGGGTCTGGTTGTGATAGACGTCGAGGCGATTCTTGATCGTATCGAGGTTGTCGTCGGCGCGGCCTGTCTCCTTGCCGCGGTTGAGCATGCGCTCGATCAGTTCTTCTTCCGGCACTTCCAGTCCGATGACAGCGTGCACACCCTCGTCGCGCTCGGCGAGCAGCTGCTTCAGTGCCTCGGCCTGGGGGATGGTGCGGGGGAAACCGTCGAACACGACGCCCTTTGCCGACTTAGCCTCATTGTCGATGACATTTCGGATCAGGTCGATGATGAGGTCGTCGGGGATAAGATGGCCTTTGGTGATATATTTGGCGGCGATTTCGCCGAGCGGTGTGTTACGGGCTATATGGTCGCGGAGCACTTCTCCGGTCGAGATATGATACAATCCGTAGCGGTCGATAAGTTTGGCGCTCTGGGTGCCCTTGCCAGAGCCGGGGGCTCCGAAGATGATAAGATTAAGCATTTTTACCTTGGATTTAACCTTTGGAATTATCCCTGTGAAACGATATTAATCCTCCTCGATGACGTAGATGTCGTGAAGGTTGCGCACTTTTCCGTCGAGGTCGAGGCCATAGCCGATGATAAACTTCGGGGGGATTGCGAAGGCCACATAGTCGGGCTTGAAGCCGGTGCGCGACGATTCCGGCTTATGGAGCAGCGTTGCGAATCTCACGCTCTTTGGCTGAGCTTTTTTGAGGTCGTCGATCATTTTGACGGCTGTCAGTCCGGTGTCGACGATATCTTCGATGATGACGACGTCGCGACCCTCGACATCTTCGGTCAGACCTGTCAGTTGTCTGACGTGGCCGGTCGAGGATGTGCCCTCATAAGAGGCATATCTGACGAAGGCGATTTTGCAATCGTTGATGCCGATTTCGCGGATCAGGTCGGCGGCGAAGATGAAAGCGCCGTTGAGCACGCAGATAAACACCGGCTCCGAGCTCCCTTCGAGGTCGGAGCGGATTTCGGATGCCACACGCTTCACTTGCTCGAGGATTTTATCGCGAGTGAGGTAGGGCACAAATGTCAGTCCGTTGACTTTTACTTTATTATCCATTTTGCGTTAAGCTGGAATCAATCGTGGATGAATCTGCCGATCCGGCGATAGTCGCCGGATGAAACTTCCTTGCAAAATTACAAATTTTTTTTCTCAATCGAAAATCCCCGGCGATTTTTCGGGGTTAGGTTTTAGGTTTTAGGTTTTAGGTTTTAGGTTTTGGGTTTTAGGGCTTAGGGTCTTTAAGGTCCTTAAGGTCTTTAAGGACCTTAAAGACCCTATTACGGAATAATCATGATTAATCA
>CAMWNT010000144.1 GCA_947175695.1 uncultured Porphyromonadaceae bacterium
ATTCTACCGTTCCAAAGCCCCCAAAACTGGGTGGTCATGCTCCAGAGCATCCAAACTGCTCGACAAGGGTATGGAATTCTGTAAAATCTTTTGCGGTCATAATCCATGTTTTTTAGATTGCTCCGCAAAATTAGCACCGCCCTGCCAATCAGGCAAGGCGGTTTATGGGACGTTTACACCACAATAGGAGATTACGCGTTTTCTCGATGCACTAACCTGGCATCAATTGATCTACCCAACTCTGTTACCACAATAGGGGGTGGCGCGTTTAGAGATTGCACTGGCCTGGCATCAATCGAAATACCTAATTTTGTTGCCACAATCGGGAGTTTCGCGTTTGAGTCTTGCACTGGCCTGACGTCAATTAAGATACCTAACTCCGTGACAACAATTCAAGAGGGTGTGTTTAAGTATTGTACTGGACTAACATCAATCGAGATACCTAATTCTGTTGTCACAATCAACTGGTCCGCCTTTTGTGGATGTAGTGGTCTGACATCAGTCGAGATACCTAATTCTGTGACCACAGTCGGAGGATACGCGTTTTATCAATGCACCGGTCTGACGGCAATTAAGATATCTAACTCCGTGACAACAATTCAAGAGTCTGTGTTTAGTAAATGTACTGGATTGACATCAATCGATATACCAAATTCAGTGACCACAATCGGATCGTATGCGTTTGAGAGTTGTAGCGGCCTGACATCAATTAAGATTCCTAACTCGGTGATCGAAATTGGCGTGGAAACGTTTAGCGGTTGCTTGAGTTTGAATGAGTTAATAATTCCGCAATCTATAAGAAAAATTGGACGTAGGGCGTTTTCCCAAGTTCCTCTTAGGAAGATTACCTGTTATGCTTTAGAATCCCCCGATTTATATGATGATGAGGTATTTGATGCTGATGTAAGAAATACCGGAGCATTATATGTAGCGCTCGAGTCATTGGATGACTATAAGAAAAACTGGAGTTGCTTCAGATACATTCTTGTGCACGACTTTGAGGAGTTGATATACTCGCTTTCATCGCCCGGAACTCTTTTGGATCTTGTCAATCCCGATGATGTTGATAATATCAGAGCATTAAAACTTATCGGGCGTATAAATGGAACTGATTTGCTCACAATCAACAAAATGACTAATCTTCAGAAAATAGATCTAAGTGAAGCATCCATTGTGAGCGGAGGTCTGCCATACTATGAAGATGATAATAAAAAGTTTGAAGCAGAGAGTGATATATTGGGAGTTTATTGGGCTTATAATCTCGATAAACTTGTCGAGGTGATAATGCCTAAAAATATTAACACGATAGAGTGTAATGCTCTTAGTGGCAAGATTGTTCTTGAAACGGTTAAAATACCGGATTCAGTGACCGAAATAGGCTCATCAGTATTTGAGGATTGCATAGGCCTGGTGGAGCTGTCAATTCCAGCTTCCGTGACAACGTTGGGCGCTTCTGTGTTCAAGGGCTGTCGCGTTCTGACCAATATTTCCATCCCGGAGTCGATAACCGCAATCGGCTCCTATGTATTCGATGGCTGTGTTAGTCTGAAAGAGGTAGTAATTCCCCCTTCTGTGGTATCGTTAGGCTTAGGTGCATTTAGGAATTGCACAAGATTAGCTTCACTTGAGATCCCTCGCTCACTGGTTACGATCGGAGATGCAGCCTTCGAGGGTTGCACTAGCTTGACGGAACTGACAGTACCCAACACCGTCAATACTATTGGCGCAGGTGCATTCAATATTTGCAGAAATCTGAATAATCTGATTATCGAAGATGGGGAATATGAATTGAAGTTTGAAAGTCTAGATGGTAGTACTGTGGGCAGTTTCAATAACTGTCCGCTTAGAACCACCTATCTGGGTCGGAATGTTTTACATTTAAATGTAGACCAACCGTTTAGAGCCAATGGAGCTTTAACTTATCTTACTTTGGGAAGATTTGTGAATACAATCAGCGCCTCGGCTTTCGAGTATTGCACGGGACTGAGGGAAGTGGAAATCCTCGGATCTCTAACTTCGATCGAGCCCTCAACTTTCAGATACTGCATGGCATTGGAAAAGATTACGATTCCGTATCCGGTGGCAGAAATAGGAATCAGTGCGTTTTCAAGTTGTAATTCACTCGAAAGTATTGTTCTGCCCGGTACAATTCGCAAAATCGATCAGTTCGCATTCTTTGGTTGCAACAGATTGAAATCTGTGTCAGTAGTCAATCCCATTCCGGCTGAGATTAAAGACGTCAGCTTCCCTACGTCAATGAGAAATATCACACTTGTGGTGCCTAAGGGGAGTGAAGAAATCTATTCGGCACACCGCTATTGGGGAGCGTTCAGCAATATTGAAGCACGGGATGTTGTTGACGAATTCGATTTCGTGGTAGACGAAGTGATGTATCATATCACATCAGAAAATGACAGGACGGTTGAAGTGAGCGCGTTCAAGAACGGCAGAAGCAGTGCGAACTGTATGGCGGTGCCGCAGACGGTAGTTTTTAACTCGCAGACATACACTGTCATCGGAATCGCCAACAATGGTGTTGAAAATTGCGGTGTCTCATCCGTGCGCCTTCCTGCCATCACCGCTTATGTGGGGTTGAGAGCATTCAGTGGGAACAGTAGCCTGAAGACAATCATATGCGATGCAATCGTGCCCCCGGTGGTCGACCATAATTCGTTTGACGAGGATATTTATTCAAAGGCAGAGCTTCTGGTTCCGCTTGATTCCGAGGAGGCATATCGAAATGATGAGGTATGGGGCCTTTTCAACATCAGAAGCGTAGATCAAAATATTCTTGTGAGAGAGCTTAGTGTTGACCCATTAGAATGGATTGGCGAAGTGGGCGAAGAGCTGTCTATAACGGCTATTGTTCTTCCGTCGGATGCCACCTGCAAGACACTACAATGGAGTACGAGCGATCCAAATGTTGCCAAAGTTTCGGATGACGGTGTTGTTACTGTTGTCGGTTCGGGCGAGTGTGTCGTAACAGTAGCAACCGTTGACGGATCGGGACTCACTGCCACCTGTCGCGTTAAAACAGGAACTACAGGAATAGAAAGCATTTTTGAATGTGGTGAAAACATACGAGTATACACGCCTGCTGGTGTCTGCATCTATGAGGGAGTGTCAGATAAGATGAATCTTAGCCCGGGCATCTATCTTATCATGACTGATACCCGAGTTGAAAGAGTAGTCATAAAATAAATTATAATTGATTGTTAAAGGGGGTGTGTAGTAATTAGGGATATATGGCCGATTCTTTTGGCGGGGGCGTAAACATCCCATAAACCGCCTTGCCTGACTGGCAGGGCAGTTTATGGGACGTTTACATTTTTTTGTCATAGCGTTGGATAATTAAATAGGCACAACCTATCATATAATAAATATTTTTGCTATATTTGCACTATTAAATAAAGTGTTGAATATATATGGCAAGCGACGCGGGCGCATTGCACTTAAAAAACAGAGATGGCAAAGAATACTATGGGGACAAGATTGCCCCGCAAACTTGAACAGAAAATGGCGATTATGGGAGAGCAGATCAAGCTCGCCCGTTTGCGTCGCAACCTCTCTATAGCTCAGGTTGCAGAACGCGCTACATGTTCGCCGCTCACTGTAAGCCGAATTGAAAAGGGGAGCCCTACGGTATCGATCGGAATATACGCTCGAGTGCTCTACGTGCTGCAACTCGAAGACGACCTTCTTTTGATAGCCAAAGAAGACACTCTCGGACGAACACTGCAAGACCTGTCACTAAAGCATCGTAAAAGAGCGTCAGCTAAATAATTGATAATTGCTAAATGAAAAATAATGCGCAGTATTTTTGTTTATGGGGATTTTGATTGGCTCGAGACGCCAATGCTGATTGGCGAATTGTCGTACGAGTCTGTACGCGGAGGCGAGACGTATGGATTTTCGTATGATAAGGAGTGGCTTGCGGAATACGGTGATGTGTTTCTAAGCGAAGATTTAGAGAGCTATCCAGGCATACAATTCACACGTCCAGGCAGAGATATATTTGCCTGTTTTTCCGATGCGCTCCCCGATCGGTGGGGAAGGACACTTCTGAATCGTCGAGAGCAAATTGCCGCTTCCGACGAGCGGCGCCCCGTGCGTCGTCTTACCTCTTACGACTATCTTATAGGTATTGATGACGAATCACGAATGGGTGGATTCCGATTTGCCGAAACTCCGGGTGGTAAGTTTATTAATTGCGAGCCGAGTTTGCGAGTACCGCCATTAACAAGTGTTAGAGAGCTTATGCACGCTGCGCATGAAATTGAAGCTTGTGAAGCAGGTAATATTTTGCCATCCATGAAGTGGGTTGTGCAGTTGTTACATCCGGGCACCTCTCTTGGCGGCGCTCGACCAAAGGCATCGGTGGTTGACGATGAAGGTAAATTGACAGTTGCAAAATTCCCTTCGCGAAAAGATGATTACGATATAGGTCAGTGGGAGCATTTCTGTCATATTATGGGACGAAAAGCCGGGTTGAATGTTGCAGAAACCGGCACTCTGTCGGGTGATGATTATCATATACTACTTTCAAAACGTTTCGATCGTAATGAAGTTGGCAAAAGAATACATTTCGCGTCTGCACTGACTTTGCTAGGATTGACCGATGGCGACAATGCTTCAACCGGTTATGGTTATCCCGATATCGTTGATTTTATTATCCGGCATGGATGCAATGTCGAGCAAAACTTAGAGGAGTTGTATCGACGAGTGGCTTTTTATATCATTATCGGCAACTCAGATGATCACTTTCGTAATCATGGCTTTCTATTGACACGCAAAGGGTGGGAACTTTCCCCGGCGTACGATATCAATCCAACACTATCCCAGAGTCAGAGCCTTTTGATCAATAGTAATACAAACGAATCCGACCTCGATATCCTGTTGGAATCAGCAGATGATTATATGCTTACTCCCGACAATGCAAAAATAATTATCGACAATGTCAAGGCCGCTATGAAACCTTGGCGAAATGAAGCGCGAAAATTAGGACTTCCGCAGCGCGACATCGACATGTTCGCTCCACGCTTTGAGAAGTGGATTTAGAAACGGGTTAAATTTACACGATTTAGAGAGTGTTTGGATCTAACTGCCATTCACTCAAAGATGATTTTTAGAGGGATCCCGTCTGAATTGGAGGGAGCAATTGCAAATTGGCTACCGATGAATTCGGACGAAAAGCACCGAAAAAG
>CAMWNT010000145.1 GCA_947175695.1 uncultured Porphyromonadaceae bacterium
CACCGAATCCCCCTTCACTTCAATCTTATCCGAGGCCAACGGCTCAATACGTCGGCCCTCACCGAGAGTGAATCTTCTGACTGTCGAAGAATTCGTCTCTCCAGCCGGCGACGTCGCCGTGGCCGTCACACTGAACGACCCCATCGAATAGATGGAATAGTCATCGGCCGAAAGCTCAAGCTCAACCTTAAACCGACCGTCAGCACCGACCACCGCCGAAGCAGCATACTCCGAAGCCGATGGGGCGTTGATCATCCACGGACGCCACCACGGATGGTGGCTGATCGCAATCTCAACCTTTGAATCCGCGAGAGGCATACCCGAATAACTTGCCACAGCACCGTTGAATGTCACGATATCATCGCCGGCGGCGGAAGCCGTCACCTCGGGCTCGTCGAGTGTCACCCCAAACGTCGGAGCCTTATATTCCGCCACCTCTACCGAAGTCGAACCGATCTGATCCGAGCCCGAAACGGCGCGAAGTGTAAAACGCCCGGTCAAGCCCTCGGCGGGGATACGGAGCGCAACCACCGCACGACCCGTGCGATCGCTGACAACCGTGTCGGAAGCCACACACTCTCCATTGACGTTATATAGCGAAATCCCTATCCGCTCATCCGATTTCGGAGCGAGTCGACCGTCGCGCAACGCGCTCAACACCGCGACACTCCTCAACGTATCGCCCGGATGGTAAAGGGCCAGATCAGTCAGAAGATCAGCAGTCAGACGTTGCGGTTCCGACGAATAATAATATCCTTTCGACGTCGACCATACGAATCGACTATTGCGTGAAACGGCCGTAGCCTTGAAATTGTCATACGGCGCCGTCACGCACCCATTCCTATCTGTCAGCAATTCGGTAGTGCCGGTTGATTTATAGGCCGTATTGACAAACCGCACCTTTACACCCTCGCGGGGAGAATTATCGGTCGCATCAACCACATATAAGTATTTTCCGACTCGTTGCGATTTACCCGCCTCCACATCGACCGGCGCGGCGTCGGATGCGAACATCGAAAGATCGCTGACATTGACCAACGATGCAGCCTGACGCCTGACCTCAGAGGGGATCCCCGCCAGATCGGGAGTCGTTGATACGACCAAAGCGTAATAGCCTGCGGGAAGACTTCCCGACGACACTGTGTCGATAATTTCCACAGGCTTATCCACTACTGCCGATCGCTCGGCAAGCACCAGGATTTTCCCCGAAGGAGAAATACCTCTGACGCGAGGATTATCAGACTCGGCAAACGAACTGCTTACCGGCACGAGCAGCACATAAGCCCGGCTCATATTCGTAAGCTTAAAAGCGACATCCCCACCCTTCGAAGGGAGCCACTGCCCGACCGACTCAGCCCGATATGACGGAGTCAGCATGCGTGAGCACACATTATTCAGATAAGACTTTGCTTTCGCATCAGCAGAAGAAGCAGCCTCACCCTTTAGAAAATCATACAAAGCCGCGCGCTTCGCGAGAGTGTCGTCGCCAAACTGCCCCATCTCATAGAGGCGACACACAACATAGGGTCGCCACTCATTGCCGACCGGATAATCCGCGAGAAGCCGCAGAGCCGCGGGAGTCGCAAACGACTCCGGAGTCGCCGAATCCGTCCCGACTGTGGAGGCATACATCAGCCGGCGCAATCGTGCTTCACACAATGCTCCCGCCGCTGCAGGCAAACGCTGCGAATCGGAATCGACAAGTATATCGAGCAATCGATCCGGCGAAAAGAGACGATATCGGGAATCGCCACACTCTACCGTCGCTGACTCGCCGACGGCCTTAAACGGCAAACGGCTATTTTGCCTACGGTCGATGCCGCACCCCGCTGTGATATCGAGTATACGATAGACAGCGAAATCCAATGCCGACATACCGAACCTATCGGCATCCGTCGTTGAAGTCAGAATATAAGCCAAATCGCCGATCGGGCAACCCGAAAGCACATCGCGGGCCGCGAGCGCGCTTTCACACAGCGACGCCACGGCGTCGCGCAACTGATCGCCGCTCCAAAGCAGCGGCTCTGCATCGCGGCTCTCCAACGGGAGGACCCGACTGTCGAACACATAAGGCGACGACTGATAAAGCGACGCCAAAGTCGAAGCCTCAAGCAGAGACGCCATCGACGAATAGGGGGCGGCGAACTTTTCTGCAATTTCGCGATAGCGTCCCAGAGTGACAGCCACACTATCCGACGAAGTCAGTCGGTCGGCGACAGCCATCTCCATAGCCGCCTTCAACGCCTCCAGAGGCTTGCCGGATCTCATTGCGGAAGAATAGACTTTCTGCGCATCATCACGCACAGTGGCCGGATAAGCGAAATCCGGACTCTCAAACGTCGACTTCACCCTCGCCGAAGCACTTTCGGCCCTCTTCTTCGAGGGAGCCGAAGTCTCCGCTACGGCGCCCACGGCAGCCAAAGGGATCAGAAAACATAAAAGGAGGCTTGCCAGCCCCCTTCTGTAGTTCTTTTTCATAAGATTATGATAATAGGAAGTTACGAATATTCGATAAATCAAACATCGTCAATCGGCGAACAGCCGAGATGGATCAGAGAAACGATAAAATCAAACCGTTTATGAAAGGACATTTCCCAGCGGGTCATTTCCCGTGAGGCCCCTTCCTCTCATTCTTACGCTTCTGATGCATATCCATCATGCGACGGCGGAACTCGTCTTCCGCAGCCTTCATCTTATATATCTGCTCATGCGTCAGAAACTTTGCAAACTTTGCATCGTACTCCTTGTCGATCTGCGCATCGCGCATACGGCAGTCGGTGATTTTCTCCGACAACTGCTTGTATTCGGTCTCCGAGGCGTTATTCTTGAGTTTATTCTCCATCGCACGCATCGACTCGAAATTAGCACGCTTTTCCTCGCTCATCTTCTCATAAAGCTCGGCGAATTTCTGCTTCTGATCATCCTTGAGCTCCATTTTCTGGGCGAGAAACTTGATTTTATAATCCAGAAGCTCCTTGAGTTTCTTTGGATCCGCATTCTTGCAATTAGGCGACTCGGCCATAGCAGTGGCGGTCAATCCCAGAAGCAATATGACAATGAGTAAAAGTTTTTTCATGCACTCTCTATAGTAATTGGTGTTATGTAACGATGATACCGGGGCTCACCGGAGCCACGGCACGACAAGCCGACACGCTCGCTTCTGCAGTTATAACAAGCGAAGCGGGCATGTCGGATAAAAAAATCATATCGATCGGTATTCCGGGAGGAGATTGAAGCCGAAATCCTTTTCAAACTCCTGCATATCCGAATACTCCGAAGCCAAGACTTCCTCCATCTCATAATCGGTCATTTCCGAAAGATCATCGGCCTCGCAGAAATAATCGAAAGTCTCGGAATCATCCATAGCGAGCAGCACTCCTGCGGGGGGATTGTCGAGATCGGCCGAAGCGGCGTTTTCCGACACCATATGAAACATCTTCATCATGCACCATATTCCCGCAAACATAGCAGCCATATACACATATGGCTTCACACGCTGCCAGAATGTGAGTTGGGGAGCCACAGGCTGCGCGGGATATTCCGGGAGGCGAGTCATCATATCGGCCATAAACCCTTCGAAATATCCTTCAGGCACACGCATGCCGGTATCACGGCCAACGCGTTCTAAAAGCTTTTCTTCCTTTCCCATGACTATTTGATTTTCAATATATTAAATAAGCTCACAGCCACGAAGTCCATAGCGGAATCGAGCGGAAAGCCTTTGTCAGCAACCAAGCGACCATAGCCCGGTCACTATCTATGACCCCGTGTGGGCAAAATAGTTTAACGCATATGAACGGAAAATATTTATATTTTACAACTCCACTTTCCCGACTGCAAAAAGGAGCGACATGAAGCGACGTGCGATCGCGCCTCGGCGCGTCCTATCAGATTTCTTCTTCGAAAGGACGTAGGTGAAACCTACCCGATGACGCCTCGCCCTCACCGACTGATTATAAATAATGTTAAAAATAGGCTATTAGCGAAGCTCGGATTGGCGTTTCTTTGCATTTTATCTCATTTTTTAGTAATTTAGCGAGCCGTACGGGTCGCGTTTACGGCTCTACGACTTTTTAGAATATGGCATTTTCCGCTCCGATCGACGAAAAAAAACTGATAGAAGACCTTCAAAGAGAATCGACAGCTAAAAAAGCTTTCGAAACTCTTATGCGCACTTTTTCCGAACCGATCTATTGGCAGATCCGAAAGATGGTCTACGGCCACGACGATGCCAACGATCTGTTGCAGAACGTATTTCTCAAGGCATGGAACAATGTCCATAACTTCCGCGGCGACGCCAAGATCTCAACATGGCTCTATAAAATTGCCGTCAACGAATCCATCAATTTCATCAATCGCGAAAAGACGCGTCAAAACATTTCGGCCGATAACGACGACACATCATTCCTTATCGACCGACTTGAGGCCGACGAATATTTCGACGGCGACGCCCTTCACGAAGAGTTGCTCAAGGCAATCGCCAAACTACCCGAAAAGCAACGCCTTGTTTTCAACATGAAATATTTCGATGAAATGAAATATGAGGAGATCTCGGAAATTCTCGGCACATCCGTAGGAGCTCTGAAGGCATCTTATCACCACGCGGTCAAGAAAATATCCGAAAGTATCGGCAATCTCGAACTCTGACGCAACCCTCAACGCCGGCGAAAGTCCATCATCGCCGGCGCAATCTCCTCCATATATATATGTATTGCGCCATTGTCCGACTGACGTAAACCATATCACAGAAACACACCTCTTCACCTATCATATGAAAACCGATCATCACATTGCCCGCCAATCAAAAAGTCAAATCGGACGCCCGACCTCACGCCG
Source organism: uncultured Porphyromonadaceae bacterium (assembly GCA_947175695.1). Taxonomy (GTDB): domain Bacteria; phylum Bacteroidota; class Bacteroidia; order Bacteroidales; family Muribaculaceae; genus Lepagella. Next base: position 4,837 of record CAMWNT010000145.1, read on the forward strand.
CTTTCTAAAAGCCGCTTCACTCGCCGCGACCATCGCTGCTTTCGCTGCTTCCGACCTTCAGGCCATGCCTGCATTTCCCGACACTATACGGGCCACTCAGCCCGACGGATCTGAAATCCAATTCCTGCGTCGCGGAGATGAAAACCGCAATTTCATATTCGCCACCGATGGCATTACCCCTCTCGATTTCGACTCCGACGGCTTTCTACGCCCGGTGGCGCCCGAAGCGCAGAGACGCGCCGTTGAAGCCACTGACGTCGCCGACCGCAAATACCTCTTCTCCGGAGCCGCATTCCCCTCTGTCGGAAGTCCGCACGCATTGGTGATTCTCATCTCATA
>CAMWNT010000146.1 GCA_947175695.1 uncultured Porphyromonadaceae bacterium
TTTTTTTTTGTTGTTTTTTTTTTTTTTTTTTTTTGTTGTTTTTTTTTTTGTTTTGGGTGGGGGGTGGGGGGGGGGGGGGGGGGGGGGCGGCGGCGGCCCCCCCCCCCCCACGCTCGCTCCGGCGTCATTCGGCAACGCCGTGCATATTGATCTGAATGCGGTTGTTGCCGTCATAGAGATTGCGCATGAATTGATTGAATTCCTCGAGAGTCAGGCTTTCGATCGCAGCCTTGTGGTCGGTGATAAGATCCTTGCCGAGGAGTTCGTGCAGACGGATATTATTGTGCCAGTAGGCGTTGGTGCGGATGCCGTTTTCGTATTGCGACAGCATGGCGCCGCGGACACGATTGAACTGGTCGGCTGTCGCGCCCTCTTTCAGAAGATTGACAAAGATTTCATCGGCAAGCTCAAGCATCCGGGCAGACTGCTCGTTGTTGGTCTGCAGGAAATAGACGAAATTCCATTTGCCGTTGCTGACATCATAACTCGAATAGGCCATCGGTGTGTAGACCCCACCCTCTTTCTCGCGGAGGATCTCGGTGTAGAGTATACCGACAACGTCGCCCACGAGCGATGTCATGACGTGGTTGCGGATGTCGTTGGCCACATTCGTGCCGCTGTAGAGGCCGTAGAGCCAGTCGGCGGGAGCGGCCATGCCGATTGTGAAATTATCGACCACCTGACCGTCGACGTTGGTCAGCGGCGCGAAAGAGCGCTTGGCGGCAGTGGAAGCGGCAGGAAGCGAGGCCACATACTGTTCGAGCAGCGGGCGGAGCGTGTCGGCATCCACATTGCCGGTGAAGAGGAATGTATACTCGGCGGGATTGGCCACAGACTCTTTGAAGAGTTCGAGCATACGGCTGTAGTCGGCCGCGTTGAGGACTTCCTTTGTGATTGATGCTCCCAACGGGTTGCCGCCATAGACGGCGTTGGATTTATGGCATTCGAATATAAACTGGGGAGATTTCTCGGCAGCCTCAAACTGAGGGAGGATGCGGGAAAGCGTGTTGCGGTAGTTTTCTTCGTTGGGATTGACGGAAGTGAAGTATGCGTAAATCAGCTCCAGAAGAGTCGGGAGATCTTTGACCGATGAAGCGCCGTCGAAGTAGTCGGAGAAGTTGCCTACGCCGTATTCGAGTCGGGCGTTTTTGCCGGTCAGATAGCGCGACATTGCGCGATTGTCGTAGGGGCCGACATTCGAGAGGGAGACGGCGTCGGCGAGCATATGGACATTGGCTGCTTCTTCGGCCGGATATGCGGCTTTACCCCCCGTGCGGAACGCCTGGAAGAGGATTTCGTCGTCTTTATAGTCAGTCGGCTTGACAACGACTTTGATGCCGTTGGAAAGGGTCATGACGGTTGTGCCGAATTGACCCTCTTCGGTCGATACGACAGTCCCCTTTGCGGGGAGTTCGGCAATAAGGGGTTCGGTCAGGGCTTCGTCGACATACGCTTCGTATTCGGCGCCGAGTACGGAGTCGACAAGGGCGAGTGTCTGCGATTCGGTAGGCAGGGCGACGCCATCTTTCTTCTGCTGCTGGATCAGTATGACGCGGTTGATCGGGGTGATCACCTGCGCCGCTGTCTGGTTGTAGGCTTCGAGGGGAAGCATTGAGGCCACCTGATTGAAGAAGTCGCGTTCGGCCTCTACGCCCATTGCAGGCACATTGTCGTTGAAGGCGGTGATGAGCTCTTTGGCAAGCACAGATGTGTTGGTGCTCTTGCGTTCGTTGTAGCGTTTGTCGTAGCGTGATTTGATGTTTTCTATCGCGCGGTCGAGCTCGGATTGCGTGAAGCCGGTGCGACCTGCGCGGACGACGACGCGGAATGCGTCTTCAAAGCCCTCGAGCACGTCGTCTTTTGCGATGACGGCCACATCGAAGACCCCTTTAGTCTTCGAGGGATACATGTCGGAGAAGAACACTCCGGAGTTTGCGTATTTGCAGTCGGAGTCGAGAGTATGCTCATAGAGGCGCGTGCTGATCATATCGGCGATGATGTTCTGCACGAAGGTGTTCATCAACGCGAGGTCTGTGTTTTGGTATTCAAGGGGGATTTTGTCGAATTTAACCTGGAAGTCGACTCTGGCGCTTTTCAGTTCGGGGTCTTCGAAGGCGAAGAAGAGGGGCTGCTCATTGTCGCTGACTCTGACATATTCGCGGGGTGCCGCGTTTTCCGGCATGGGGATATCGGAGAACATCGCCACTACTTTCTTTTCCATTTCATCGGCATTGAAATCGCCGACGATGATGATGCCCTGCTGGTCGGGACGATACCATTTGTGGTAGTAGTCGCGTAGGGCTTTGTAGGGGAAGTTCATGACGACATCCATTGTACCGATCGGAGTGAGCTGATATTGCGGCTCGGAGAAGATCACCGGCGCCATCGCGATGCGGAAGCGGTGGTTGGGGTCGTTGCGCATACGCCATTCTTCCTGGATGACTTTTCTTTCGGCGTCGATCTCGGCGTCTTCAAGCAGCAGGTCGCAGCTCCAGTCGCGCAACGCGAGGAGCACGCTGTCCATAAGCGCGACGTTGTCGGCCGGTACGTTGTCGATGTTGTAGACAGTCTCTTCGTAGTCGGTGTAGGCGTTGACATCGTCGCCGAAGCGTATCCCTTTGGATTCGAGATATCGGAGCAGGGAGTCGCCGGGATAGTGGCGGGTGCCGTTGAATGCCATGTGTTCGAGGAAGTGGGCCAGACCGTATTGTTCGGGTGTTTCGAGAGCCGAACCGACTTTCTGCGCTATGTAGAAGTTGGCGCGGTTGCGTGGCTGCTCGTTGTGGAGGATGTAGTAGGTCAAGCCGTTGGGCAGTACGCCGTGTCTGACTTCCGGGTTGAGCGGAAGCGGCTGCGGCTGTTGGGCGTGAGTAAGGAGGACGCATATCAGCGTCATCGCCATTACCAATAGTCTTTTTGTCATGTGTATAGTAGTTTGATGTTTTTTCATGATTTCTCGTAATAGATTTGCCGGACATATAAAATCTAATCTTTCCAAGAGATTCCTAATCGCGACATATGTAGTTGTTCCCTAATGATATTCTTTACAACCTTATTTTTGTCATCATCCGTTGGGTGCAGACAATAATTGCTGACGCCGGCTTGGTCAACATTTTTACTACACCCCCCATTGCATACCGGCAGAATTCTACAACGTTTACACAATTGATTTTCTTTTCTTTTTTTAAGGCGAGCATCAAACGCCGGATCGATGTCCATACCTCCGTCCTTTTGGAGTTCCCCATCAGGAGATTTCCTATCGAAATCAATTGCAGTGCATTTGAAGATTTTACCATCATGGTTAATCACCGCTGAATGGCGCATGTCAGCGTAACAGCATGAATTATAGAAATTAAATCGTCTTCGCCATGGTGATATTCCAATTTTTAAAAATTCTGAATATAACGACCATATTTCATCAAGAATGTCATTCTTTGCGTCTTGCCAAACTTGCTGGATTAATACATTAATATTCCGTTTAGCGTCTTTGCAAACGCTTTTAAATGACTCGACGATCTCAGTTGCGCCTTTGATATTTTCCTTTGTTACATTTACACGTAAGATGACAGGGAAACCGGCAGATGCCATCTTTATAATATTGGCCACTATTATCTCATATGAGTTTCCGGCTCTACTTACTCTTGTCTTGTTATGAGCCGATGGCCCCCCATCTAATGTAATTTGAGATACTCCTATATTAAACGACTTAAAATCATCAATAATTTCGTCGGAGATAAGGAATCCATTCGTTGTAAAAGTCACTTGATACTGCATATCCGAAGCTCTTGAGACCATATGCACGTATTCTATCAAAGGTTTTACAATTTCAGAATATTGCATTAAGGGTTCTCCTCCGAAAAATGCCAATTCGAGCGATCTATATTTCTTTGATATACGATCAATACACCTCATGACCCGTTTTAGACACTCATTCGACATCGCCGACCGTACATTATGAGTCTCATAGCAATACCAGCATCTGAAATTACAATTCAGCGTAGGATTGATTGTAAGCTTAAATGTCCGATCACTTGAATATGTCTCCTTAAAGCCATTATATATTAATCCGACTTCATCAACATGATCTTCAACGAGGAATCCCTTTTGACAAAATTCATCAAAACTCTCTTGACTCAGATCATTTTCATTAAATGCAAAATTCTTATCTACAATCAAACTCAGCTCCGTGAATGAATTAAAAAGAATATCTGTATTTGATGAAAGGGGAATACGATTGTTGAATATGCTTTGCTTCATGATTTATAGGTAAATGTTCCCTGACCGAAATTCGGCCAGGGAATTTAATAGCAAAATAGATAGAGTAGCGTCTGACGAGGAGATTAAACTTGTAGAGGACATGTACCAGGACCTCCGAGTACTGTATTACCCGGGCACGCACCCGTATTGAACGGATCGCATACATTACCCGGACACAAGTCTAGATCGTTTTTGATGATTCCTCCACAGACAAGGAGTGAATTCATCACCGGAGGATCAGCTAATGAAACGCCTCCATCAAGTAGAGCGAGCTCTCTCATACGGAGTACTTCTTTTTCAGCAGCATCTCCCAATTCTTTAAAAAGGTCAATACTCATAATAAAAATATTTAAGGATGAATGATTTAATAGACGCATGTTGAAATTGCTACAATCATAAGACACCTCAACATACAGTTCCGTTTGATTCGGTTTTGATTCCAAGATGATTCTCTTATAGACATCAAGGTTTCGGAGTGCGAAATTAGGTGGAAAAAGTTTCATCTCCAAATTTAAAGTTTCATTTTTGCATTTTGGTCATAGCTATAAATCAGCACTTTACAAGGAATTTTAAAAATTTTTCGCGACACGCAAAATAAAAAGTTTCATATCGGGCATTTTCGGCCCCTTTTTCAGGGCTTTTTCGGGACTTCCCATCCGCAAAGCTCGGCAGCGGCGCATACTGCGGCCAACGCCTCTACAACGAAAAAAAATTCCGCCGGCCGGACACACCATAGAAAGTCCGGTCGGCGGAAATCATATTTATGAGGAGGCGAGTTTATAAGGTGATTGTGGATGTTGAGTGAGCGGGATTCGTGGGGCCGCCCGGGGGCGGCGCCCCGCACCCGCCGGCGGGCTTCGGGACAGCCGGGGAGATTGTTATGAAATAGGGTTTTGGCGGGATAGACAT
>CAMWNT010000147.1 GCA_947175695.1 uncultured Porphyromonadaceae bacterium
CTCTTTGAGCTTTCTTGTATTCTCGGCACGCTGCTCTTTGCTGAGACTCTCAACTTCCATCCTGAGTTTCTCAAAGCGCACAGCATCATCGCCTGTAAGAATCGGGGTTTCTGCTATTGGTCGTGCCATGATTAGATTTCGTCTAAATCACTTTGCCTTTTGGCATTGATATTTTGGGCGTCTTGATACTTTATCATGACAAAGCCGTCGTTGCTGTTCCCTTTTTCAATAGATATTTGAATTAAACCACCGGGAGCTTCAAAAATACATGCATAGGTTACTCTTCCTTGGAACAATTCATACATAAGTGAAGTATTGGAATCCGATCTGCTCGGATTGTTTTCTACACATTGTGTCGGGTTGCCATACTTCTCGATGTAGAGGTCTTTGTAATGTTCGTAAGTATTTACGAGTGTATTCCAATTGCCAGTTTCATCGAAGAAAACAGCTACAGTGAAAACATCTTGACCATTGTCAGCTGCCACTGCCCCGACTGTCGCTTGTCTTCCTGTGAAATCTCCTTTGAATAAACGGATATTACCTTCTGAGCCAATTTGAACAAACCCTTTAGTTTTGAGCTTTTGGCAGAAGGAAGTCATAGATCCGGTTATGGGTATTCCTTTGAAGGAAAGATGCTCTTGCGCGAAGCCACAAATGGCAAAGCAGCAAAGAAGAAGTGTAAGAAAATGTTTTTTCATGTTATAATTGTTTTAGGTTAATCCCAGTCGTTTAAGTTATCAATGAATTGGTCAAGGTCGGTGTCATCGTAGATTCCCGACAGCTCGCCAGTGTTCTCATTGTAGTCGAAGTCTACCCACATATCATGTTCGATATCTCCATTGTATGCGTCTAAATCTTCGTATTCGTTCATGAGATTACCGAGGGTTTTGAATTTGCCAAATTACGATAACCGCTTCCTCGATTTCTTCCTCCTGACCATTGAAAGCAAGAGGCGTACCACCGGGAGCCGCGCCTACACTATAATCGCAATCTTCGTAGCAAATGCCACGTGTCTCTGCGCATCCATAGTTTACTTCAAGAATCGAGCCGAGAGCACAACCAAGTGAAGCCGCGATTATTTCAGCCTTTTCTTTTGCATCTTTGACGGCAAGAGAAATGGCTTCAAGTTTATGTTTACGCGGTTCTGAAATATAAGAATCGAGTTTTATTTCGGCATAAGGAACGTTCTCAGTACAATATTTTACAATGTCGTTAGCCTCTTTATTCTCTGACGGTAGGTCGATGTAAAATAATTGATTGAGGTCGAAGCCATTCTTCTTATAACCGGTCCAACGACCTTTTTCATAGATTGGCTTCGAGTCCTCAGATATATTAAAGTTGATAGTCTTGGCGAGGGTTTCGTCAAGACCTACATTTTTGAGAGAAGCCAACAGTTGAAGGCTGTTAGCCTTGGCCTGTTCGTATGCGGCTTCGTTAGAAGCAAAGTGGCTATTGACCTCAATGCGTATGCGCATTGTGTCAGGAGCGACTTTAATAGTGGCAGAGCCACTTACTTTTATGATGTTTGGTTGTGCCATAGAGTAAATTATAATGGAGGGAAAGGTATGCGTTCATCGCCATGCTTAAAGTATCACTGTCAAATGGTTTCCTTAATAATTGCTTTAAGTTCTTCGGGAGTCAGATACTTACCATTGACTTTGCGGTGTAGCATTGCATGACAATTCGGGCAAACAGGTATCAACCCATTGATAGGTTCAATCTTATGCTCAACACCGCCGAATGAAGATATAAATTCTACATGGTGAACGTGGATAAAACCTCTACCCACTTCACCATATTTATCTTCAAAGTTCGTTCCGCAAATTTGACAAGAGTAGCCGTAATGATTAAGACATTCCTCTTTGGCAAACTGATTGCGTTCGTAAGATGTTATTGAACGTCTTACAGACGCGCCTTCAAGAAATGTCTGACTACCCTCATCGAAAACAACATCGAAGTTTTCGAGAATGTGGTCAAGTAATTTACCACTTACCCTTGTTGGACCTTGCAGAGTGGAAGTTAATCCATTATCGCAAAGTTGAGAATATGACAATTCGGTATTATTGAGGTCTGCCGATTGAATAATCTCCATCCGGAAATAAAAATCAGTAGGCTTCAATTTATAATCATAGTTCTTGGATAAGTGATCTTTATTGATGGTATGTTCATACGGGATATTTATGGCGGTAACTTTAGCCATAAACATGATTTGCCTTATAGGAGTAGCGGCATATATGAAAACTATGTCGCCAACATTTGGAGTGCTTTTTTGACGCCACTCCAAATATCCATAATCCTTTAGGCAAGCATGAATGTCAAATATATCTTTCTTCCAAGAAAAAATCCAGTATGTCATATTATTCTTCGAGGTATTCGTAATAAGGATGAGAGGGATATGTGAGCTCACGGGAGAGATTGGGGTTCCAGCGGAAGAAGGCTTCATCAAAAGCACGCCGTGCGATCGCCGTGTCGGGTGTAACTTTTCGGATTTCAAAGAATCCGATTTTGGGTCGATGCAGGATGCCGGCTTCGATCAGCATTGGCAGGGCGCAGTTCATCGCATTGGGCAATGAGCGGTTTGAGCCATACTTTTGCGACATCTTCTGAGTGATGAGAGCCGTAACGACTTGATCTTGCACGTGGAAATATTTGCCAAGAAGCGTGAAGATATCATAGGCAAATTCAAATCCGGCGATGATAAGTGATGATAGGATGAGGGTGCGATCGGCACGATTACGGAGTGCGACAAGCACTTCGTCTTTATGTTCACGCAAGAGGTCGATAAGTGGGTTTTGGTCTGTCAACTGCGAAATCGCAGTTACAGCCTTGGCAATGCGGTTAGATCCGTTATACTCGGTAGCAGCGAGTTCGGCGAAATATTCTCTAGAATAATCGCCGACCAAAACTGCTGTCAGAGCCATTTCGAGCAATGACATCGGTATGCGTTGACGGAGTCCTATGGTGATTTTATCTGACATTTCTAAAATTTGACGAATGGGATCATGCACTCAAAGAGATGTGAGCCTCCATGAGTGATTTCAACCCTGCCTGTTGACGTGAAGCTATGATTATCGCGAATGGCAAACCATAGATCCTTGTGAAGATATCGGATGGAATAACCAATATCTTTGGCAAACTGATTGCTTGCGTCTTCTTGCAAGAAGATGGCATGGCGGTGGCCACGGCTTGCTTTCCCGTAGAGATGCGCTTTCTCAATCGGAGAGAATGGTCGGTGGCCTTTGGAGAGCACATTGCCGTGGTCGGTTGTGAGGATTATTTCAAATCCGGCATTCTTCAACTGCTTGATACGCTTGGTAAATGATTTGGCCCAAAGCTTTGTTAATGCAAGCAGTTCGAGATACGACCACGAGTTGTGCATCTTCTCATCAAGCGCGACTGTGACAAGGGCAAAACGCTTGCAGCCGTTCGCAATCCGCAACGGCTCGACTCCGTTGTCGTAGAAATATTGCGACGCGTTGGTAGGCCAATGAGATTGCCATGTCGATTTCTCGTTGTTGGGAGATTGCGTATAGTCAAACAACGGATATTCACCCCCGAATATTGCTTGACGAGATAAGCTCGTAATCGACGGAATCCAAGAGTAGATCCAATCCTCTTGAATTGGGTGAACATGGATTCTTTCAAGTTCGTCACGAAGCACTCCATATTGCCAAAAGGCCATGCCGTCAACAACCACGAGTGCTATCTTTTCATTTAGCTCATAGTTGTCGCGCACATGTCGGAGTATGCCGTTGACGCATCGAGGTTTTAGAAGAGGATTTGCATTAATGGAGTTCCAATATGTGTCATCCAGATAATGTTGGAAGTCGAAGTTGAGATAGTCGATGGTGTCAGCTATCTCGTCATAGCGGTCGCTTTCGACAACCTTGACGAATAATTCACTGATTCGGCGAATTGTCGCTACATCCGACCAATCCGGATTTTCAATAGCATTGAAAATATCGACTGCCTCACCGAAATCTTTGATAGGCTCCGCACTTTGAATATCGTTCAAGTCGGAAACCAAGTCGTGGAGGCGGCTGGATGTTACAATCCCCTGAATATGCTTGTCGTATAGCTTTGATAGGACGCTAAACGATAGTTGCGAGATTGTGGCTTTATCAACGAAATTAGGGAAAAGCTCGGCGATCTTAAACCGAATCTTATTGGCTCGAATGCTGATGTCGGGAAGCATTTCCCCGGCCGTCAAGATATAGACAGCCGAACGCTCCGGGTTTCTGCGAAGATGGATTTCGTAGTGAACGCGAAGCTCAATAGCTGTCCCCACAACGATCTCTCCCCGGCTTTCACGCTTCAATTCTTGGAGCACCTCCTTGTGAGCCAAAAATCCATCGGGATTACTGACGATTGACAGTGGGTGAAAGCCCCGGGTGAGTGAGTATAATATTTCGTTGATAAATTCCGACATAAACTATACGCGCGAAGAAGCAATTTCGTGGAACTGATAAAGCAGCTCATCCTCGGTCAGAAGATTTTGCGGAATACGATCGCAGACTGCGATGATTGTAGCAAAATCATTGTTCTCATAGCACTGATTGAAGCCGGCTCGCAGAGCCTCTACGCGAGCCTCTTTAATTTTGCCACGAGGTTTCCGAGCGACTTCGACATAAACCTTAAACTCTCGCATAAGTGCCTTATGCCGAAGTGCGGCGAGGTCGACATCATCTTGAAGATTTGGTTTACGCCATTTGCCGTCAGATTCCTTGATGAAGTTTTCTTCAAGAATCTGCTTAAGTTCCGGCAGAATGTCGCCTTTGCGAACGCCATTGATAGCTTGCATCCAGTTGGGTTGTAATTCTTGATAAGTTTGCGGAGTGCTCAACTCATTGTTGAGCCATGCGATACCACCCTGCTCGCTATCGACGTAGAAAAGCGATGCTTGGAAACCATCTGTATGCTTACGCAGTTCGTCATACTTGGCGGCTTGCGAAGGCAGAAAATACATCCCATCGCGCTCGGCGTAACGCTCACGCAGGCCGGCTTGAAACTCCTGCGCGTTCAAAGGCACGGGGAAGCCGTGTAGAACGTAGAACGAGATGAGTCGGTCGTAAAGGATTTTGGGACTACGCTCTACGACTGC
>CAMWNT010000148.1 GCA_947175695.1 uncultured Porphyromonadaceae bacterium
CAGTTACAGTTACTCACATAGACACACTGGGGCCTCCTGCATCTCAGATTTCTGGGACATCCTAAAAATTGACCCTTCCCACTGTCAATTTCTGTTGACCCTCTACTAATTTCCCTACCTTGCTCTCCTCCCTATCCCCTCTCCCACCTATTTTTTAGTCATTGAATCGTAACTTCCAACAGCGAATACATTCGTTAATATAATAAAAATGAGTGTGAAATCCGGCTTATAATATAAACTGCCACTTCTCTTCACCCTCCATTTGATATAGTCTCATAATTTTTACAAAAAAATATTCCGGCGACTGTTGCTCAACAACAGCCGTCGCAACTTTTACACCCCTATTTATTCCTGCTCATCTCAATCTCAGTACTAACGTGTTGAGATTTTCCTATACATCTCCAATCTCCCCATCAAGTCGCAAAACTAAATTTTCAATCGAAATATGTCTATTTTCAAAGACAAGACTCTTCTTATTACCGGTGGCACCGGCTCGTTTGGAAATGCTGTACTGCAGCGATTTCTCACTACAGACATCAAAGAGATCAGAATTTTCTCACGCGATGAGAAAAAACAAGACGACATGCGTCATGAATACCAGATAAGATATCCGGAGCAGGCGCATAAAATCAAATTCTTCATCGGTGATGTCAGGGATTTGAATGCTTGCAGAAGTGTCATGCCGGAAGTTGATTACATCTTCCACGCAGCAGCTCTTAAGCAAGTGCCCTCATGTGAATTCTTCCCCATGGAGGCTGTTAAAACCAATGTTATCGGCACCGACAATGTGCTGACCGCTGCAATCGAATCCGGAGTAAAATCAGTCATTTGTCTCTCAACCGACAAGGCGGCTTACCCGATCAACGCGATGGGCATAACAAAAGCAATCGAAGAGAAAGTCGCTGTGGCAAAAAGCAGATACTCGGGCAAAACCAAAATTTGCTGCACTCGATACGGCAACGTCATGTGCTCACGTGGATCAGTGATACCTTTGTGGATTGATCAGATCAAGAATGGCAATCCGATTACTGTCACAGAGCCTACAATGACACGTTTCATCATGAGTCTGGAAGAAGCGGTAGACCTTGTACTATTCGCATTCGAACATGGCGAAAACGGCGATATACTTGTTCAAAAAGCTCCGGCATGCACAATAATGACTCAGGCAGAAGCCGTTTGCGAGCTCTTCGGCGGAAAGAAAGAAGACATCAGAATTATCGGCATCAGACACGGTGAAAAAATGTATGAGACGCTACTGACCAACGAGGAGTGTGCAAAAGCAATCGACCTTGGCGATTTCTACCGAGTGCCGGCCGATAACAGAGGGCTGAACTATGATAAATTCTTCAAAGAGGGGGATGAAACCCGCAATCCTCTTGTGGAATTTGATTCTCACAATACTCGCCAGCTGACACTGGAGGAGACAAAGAAAAAAATCGCAGCTCTCGAATATATCCAAAAAGAGCTTAATGGCGAAGGCAATTTTGTTCAGTAAAAGATGAAGATACTTGTCACCGGAGCAAAAGGCTTCGTCGGTAAAAACCTTTGCGCCCGTCTTCGCAATATCCGCGACGGCAAGGATCGTCATTCGGGCATCGCGGTTGATGAGATCTTTGAATATGATCTTGACTCCACCCCCGAGGATCTTGACCGCTACTGTCGAGAAGCAGATTTTGTGTTCAATCTTGCAGGAGTCAACCGCCCCGAGAATCCGGATGACTTCAAAAAGGGAAATTTCGGGTTCGCATCCGAACTGCTCGACACACTACGAAAACATGGCAACACATGTCCGGTAATGCTCTCAAGTTCGATTCAGGCAACGCTTATCGGCAGATACGCAGGTCATCCTTATGGCGAAAGCAAAAAGGCAGGGGAAGAACTCTTTTTCGACTATGCCGAAACGACCGGAGCAAAAGTGCTGGTCTACCGATTTCCGAATCTCTTCGGCAAATGGTGTCGACCAAACTACAATTCAGTCGTAGCGACATTCTGCAACAACATCGCCAATGACTTGCCTATCCAAGTCAATGATCCCTCGGTAGAACTGGAACTGCTTTATATCGACGATCTCGTCGACGAGATGATTCTGGCACTTAAAGGCGCTGAGCATCATTGCGAATTCGATGGGATTGAGACCGTTTTCACTGCGACCGGTCGATACTGCTGTGTACCTGTCACATTTCACGCTACGCTCGGAGAAATCGTGGATCTACTCCGGCAATTCTCCGAACTGCCGAAGACACTCATGATTCCGGAGATCCCGGCCGACAGCTTTGCCAAACGCCTGCTTTCGACATATCTTTCTTATCTTCCTGCGCATAAGGCAATATTTGATCTGAAAATGAATGTCGATCAACGAGGAAGTTTTACAGAGTTGGTGCACACGCCGAAATGCGGACAAGTCAGCATCAATATTTCTAAGCCGGGCATAACCAAAGGCGAGCATTGGCACGATTCAAAGTGGGAACAGTTTATTGTTGTCAAGGGGCATGGCCTTATCCAAATGCGCAAGGAAGGAACTGATGAAATACTCAACTTTGAAGTCAGCGGAGATAAAATCCGGTCGGTCATCATGCTTCCCGGCTACACCCATAATATCATCAATCTCTCCGATACGGAAGACCTCGTCACAGTCATGTATTGCAACGAGATTTTCGATCCCGAACACCCTGACACTTTCTTTGATCCTGTCAACAACAAATGAAACTTGACTATTCGGATATAAAGTTTGTCGACAACGGCAAACTCAAACTGCTTATAATTGTAGGCACCCGACCGGAAATTATCCGTCTGGCAGCGACGATCAATAAATGCAGAAAGTATTTCGACGTAATTCTTGCACACACCGGCCAGAATTATGACTACAACCTCAACGGCATTTTCTTCCATGATCTCTGTCTGGATGATCCCGAAGTGTACATGGACGCAGTAGGCGATGATCTCGGATCCACCGTCGGCAATATCATAAATTGCTCTTATAAGCTGATGAATGAGGTGCGACCTGACGCATTGCTTATATTAGGCGACACAAATTCATGTCTGTCAGCAATTGCCGCCAAGCGCCTTCATATTCCTATTTTCCATATGGAAGCGGGCAATCGATGTAAAGACGAATGCCTGCCAGAAGAGACAAATCGCCGCATTGTCGACATCATCTCCGATGTCAATCTTTGCTATAGCGAGCACGCCAGGAGATATTTGGCAGATTGCGGACTACCGAAAGAACGTACTTATCTGACCGGCTCGCCGATGGCAGAAGTGCTTCATCAGAATCTTGACAAGATACAAGCAAGCGACATCCACGAGCGACTTGGACTTGAAAAAGGGAAATATATCCTTCTTTCAGCTCATCGAGAAGAAAATATTGACACTGAAAAGAATTTCCAAAGTCTATTCAACGCAATCAACGCTATCGCTGAGAAATATGACATGCCGATCCTTTACAGTTGTCACCCCCGCAGTCGCAAACGTCTTGAGCAGACCGGATTCAAGCTTGACAAGCGCGTGATCCGCCATGAGCCGCTCGGATTCCATGACTACAACTGTCTGCAGATGAACGCAGCCGCTGTAATCTCCGACTCGGGCACATTACCCGAGGAATCAAGCTTCTTCACGTCTGTCGGCCATCCCTTCCCGGCTATATGTATACGCACCTCTACCGAACGCCCGGAGAGCCTTGACAACGCAGGTTTTATACTTGCCGGCATTGATGAAAAATCATTGTTGCAAGCAGTGGATACTGCCATATCGATGAACGCCGATCATGACTACGGCACTCCTGTCGATGTATACGTCGGAGAAAACGTCAGTTCGATCGTTGTAAAGATCATTCAGTCATACGTCACTGTCGTCAACAAGATGGTGTGGCGAAAAGGATAAGCAATCTATTAACAAAATATAGGTTGTAGAAACCTATGATTCCAAAAATATGATATTTATGGGTCGATTCGACGGCCGAACAGATAAATATCTAAACTCTACTACAGGCTATCAATATCCAAGCGCGAGCAAATAACAGATTTATAGTCAAGATCACCATTGGGTCATCCAAAGTTTAGTATCAAAAACTTTTCACTACCTACTTATTTAGCTAATTATAACAAATGGCCATCACCTTGATGTATATCACCAACAATCCTGTGATTGCTGAGATCGCACAGGAGGCTGGTGTCGACCGGATTTGGATTGATTTGGAAACACTTGGAAAAGAAGAGCGCCAAGCGGGTCTGAATACAGTCAAATCAAAACACGATATTGAAGATATCAAAAAAATCAAACCTCTCCTTACCACATCCGAGTTGATGGTGAGAGTCAATCCGTTGAATCCTAATTCGGAATCCGAGATTTCAGCTGTTATCGAAGCGGGAGCTCAGTATGTCATGCTCCCGATGTATCGGACTGCTGAAGACGTCGCAAGATTCTTGAAATATGTCAATGGGCGGGCAAAAACCATACTCCTGCTCGAGACAATAGATGCACAGAGAAATCTGGAGGATTATGTTGATTTCGAGGGGATTGATGAAATCCATATTGGCCTGAACGACCTGCATCTCGACTATAAGTTGAAATTCATGTTTGAGCTTGTGGCAAACGACACGGTAAGCAATATCGCCCGCACTCTCAAAATGCACAATATCAGGTTCGGCTTCGGGGGCTTCGCAAGAATCGGCTACGGCATGCTACCTGCCGAAGTCATCCTTACCGACCATTATGCCATAGGCTCTGAAATGGCTATTTTATCCCGGGGATTTTGCGACGCCAACATAGTAGACGACCCTATGGAGATTGCCGACATTTTCAAAAAAGGGGTTATGGATATTCGCAAAAAAGAAGATGAGATACGACATTATACTCCGGATCAATTCAAGCATAACCACTTGATTCTTCAAGAGAAAGTGAATAGCATCGTAGCAAACATGCGAAAATAAGAATAATATTCTGTCCATGGCCTTTAAGATTTGTTTTGTCACGACTATCTCAGGGACATTAAAATCATTCGTAGTCCCTACCGCCATAATGCTTCACGAGCG
>CAMWNT010000149.1 GCA_947175695.1 uncultured Porphyromonadaceae bacterium
ACCTGCAACCTTCTGATCCGTAGTCAGATGCTCTATTCAGTTGAGCTAACGAACCGTCCGCTTCAGAGAGTGTCACCGTTATCTCTCGTTTGCGATGCAAAATTACTGCTTTTTTCTGAATTGACCAAATTTTTTGAAAGATTTTTTTGCACTTTTTTCGCCACATTTCCGAAATCGTTTGAATCTCAAAAAATTACACCCTGTAGTTTTTTCAACTTTTTCAGTCATCCTTACATCTCGATCGCCAGCCGAACATTGAATTGACGACGCGTGAGATAGTTCGGCACCGCATATTGAATGTCGTTGACGTCGGTCACCCAGTAGTAGCTGCTGACGTTGGATATATCAAAGAGGTTGAAGCAGTCAAGTCCGATTGTGACGCTCCGGAAGTGACGACGGAAGTCGCTCGGCCGCTCGCCGTCGCCGGGAGCGCCGACAAGCTGGTAGCTCAACCCGATGTCGACGCGTTTGTAGGCCGGAGCGCGGAAGTAGCTGACATCGCGGCTGACGTGGGGAGCCGTCATAGTCAGTCCGTCGGAGATCACGCCGCGAAGCGAGAATTTGAGCTTGGGAAATTTCGGAAAGTAGTCGGTGAAGAACAATCCGACTGAGTAGCGCTGGTCGCTCGGCAGGGGCACTTTCATGCCGTTGAGCGTCTGTTGCGTCTTCATCAGCGAGAATGTGATCCAGGAGTCGGAGCCGGGCACAAACTGGCCAAACAGTTTGAAGTCCATGCCCATGATATAACCCTTGGAGTCGTTGACGCCGGAGTAGTTGATCTTGAGATTGTCGTATTCATAGGAGATCAGGTTGGCGAGGTTTTTATAGTAGGCCTCGCCTGTGATCTTGAAAGGGCGGTTCATCATTCTGAACGTATAGTCCGTCGCGAAGATGAATTGCAGACTGCGCGGCGATTTGATGTCGCGGTTGAGAGTGATGTAGGAGTTGCCGAGGGCGTCGCTCTGCGCGAGGCGGTATTCTTTATAGAAGGGGGATTGATAGTACATCCCGACCGCGAGTCGATAGTTCCAGCGGTTGTTGACCGTCGGCACAAAGTTGACATTCACGCGGGGCGAGACGAGAAATTCGCGGTTGAAGTTCCAGTAGGAGAAGCGTATGCCGCCATTGAGAGTGATGTAGGCTTTCGGAGTGTCGAAGCTGACGGCGTCTTCGGCATAGAAGGCGAGTCGATTGGTCGATATATCCTGGCTGGAGCTGAGATTGTAGATGAGATGCACTCCCGGAGGCGCCGTCGGGAGCGAGTAGCCGGCGGAGTCGCGCCATTCCCATTCTTTGGTGCGGTCGTGGAATTTCTCGTTTTGGAATACTATGCCGTAGGAGATGTTGTTGTTGCGGATCGAGGTGTGGCCTTTGAGAGCTATCTGAAACACGCTGGCGCGAAGTCGGTTGCGGGAGTGTTCCATATATTTGCCGACGCCGAGCTCGCCGCCGACGGATCCTTCGCCCGATGTGCCGGCCTGGTTGAGCCAGTATTCGCCCGAGATGTCGTAGCTGACGAGTTCGTTGCTCTGGAATCCGGCCAGCGAGAGCGCGAACATCGTCGATCGGTTGAGCCGATAGGTTGTGGTGAATGATCCGAGGTATGTCTCGAATTTATCGCGCTCTTCGCCGTCGAAGTAGACTTTGAATGATTTCGTGTCCATCGACGTGCCGAAGGTCGTCTCGCGGTCGGCGGGGATGAAGTTGTAGTGGTTGAGCGAGATGTTGCCGAGGAGGTTGAAGCTCAGTTTTTCGGTCGGGCGGTAGGTGATGTTGGTCTGATAGTCGAAGTAGAGAGGATCGTATTCGCCGCGGGTCTCGAGCGAACTGAGAAGGGAGTTGTTTTTCTTTATGCGCACGCCGTGGAGCTGCGAGAATTTCGATGTGCTCTGGCCGAAGCTGAGCGAGCCCCCCATCAGCGACACCGACAACGCCCCTTCGAGGGCCTCGGGGTCGCGATATGTGATGTCGAGCGCCGACGACATTTTGTCGCTGTAACGCGCCGGGAAGCCGCCGGTGGAGAAGCGGATGTTGCCGACCATGTCGGGGTTGATGATACTGAGCCCTTCCTGCTGGCCGCTCCTGACGAGTTGCGGACGGTAGATCTCGACGCCGTTGATATAGACGGAGTTTTCGTCAAACGAGCCGCCTCTCACTGAATATTGCGAGCTCATTTCGTTGGAGGAGTTGACGCCGGCCATGGTCTGAATCATCGCTTCGACCGATCCGCCCGACACGTCGGGCGATGTGCGGAAGCTCTCTTTGTCGATCGATTGCATGCCGTTGATATTCTGGCGGAAGCCGGTCACTTCCACTTCGGCCAGTTCGGTCTCGTAGGAGTCAAGGGTGGCGTTGACCGTCAACTCCCCTTTGGGGTCGATCAGTCGGCGCGTCACTTTATGGTAGCCGATGCATGAAAACACGATTTCAAGCGTATCTTTCTGCGCTACGGTCAGCGAATATTCACCTTTGAGGTCGGTGTTTGTACCAATGGCTGTGCCTTTTATCTGCACGGTTGCAAATTCGATCGGCTGTTGATGTCGGTCGATCACTTTGCCGCGAAGCTTGACATTCTCTGCCTGCGCGCAGATAATCGTCAGCAGAGTCAGCAGAATCAGTATATGGAACTTTCGAATATTCATCATTCAAATAACGCGCCGTCGCCCCCTTTATTGAAATTTCATCGGCAGCAGGAGTAATATAAGCTAAATTTTTAGTAATTTTGACGGTCGGTCAAATTGCCTCCGGCATCGCGCACCGGCCTCCGGCCGACTTGCGCTATTTGCCGACTCGCGAAATTGTAATTTTGACGGTCGGTCAAATTGCCTCCGGCATCGCGCACCGGCCTCCGGCCGACTTGCGCTATTTGCCGACTCGCGAAATTTTTAGTAATTTTGCCTTAGAAAGAAAACTTACGATTATTATGGCTCAGAAACCTTCCATTCCGAAAGGCACTCGCGATTTCTCCCCGGTGGAGATGGCTCGCCGCAATTATATCTTCGATACTATCCGAAGCGCGTTCCGCCTCTTCGGATATAAGCAGATCGGAACCCCCTCGATGGAGAATCTCTCCACCCTTATGGGAAAGTATGGCGAGGAGGGCGATAAACTCCTTTTCAAAATCCTCAATTCCGGCGATTTCATGAAAAGCGCCAATCCGGCCGATATCGAGGCCCGAAACCTCCCGAAGCTGACCAACGCTTTGTGTGAGAAAGGATTGCGCTATGATCTGACTGTGCCGTTCGCTCGCTTCGTCGTGCAGCATCGCGCAGAGCTTCAGCTCCCGTTTAAGCGCTTCCAGATCCAGCCTGTGTGGCGCGCCGACCGCCCGCAGAAGGGTCGCTACAGAGAGTTCTATCAGTGTGACGCCGATGTCGTGGGCAGCGATTCGCTCCATAATGAAGTGGAGCTCCTTTCGCTGATCGATTTCGTCATGGAGCGCCTCGGCATCAACGTCACTATCAAGATCAACAATCGCAAGATCCTCGCTGCAATCGCAGAGTTGCTTGACGCCCACGATAAACTGACGGATATCACCGTGGCCATCGACAAGATCGATAAAATCGGTCTTGAGAATGTGAAGGCCGAACTGATTGAGAAAGGTCTGACTCAGGAGAATGTCGATATGCTGACCCCGATCCTTACCCTCGAAGGAACCAATGCGGAAAAAATCAGCCGACTGGAGGCGATTCTCGCATCGACCACCGATGGCCCCGCCGGTATCGCGGAATTGCGCGAAGTGATCGACGGCATCGAGCGTCTCGACCCGAAAGCCCGCATCGAACTCGACTTCTCTCTGGCCCGCGGATTGAACTATTATACGGGCACAATCATTGAAGTAAAAGCCAACGACGTCGAAATCGGCAGCATCACCGGCGGCGGACGCTATGACAATCTGACCGGAGTGTTCGGCATGCCCGGCCTCTCCGGAGTCGGCATCTCTTTCGGCGCCGACCGCATATATGACGTGCTCAACCAACTCAATCTCTATCCCGAGGAGATATCAGCATCTGTGAAAGTGCTCTTTATCAATTTCGGTGAGAAGGAAGCGCGCCGCGCAGAGGAGATCATCGCACGCCTGCGCAGAGCCGGTATCAGCGCTCAGCTCTATCCCGACGCGGCTAAAATGAAGAAACAAATGACTTATGCCAACGCCGAAGGGTGTCCGTTTGTGGCAATGATCGGCGAGAATGAACTCGCTGATTCCACAATCAGTCTGAAGAATATGGCTTCAGGCGAGCAGGCTTCGCTCACTGTCGATGAGCTGATAGCCCGACTCGCCGACTGATTATCCCCGACACGTATGACCCCTCCGCAGAGCGTGGGCATATAAATTCTAAAGTTGTGAAAGATCTTATCAGCGAACAGCAGTTTCTGCTCAGGCAACCCTGCTTCCCGAAAAAAACACCGACCGACCGCTTTTATTTCCGCCTATGCAACAACCTGGCGGATATCCGGGTCAAGGAGAGTCTGCTCCCCGGTTGGTCGGAAAGCGTTGTGGCCCGCGCCATTCTCGGCGTTGTCGGTTATTTTCAGGATATCATGACCGACAGCGGGGTCTTCCGGTCGATGACCGAGGAGCATCATCGCCTCTATGGGAAATGGCTCCCCTTCTACCCCACCGGCGATGACTACATCCCCCATGAACTGAATCCGCAAGACGTCAGGTTCATGCTGTGGTATACTCTCGCGATGAATTGCGATGAAAATCGCCTGTGTGATCCGATGGATTCGGAAATCCGACGCGCGGCGGAAGTGTTTCACTCCCGTCTAAACCAACTCTATGAGGATGAAAACACTCCCGTGCCCGAGGATTTCAATCTCGCTCGCAATCTTGAACTCAATAATCCGGAGGATGCCGATGAAGTGTTTCACTTCGGACAGTGGCTTTTCATGCATTGGTATCTCTTGCCGCCGGCCTGTGCCATGACTCTGGCGCAATTGCGAGCATAGCCGCAATTTGCC
>CAMWNT010000150.1 GCA_947175695.1 uncultured Porphyromonadaceae bacterium
ATATCGTATGCCTCAAGGATGCGGCGGGCAACGCCACGTATCAGGTGCTGACTGCCAAACCCTGCACCATCGAAATCGAACACTCCGACCGTCCCGGCAGCGCTATCTATCAGCCGGGCGATAAGATTCAGGTGCATTTCAGCGGTCTGCGCCACCCGGCCAACAAGCTGGCAGGCATCTACAACATGTCGGCCTACGTCACCTACAACGACATCCCCAACGGCACATCGCTCATCCTGAGCCCGAATCAGTACACTTTCGGTTCGTCGGCATCGGCCCAGACGGTCACAGTCGACGTGCCCGCGGATTTCGACACAGAGGCATCCCCCTCGATCGACATGACCGACGGCGTAATCCAGGTCAACGGCTACGGCGACCCGATCGGCAACCACCGCAATATCTCCCCCACAGCCGGCCGCTCTCCCAACTTCACGGCCATCGCCCACAAGACCTACTTCGGACAGCTCCCCAATGTCAGCATCCCCGTCAGCGCGCGCCGCGAGTTTGAGATCGCAGTGAGCGGACTGAAGGAGGATTCCAAGCTGAGCCTCTCATTCGCCGGCACCGAACTGACTCCCGACGCCGAGGGGATCTTCAGCGGCACCTACGGCTCTTATGATCTCGTGGCCAAGACACCGGGCTATCGCTGCTTCCGCGAGACATACACCATTGCCGACGACGCAGAGGGACTGCAGACGTTCGTCTGCGATCTCGAAAAAGCTTCGGCCACTGCGTGGGACGGCGTGACACTTGACGAGCCGGCCGTCATCGACGGCGTCTATCAGATCTCGACAGGCAACGAACTGGCGTGGTTTGCCGCCCATGTCAATGAGGGTAACTACACCGCCGAGGCCATCCTCACAGCCGATATCGACCTCGCCGGCTACGACTGGACTCCGATCGGAGGCACGACACTCGCCAAGTCTTATCAGGGCGAATTCAACGGCGCGGGCCACACTGTCAGCGGCCTCTATATCGGTCGGCCGACAGCCACTTATCAGGCGATGTTTGCTTACTCGAACGCGTCGATCAGCAATCTGACCGTTGAAGGTAGTGTTGCAGGCAAGCAGTATGTGGCCGGCATCGCGGCCTACTTGGGCGCGAAGGCGTCGATCGACCGCTGCGTGAGCGACGTCACACTGACCGCTACGGGCAACTACGTCGGCGGTATCACGGCGAGCACGCTCAAAGGCTCGACTGTCACCAACTGTATCAACCGCGGCGACGTGCTCGGTCTGAAGTATGTGGCCGGTGTAGTCGGTTTTGCGAATGCCACAGTTGAGAATTGCTACAACATCGGCAGCATCGCCGGCGACGGCGTAGGCGCGTGTCTGAACGGCAATACGACGACCGTCACTGCCGAATCGGCCCGCAACATATTCTGCACCGAAGAATATATCTTCACGACAGGTCAGACACTCGTCAGCGAGGCTCAGATGGCGTCGGGCGAAGTGGCAT
Source organism: uncultured Porphyromonadaceae bacterium (assembly GCA_947175695.1). Classification (GTDB taxonomy): domain Bacteria; phylum Bacteroidota; class Bacteroidia; order Bacteroidales; family Muribaculaceae; genus Lepagella. The sequence continues at coordinate 1,459 of CAMWNT010000150.1, forward strand.
ATCTGCTCGGCGACGCATTCGGCCAGGTGATCGGCGTTGATCCTTATCCTGTGATCGGTGGCGCGAAAGTATATCTCACCGACGAGGGACACTATGCCAACACTCCGTCGGGTGTCGAGGAAGTGGAATCCGACATAGAATGGATCAGCATCTTCGGTATCGATGGCACACCGCGCGCATCTCTTCAGCAGGGACTGAACATCATCGTCTATCCCGACGGCACCTCGCGCAAGGTTATGATCAAGTGATCGGCAATCATTGCCGGCAATCGATCTGATCCGCATTGATCGACTATGATCCTCAGCCTTTGGCTGAGACTACGACAATTTCTCTTACCCCACCATAATGTGCTGACATGCCGGGCGTTGCGAGTCAACGTCCGGCATTTTCTCATCCTCCGGCTCTTCGCTTCGGAATACCTATTAATTAAGAAACGTCAAGAATTGCGCAACTGTTAATTATTGTTAATATTTGGGATTTTCAAGCAGCATCTCTTGCATGTTTCAGTTTTTTTGATTTGCTTTGCACCATGGCAATCAAATCTATCTAAGATAGAACCCATGTTGCTTGTACCAACTTATGCTTATCAAAAAGTCATTAAAGCAACGTCTATTGAATCTTATAGCAATCCTACGCTAATAACACACCTTAACTTCATAAGACGATAGCTAATATACTTTAGATAAAAGCATGGATATGACTCTTGTCCCAATTCTATAGATGAACCGGCCATGATCAAAAATATTCGTGCCGCCTTCCAAGATGTGTCAGGCATTAAGCTTTCCAATCACACCTAACCTGTTTACTTTTAGCAACATCAAAAATCATTCTCTTTGAGAGAAACGAATGTTAGAAGTAAATCTCCGAACTTAAAACAATCTATCGAATGAAACCGTTCTACCATATACTGTTCGCGCTCTCACTGATCCACACGTTACCGTCTGCGGCCCAATCCAACGGCAATACCACGACTTCGGAGCAGAGCACAGCAACCGAGCAATCGGCGACAGTAACCTCTCCCGAATCGGGCAACGAGTCGGGAGCCGAATCCGCCGACGCAACTGCAGAGACGGAAGATGCAACCCCGACTGTAGATCTGGACGAGTTTGTCATCACCGGTTCAGTGATTACCGACACCCCGCAGGGCTACAACATTCGCGTAGCCGACCAAATCGAGACAACAGCTAAAACCACAATGCAATTCCTTGATTTCCTCCCAAATATATCAACAACAAAAGGCATTGTGGAAATCAACGGACTGCAGGCAACCGAGATCCGCGTCGACGGCCACAAAATCAGCGACATATCCGAACTGACCTCCATCCCGGCTGAAATGATCGAATCTATCAACGTCAATTATACAGCCGGCGCCAACGCCATTGTCGATTCTCCCGGCGGAACGATCGATATCAAACTCAAGCCCGCACGCAACAACGGCTTCTATGGCAATATCTCCGGCGATCTCGATGCCGACATCACCACCGGACTTATAAGCGAATATATCAGCGGAGGGATATGCGCAAAAATAGGCAAACTGAATCTCTACGAAGCTCCTGTCATAGGTTGGTTTCACTACAAAGAATATGCCACCCAATGGGAAAACGACATCAATTCCGGAAAAGAGTTCTTCCGCATACCCATGCTGACGGAAAGCCACAGATTCAATTTCACCAACCGGCTTTCTTTAAGCTACGACATCACTTCGCGCCACACTCTCGGCATTTCATGGAGGACTCAAGTCTATCGTCCGAACGCTGATAATTTCGACGAAACGCAACATACGCTGCAACTTCAATCAAAATCCAGATACTACAGCAATAACCTTGCGCTCAACTACTCCGGGCGACTCAACGACAATGGCGACCGACTCACATTCTCGGCCGAATGGATGGACTATCAAATGAAGCAAGACCAGCAATTCTACAACTCCCCGCCATATGCAGGTATATCAACCAAAGAAAGATCCTCTATCCTTCAGGCCTCTTTCGACTACGCTCATCCATTCAGCCAATCCCATACACTGAATGCCGGAGCAACATATCAACTTATTAAAATCAAATCCGACGAAGAGAAAGCTTTCATCAGTCTGCCGCCGACACCGATCCACACAGATGTCATCACCCAAACGCCACTGGTCTATGCCTCAATGACCGGCGCCTTCGGTGCGCTCAGATACTACGGCGCACTCAATTGGCAGATGAACGCCACAAAAGTCAACACACAGAAAACGCGAACTCAAAACGCAATCAATCCGACGCTGCAGCTATCGTTGCCATTCGGGGCGGCCAAAGACCATAGTCTGACCGCTCTCTACAAGCATATTCTCCTCCACATCCCCTACGACGCTCTCTCCGACGTCACCACCTGGGCCGACGCCTACAATTACAATGTCGGCAACCCCGAACTCAAAGCGCCCACTGAGCATTACGTCAACATAAACGCCGGATTCTGGAACAAACGGCTCAACCTCTCGGCGACATATTTCCATATTGCCGACGAAATTGCCTGGCAGACATTCACCGATCCGGGCAACCCCGATATCCACTACACAGCGCCCGTCAACACCGGTGCTTACAATTATTATGCTTTCCTGGCCGAATACACTCAGCGCCTCTTCAACGTGTGGCGGATCAAAGGATCCGCATACTTATCGCTCAACACCGAAAACATGCTAATGGGCGACTCATATTATAACGGCGTAAGATTCCGGCAATACTACTCGCTCAACACCGCCGTCGTATTCAAAAGCTGGGGAGCCGGATTGGTTGGTTTCGTCGAACCCACGTTCCGTCGATACGACCGCACCTACCACACTGTATCCCAAATCGAATGTACGGTCTACAAAACATTCCTCAACAACAATCTTCAGCTTATCGCAAAACTCGTCCCCTTCGACAAACGACGCAAAATAACGCGACAGACATCAACCGAAACAATCACCTACAAATACACGACTCCCAGTCAACGTTGCACCCTCAGCATCGTCTGGTTTTTCTCCGGTGGCAAAAAAGACATCGACATCGACGTCAAAGGCACAACCCTCGACTACCAGCAAACCAAAGACAAATTCTGAACCCCTATCGGCAATTCCGATAAACATCTACCGACTCCCGCCGATTCCCGCCGATTTCAGTCGAAGAAAGTCTGAAATCGGCGGATTTCATATGTTATATCGGCAATTTCTCTTACCCCACCATAATGTGCTGACATGCCGGGCGTTGCGAGTCAACGTCCGGCATTTTCTCATCCTCCGGCTCTTCGCTTCGGAACACCTATTAACAAAAAAATCGCAGATTTTTCAAAAAAAGATGCTGAAAAATTTGGTGGTAACAAAAAAAAGCTGTAACTTTGCACTCGCTTTGAGGGAGCAACTAATGCTCAAGAAAGGCAAGATAAAAATCGGGGTGTAGCTCAGTAGGTTTAGAGTACGCGTCTGGGGGGCGTGAGGTCGCAAGTTCGAATCTTGTCACCCCGACTT
>CAMWNT010000151.1 GCA_947175695.1 uncultured Porphyromonadaceae bacterium
TAGCGCCGGATGGCCCTTTGCCCCTTTCGCCACTTTGCGGGAGGATCAAGTTAGCCGGATGGCCCTTTGCCCCTTTCGCCACTTTGCGGGAGATTCAGCCGCGCGCCGCAGGAAACTTTTGCCCCTTCGCCCCGCGGGAGGCAAAAAAAACAGCGGCCGTCAGTTTCGTCAACTGTCGGCCGCCGGAGCAATATAACCTATTTATAAACCAAATCTTGTATGAGAAATTCGTCAGTTTCTGACTACCACTTTGCTGACACTATTGCCGGCGCGGCGAACATAGATGCCCGCTTCGGTCGGTACGCCGTTGACGCGCAAGCCCGAAAGTGTGTAGTAGACAGCTTCCCCTTCTTCAGCTACCATCTCTACCGACTGAACGCCCGTCGCGAAGTCCGACGCCGGCAGATTGTAGCAACCCATCACTACGGCCCAATTGTCACAAGTCAGTGTCTCGTCACCGAGCGTCACTGTCTTGTTTGAGCGACCCGACATATAGAGGAGCGGATTCTCAACATCACCGCGGAAGGCGCAAGCGATTGCCGACGGTGTGCCGGTCGATGTCATCAGCGTCCAAGCCTCGGCAGGATCCGAAACGAGTGTCTCGGCATCGTAAGTGCGAAGGAAGATACCGACTGTGCCGTTCATCACATATCCATAGACATATACCTTATCGGCGTGACCCGGCACTTCAAAGATATCGAGATAACCGGTCAGGCCTGTGCCCGCCACTCCGGCGCTGCCGTAGCTCTCGCGCGAAGCGACACCATTGATCCAGCTGCCGTCGGCCGCATTGAGCTTGAGGATGAAGCCCTCGCGAATTGTTGACTGAGTGGTGAAAGTGAGTTCAGGATCTTCAAGGTCGCTGATCGAGCCGGTCATCTGGCCGCAGAGCCAGAGGTTGTCGCCGGCAACGCTGAGTGATGTGTTCTGATAGCCGCTGGTTGTGCCGAACTTCTCGCCCTCGAACGCCTTCACCCATTTCACGCTGAGATCCGACGCGGAAAGACGTGCCACGATCGGCGAGAATGCGCCCTTGACTTCGTAGCTTACGCCGCCCAACGAGAGTGAACCGTCGGCGCTCGTAGCCCATCCCTGGAAATAAACGTCGCTGCCATCGACAGTGACGCCGAGCGCTTTGGTGACGAAAGCCGAACCGCCATCCTGCAGATGAGCGGTGCATTCACCGTCGGCGTTGAATTTAGCGAGATACATCGTATCGATAGCCTTCTTGACGCCATCCGCCTCCACGAGGTTGGGCTGAAGCACGAGGCTGCCGGAGGCTGCCGGAAGTGTCATATCACTGCTGAAATAGCCGGCTACGAAGATGTTGCCTTCAGAGTCAACTGCGGGCGGGCAGACGCTGAACGCATCCGAAACGAACGTGTCGGAATCACCGGCAGTCGTGGCCAAATCGATGAATTTCGCCCACTCCAGTGAGCCGTCGGGAGCGATATATCCGATCAGTCCGCGATAATAACGCTGGCTGACTGTCCAAGCGAGAGTGTGGGTCTCGCCGCGACCGTCGACAAGCTGAAGGTCGGCGCCGAGTACATTGTCGGTGTGGCGCACTTTGGCTGTGAACACAACGCCGCCTCCGGGAGTGGCGGCAACGCCACCCTGATTGGAGGCGAAGTCGGCCGTAGCGGAATGAAGATCCCAGAGCAGCGAGCCGTCGGCGTTGGTCTTCATCACGCAAAGATTGCCATTGTTGGATGTGCCTTCATAGTTGGAGCCGGTGAAGAGTTTCTCGCCGGCATAAGTGATGTCGGGAGTCGCGGTTGTCGAGCCACCGATATTGTGCCAATACACACTGCCGTCGGAGGCCGGCGAGATATTTTCGGCCTGGTCACCGGCCGTTGTTGATCCGTCGAAGAGATTGGCCCATGCAAGTGTGGGGGCATCGGCTCCCATGGCCGCGCTTGCACCAAGCAGGATTGAAACTGTGAGTAAATTTAGTCTCATTTCGATTATTTATGTTGTTATTGGAATCTAATTTCCCAAACCGGCGTTCTGACGCAATGTCGCCAAGTCGCGGTTTCGACGATGCAAAATTACAACCGGCCGGCATAATATGAAATCCCCTGAATTGAGTATTTTTTCATCGCATAGAGCCTATGACGACACATTTTCACCCTATTTTGTGTCAGTTTTTACTATATTTATGGTATTTCACACCTCTCCGGCAATGCTTAATTTTGCATTGTGAAACGAAACACATTACCGACATATCCGACCTTTCTGCTCTCGGCGGCAATACTGATGCTCCCCATGGGAGCTCATTCCATATCCGCACGCGCAGGCGCCGCCGGCAGTAGCTCGACCGACGCCGTAGTTGGAGTGGTCGGCGCCGTTGCCGACAGTATCGCGATCGCCCGGCAAGACACCATCCCCTCCGGCGTGGAGGCCGATTCTATCGCGCTCCCCGACGACGCCGCGTGGCGCGATCTGCAGGAGGTGGTGGTCACAGCCAAGGAAAACAAAGGACTGACCACCGCCTCGCGAATCGACCGCGACGCGATGAACCATCTGCAGCCCACTTCCTTCTCCGACCTGCTCGAACTCCTCCCGGGCAACATCTCTCACGATCCCGACATGAGTCGCAACAACGCCATCTCGCTCCGCGAGACCGGCAATCTCGGTGCGACGGGGAGCGTCAGCGACAACCCGGACTACGCGATCTCTTCGCTCGGCACGCTTTTCATGGTCGACGGCGCACCCGTCAACGGCGACGCCAATCTCCAAAGCATCGGCACTTCGACCGACGATGCCGCCGACCGACGAAGCTCCACCAACCGCGGGGTCGACATGCGCTCGATCTCGACCGACAATATTGAAAGTGTAGAGATCGTTCGCGGCATCCCTTCGGCGGAATACGGCAATCTCACCTCCGGCATGGTCAGCATCAAGCGATCCTCCAAATCGACACCCTTCACCGCCCGATTCAAAGCCGACGAATACAGCAAGCTCTTCTCGGCCGGCAAGGGACTGGCCCTCGGGCAGACCGACCATGTGCTCTCGGCCGACATCAGCTATCTCGACTCCAAAGCGGATCCCCGCAACAACCTCGAGACTTATAAACGACTGACCGGCTCGCTGCGCATGGCGATGAAATGGACCTCGGCCGCATCGGCCATCAAATGGAACTACGGACTCGACTACACAGGGTCGTTCGACAATCAGAAGTCTGACCCCGACCTCTCCTATCGAAAAGTCGACGAATACCGCAGCAGCTACAACCGCACCGCCTTCACTTCCGACCTCGACTTCGAGCTGTTTCGTCCCTACGTATTCAATCATTTCAACGTCAACGCCTCGCTCAGTTACGAGCAGGATATCGTGGAGCGCCGCAAGCAGGTGGCGCCGCAGCGCGCCTCCGTCGCTCCGACCACTATGGCACCCGGAGTCAGCATCGGTCATTATCTGCTCTCGGAGTATATCGCCGACTATCGCAACGAAGGGAAGCCTCTCAACGCTTTCCTCAAGGCAAGAGCTTCGGGCGATCTGCCGCTCGGTCGGATCTCCAACAACTACAAGATAGGATTGGAATGGACATTTTCCAAAAACTTCGGTCATGGCGAGATGTATGATCTCGAGCGACCCCTTTCGGCATCCTGGACCTCGCGCCCGCGTGATTTCAACGATATCCCGGCGCTCAATGTGCTCTCGTTCTTCCTTGAGGAGGAGGCTTCGCTGAATGTAGGTCAATCGCTCGCCACTCTCCGCCTCGGTCTGCGATCGATTCAACTCCCCTCCCTCCCCAAAGACTACTATCTCCACAACCGCCCCTATCTCGATCCGCGCGTCAACGCGTCGTGGGCTTTCCCGAAGTTCGCCGTGGCGGGCAGCGATATGGCCTTCACCCTGACCGGCGGCTACGGCCTGACAACCCGCATGCCGACAATCGACTATCTCTTCCCGCAAGACCATTACAACGATATCGTGCAGCTGAATTATTACGATGTGGCCAATCCCGCCGAGCATTCGCTCGTCAGTCTGATGACCTACATCCAGCCCGCGGCCAACAAAGATCTCCGTCCGGCACGCAACCGGAAGTGGGAGCTTCGTCTCGGCGCGCAGTGGCACGGCTTCTCGGTCGATGTGACATATTTCGACGAGCGCCTCAACAGCGGTTTCCGATATTCTACATATTATGCCCCGTATGAGTACACCCGCTATGACGCATCGGCGATCAACGGCGCGACACTGACAGCTCCCCCCGATCTCTCGACTCTCCCCCACGAGACAGTCAAAAAGCTCGACGGCTATCGCGTCGCGACCAATGGCACACGAATCTACAAGCAGGGAGTCGAGTTTCAGCTCAACACTCCCCGCTGGCAGGCGCTCCGCACGTCGCTCATAGTCTCCGGAGCATGGTTTCATTCGGTCTATTCGAATTCACAGAAGCTCTATTCGGCCGTCAGCGATGTAGTCGACGGCGCACCGGTCAGCGACCGCTATGTCGGATTGTATGACTACACCGACGGCCGCATCAACGACCAGGTCAACACGAACTTCATGTTCGACACCCAGATACCCCGCTGGGGACTTGTGTTCACAACCACACTGCAGTGCATGTGGCGAGTGCGCACCACCCGCATGCCGATCGACGGAGTGCCGATCGGATATCTCGACGCCGTCGACGGCCTGCTCCACGACTGGACTCCCGACGCGGCCCTCGACCCGACTCTCCGATATCTGATAAAGACGTATAACGCCGAGTCGTTCAATATGGTGGAGATCCCCTTCGCCGGCTATCTCAACCTGAAAGCCACAAAGAAGATCGGCAAGTGGATGCGCGTCGCTCTCTTTGTCAACCGTCTCCTCGACTGGCTCCCCTCCTATCGCTCCAACGGCCTGATCATCCGCCGCTCGGCCAATCCCTATTTCGGCATGGAGATCAATCTGACACTTTGATT
>CAMWNT010000152.1 GCA_947175695.1 uncultured Porphyromonadaceae bacterium
AAATGGCATCTGCTGGTTTGGCGGCGACAATCCGCGCATCGCTTTCATCTCGCGCAACAGCCCCGACGACAAGCCGCAGGTGTTTGCCATGGCTCCCGACGGTTCGGAGCGTGTGCAGATCACTGATCTTGAGAATGGCGTCGAATGCTTCAAAATCTCCCCCGACGAGACCCACATTATCGTGGCCTCCCCCATCAAGCCCTGGGATAAGGACTCGACACTCTACGCCGGACTGCCCAAAACCACAGGACGCCTGGTCGACGACCTGATGTATAAGCATTGGGATGAATGGGTCGAGGAAATTCCCCACCCCTTCCTCGGCGAGTTCAATGGCAAGAACGCCTCGAATTTCATCGACATCATGGAGGGCGAACCCTATGAATGCCCCATGCGCCCGTTTGGCGGTGCTGAGTCGTTCGCTTTCTCGCCCGACGGCAAACAGCTCGTCTATGTCAGCCGTAAACTCGCAGGCAAAGACTACGCTTTCTCCACCGATTCCAACCTCTATCTCTACGACATCGAAGCCAAGACCACCAAAGATCTGACTCCCGACAACCCGGGCTATGACACAGATCCCGCCTTCTCACCCGACGGCTCGCAACTCGCATGGCTCTCTATGGCCACTCCCAAATATGAGTCCGACAAGAAGCGACTGATGGTGATGGACATGAAGTCGGGCGAAAAACGCGATCTGACAGCCGAGTGGAAATATTGGCCCGAAGAGTTCGCATGGAGCGGCGACGGAAAGAAGATTTTCTTCTCCGGATATTATGAAGGCACCGAGCCCGTATTCTCGATCGATGTCGCTTCTTGTGAGATCGCCACTCTGGCCGAGGGTATGTGGGACTATCATGCAGTCAACCCCCTCCCCGACGGCACACTCCTCGCTATGCGCCACAACATGCTCCAGCCCGATGAAGTGATCTCGATCGCCAATGGCAAAGTCACTGAAGTGACCCACATCAACAAAGAGATTCTCGATCAGCTCGCCGAAGTGAAGGTCGAGAAGCAGATGGTCACAACCACCGACGGTCAGCAAATGACATGCTGGGTTGTGCTCCCCGCCAATTTCGATCCCTCGAAGAAATATCCCGGCATCCTCTACTGCCAGGGCGGCCCTCAGCAGGCAGTCAGCCAGTTCTGGAGCTATCGCTGGAATTTCCGCATCATGGCCGCCAACGGATATGTGGTCATCGCGCCCAATCGTCGCGGTGTGCCCGGCTTCGGCAGCGAATGGAATCGCCAGATCTCGGGCGACTACAACGGCCAGAACATGAAAGACTATCTCTCGGCTACGGATCATCTCGCCTCGCTCCCCTATGTCGATAAGGATCATATCGGCGCGATCGGCGCAAGCTATGGCGGATTCTCTGTCTATAAACTCGCCGGAATCCACGAAGGCCGCTTCGCCGCCCTTATCGCTCACGCCGGCATCTTCAACGTCGAAGCTCAGTATCTTGAGACAGAAGAGATGTTCTTCGCCGACTTCGATCTCGGCGGCCCCTATTGGGACAAGAACAACGCCACAGCCCAGGCCACTTATGCCGGCTCGCCCCACAAGGCTGTCGACAAATGGACGGCTCCGATCCTCATCACTGTCGGCGAACTCGACTACCGCATTCTCGCATCGCAGGGAATGATGGCCTTCAACGCGGCCAAGATGCGTGGTCTGGAGACCGAAATGCTCGTCTTCCCCGACGAAAACCACTGGGTCATCAAGCCGCAGAACGCCATCCTCTGGCAGCGCGTATTCTTCAACTTCCTCGGCAAATATCTCAAACCCTCTGCCGCTCCCGCCGCTGAAAACGCACCCGCCGATTCCGCGAAATAATACTCGATCATAACATCTTATCCGCATATCCGCCTCAGTCTTCCGAGATTGAGGCGGATACTTTTTTAGAAACGACTTAAATTTACTGTTTCTTGGATAGAATCAAAGTTGATTATTTCCGTGATTCGCTATGACAATCCCGAAAAATTCAGTAAATTTGCGTATGATTACAGGACAGATAAAATCGCAGATTGACCAAATATGGGAAGCCTTCTGGACCGGAGGAATCACCAACTCTATAACTCTTCTCGAACAGATGACCTATCTTCTGTTTATGAAGATGCTTGATGATGCCCAGATTCGTCAGGAAAGCAAGGCTTCCGCATTAGGCACACATGTAAGTGATCCAATGTTTGGCTATGGAAAATGGCACAATCCTGACACTGACCAAGATGTGTATATGGCAGATTTGCGCTGGAGCAATTTCCGACATTTCGAACCGGAAAAGATGTTCAAAGTCGTAAGTCGCGATGTATTCTCCTACATAAAGCATCTTAACAGAGGAAAGCAGTCGGCTTATTCACGCTTCATGAAGGATGCGGTCTTTATGATTCAGAATCCCCGCACGCTTGTCAAGGTTGTTGATGGTATCAGCGCACTTGATATGAACAACCGCGATGCTATGGGCGATGTCTATGAATATGTGCTTGGTAAGATGGCTGCCAGCGGTACCAACGGACAGTTCCGCACTCCGCGCCACATCATCCGCATGATGGTGGAACTGATGCAACCCACTCTCGATGATACCATCTGCGACCCGGCTATGGGAAGCGCCGGCTTCATCGTGGAGAGTGCCAAGTATGTGCAGGAACACTATAAGAAAGAACTCGCCAAGAAGTCTGTCAAAGAGCATTTCCGCAACACAATGTTGCATGGTTTCGATACTGATGCCACTATGCTTCGTATTGGAGCGATGAACCTGATGCTTCACGACGTTGACAACCCGCAGGTGGCATGGCAGGATTCTCTCTCGGCTGACAATACAGATACCGAGCGTTACTCGCTGATACTCGCCAACCCTCCGTTTGCCGGAAGTCTTGACAACGATGCCGTAGCAAAGAGTCTGTTGGCAATCGCCAAGACTAAAAAAACAGAGCTGCTGTTTCTTGCCCTGTTTATCCGCTCGTTGCGTGTGGGTGGACGCTGTGCGTCGATTGTTCCGGACGGAGTATTGACAGGCTCATCAAAAGCACATAAAGATCTGCGCAAAGAGCTGGTAGAGAATCAATGCCTTGAAGCCGTCATTTCAATGCCCGCAGGTGTCTTTCTGCCCTATTCCAATGTATCAACCGCAATCCTGATTTTCACAAAGACCAATGCCGGGGGGACGGATAAGGTGTGGTTCTACGACATGAAGGCTGACGGCTTTTCGCTCGATCAGAAGCGTAACGAGGTATCGGATAACGATATTCCGGATATAATAGCCCGCTTTCATGACCGCAAAACCGGAGAAAGCGACCGCAAGCGCACCGACAAATCATTTCTCGTGCCACAGAGTGGGATAATTGAAAACGGCTATGACCTTGCCTTCAACACCTACAAAGAGACAATCCGCGAAAAGGTAGAGTTTGAGGCTACAGAGTCAATAATGAACCGCCTTCACACCACCGAGGAAACCTTCCTCCGTGGCATGGTCGAACTCCAAAAGATGCTCGCACAATGAATCACGGCTGGGAATACAAGAGTTGGAATAATATCCTAAAGATTTACAACGGCAAGAATCAAAAAGCTGTTGAAAATCCTAATGGATTATATCCAATTTACGGTAGCGGAGGAATAATGAGCTATGCTGATGCTTATATCTGTCCTGAAAACTGTGTTATAATCGGTCGTAAAGGGAATATAAATAATCCAATATTTGTTCCCACAAAGTTTTGGAATGTTGATACCGCTTTTGGCTTAAGTCCAAAGGATAGTGTTCATCCACGCTTCTTGTTCTACTTTTGTAAAGTATATGATTTTGAAAAGCATAATAAAGCCACAACTATACCGAGTTTGGTAAAAAACGACTTGTTGAAAATCAATATGCCGGTTCCTTCAATGGAGGTACAAGAACGGATTGTGGCCGAGCTTGATAAGTTGAACGAGCTGATTGAGATAAAGCGTAATCAGCTTAAAGATCTTGATACCCTCGCTCAGTCTTTGTTCTACGAGACTTTCGGCGAACCATTCATAAATTCCAAAGGGTGGCTCACCAACAGTTTCGGCGAATTAGCATCATCAATCAATTATGGAACAAGTCTTCCTGCGACAGATGGAGGCAAATATCCTTATATAAGGATGAATAATCTGACTGACAATGGGTATCTGGACTTGTCAAGCCTAAAATATATCGACATCCCGGATGCAGAGTTAGATAAATGTCTGGTCAAAAAAGGCGATATACTTTTTAATAGAACTAACTCACGTGAAAAAGTCGGTAAAACCGCTTTGTTCGACAGAAATGAGGAAATGGTTATAGCCGGATATATAATCAGAGTACGAGCAAATTCTGAAATATTAAATCCTGTTTTTGCAGTTCGATATATGAATTTGCCGGAAATGAAAGAGCATCTCCGTAAAATATGCAGAGGTGCTGTTAATCAGGCTAATATCAATTCAAAGGAAATGTCATCAATCCCATTCCTTGTTCCTCCGATTGAACTACAAAACCAATACACCATAAAGATTGAAGCGATTGAGGGGCAAAAGAGACTGATAGAATCATCAATAGCAGACTTGGAGACGTTACTTGCAAGTCGCATGGATTATTGGTTTAATGAATGAAAATATGACTCAGTGAGTCACAAATTACAAAGACTACTATGAATCCGCAAAATAATACCTCTGAATTATCTGAAAATGTTTATTGTCAGATAAAGCAGGTTCTTCTCCAAGCAAGAACTGCGGTGCTGACGACAGTCAATACTGCAATGGTACAGGCTTATTGGCATGTCGGTAAACTAATCATTGAGGCGCAAGGCG
>CAMWNT010000153.1 GCA_947175695.1 uncultured Porphyromonadaceae bacterium
TTGCGGCGGTTTTGAGCGAAAGTCCGATTTCGAGGCGCGTTGTGTGGATCAGATATTGCGGTAGCTGCGCCATTATGGCGTCGATTTTGGTCGGGTCGACATCGGGCAGGCCGAGGCCTGCGATATAGCTTTTCAGTGCTGCGGCTATCTGCGGATCGGCAAGCATATATTGCGCTATGCTGCTCAGGAATGCAACGCTTGTGGCGGTATCGAAGTAGACGTCGGCGCCGATCTGAGTCGGCGTGACGGTCAGTGGCAGACCCTGGCTCAACGAGGGCGCTACGGCCTTGGCAAGCGCCTGAATCATGGCGGAAAGCAACGCCGGATCCACTCCGTCAAGGGAAGAACCGCCGGCATCCGACGCAGAGCCGGAGGCATCGGCCGCTCCGGCACGCGGCATGGCGAAATGCGCGTCGTCGGAAGGCTTTGACAAGGCGACAAGCACCTGCGAGAGGGCCGACAAAGGATTGACGTAGAGACGCATGCCCGAGGCCGAGGGCACATACTGAAGCATATTGCCGCACGTCGTAGTCACGTGTGCCGCGCCACCGACTGTCGACACATACATCACCGGCAGATTGCCCGACGGATTAAACGAGAATGTCTTCACCGCACTCTCGATCATCTGCGCTACGGATGTGTAGGCTGTGCCGGAATAGACGGGAATCACCGGCGCTACGGCCACAGCCTTGAGAATATCGGAAAGGGGAAGGTCGACTCCCAAGGCCGGATCGATCTCCCACACGAGATGGAGCGGCATCGATTCATAGTCGAAGAGTCCGCTCTTGACGAGCGGAGCGGGAGTCATCACCATTCCCGAATAGCGGGTGTCGAGCAGTCGGGCGTCGGTGATGGCGAGGGTCAGCGTCTTATCTGTCAGACCGCCGGCATAGCTGAACTCCACATCCGGAGTCGAAGTGTGGCCCGAGAATGTATAGCAGCCGTCGCCGGGAGAGAGCGTGACCGGGAGATCAAGCGAAGGGCTACCGGGTATGACGCCCGGTCCGGCGACAGTGCCGGTCAGTCCGGCTCCGGTGATCTGACTGAGGTCGAATTCGGAGTAAAGGGTCAGTGTGGCATTGTCGCCGTCGGTGGCGACGCGCACGCTTTTTCCGGGCATTGTCTCGCCGTTGTAGGTCAGCGCCAATTCAGTGCCTGTAAATGTTTCCGACGCCTCAAGGTCGGGCAACGGAGCGGGATCGTCGCTATGGCAGCCGGTCAAAAATCCGAGCATAAGACCGGCGAAAGCGACACGAGTCGCTGTCACGGCGACATTGCGCGAAGCGCAGACAAAAGCAGAATATTTCATATCGGTTAGAAATTATCGTAGGAATCGGCCACGCCCGAATGCCGCGGGAGTAATCAGACTATCTGCGGCATCGCGAAGCGTAGATATAAATATAACGCATGGCGCGCGGATTGTTTTATGCGAGGACGCGGAGAATGAGAAAAAGAGCCCTCGCGACGGCGGGAATGTCGGCGACTGATCCCGGCTACAGACCAAACGATTCACCGAATCGGTTGGCCATATCGCAAGAATTTAGTAATTTTGCAAAAATTTTTTACTCAACAATGATTCAAGTCAACAATCTCGGTATACAGTTCGGAAAGCGCACGCTCTTCCAGGACGTCAATCTGACATTCACCCATGGCAACTGCTATGGCATCATCGGCGCCAACGGCGCCGGTAAATCGACGCTGATGCGCATCCTGTCGGGCCAGCTCTCCCCCACCCACGGCACAGTCACTTTCGGCCCGGGCGAACGCCTGTCGGTGCTTTCGCAGGACCACTTTGAATTCGACGAATGCACAGTGATCGAGACTGTGCTCCGCGGCCACACCGTGCTCTGGGACATCAAGCAGGAGAAAGACGCCATCTACGCCAAGGAGGATTTCTCCGACGAAGACGGCATCCGCGCGGCCGAACTCGAAGAGAAATTCGCCGAGCTCGAAGGCTGGAACGCCGAAAGCGACGCAGCCGCGCTCCTTTCAGGCCTCGGCATCAAAGAAGACCGCCACTATATGCTGATGAAAGACATGTCGGCCAATGAGAAAGTGCGCGTGCTTCTCGCGAAGGCACTCTTCGGCAATCCCGACAATCTGCTTCTCGACGAGCCCACCAACGACCTTGACCTTGAGACAGTGTCATGGCTCGAGAATTATCTCGCCAATTTCGAGAATACGGTGCTCGTTGTCAGCCACGACCGTCACTTCCTCGACGCCGTGTCGACCCATACACTCGACATCGACTATAACAAGATATCGCTCTTCGCGGGCAACTACAGCTTCTGGTATCAGTCGTCGCAGCTCGCGCTGCGCCAGCAGCAGGCGGCCAACAAGAAAGCCGAAGAGAAGCGTAAAGAACTTCTGGAATTCATCCAGCGCTTCAGCGCCAATGTGGCCAAATCAAAGCAGACCACATCCCGCAAAAAGATGCTCGAAAAGCTCAACGTCGAAGAGATCAAGCCCTCATCGCGCCGCTATCCGGGCATCATCTTCACTCCCTGTCGCGAAGTCGGCAACAAGATCCTCGAAGTCAAAGGCCTCAAGGCGAGTGTCGACGGCGAAGTGCTTTTCGACGACGTCAATTTCCAGATCGAAAAGGGCGACAAGGTGGCATTCCTCAGCCGCGACCCCCGCGCGATGACCGCCCTCTTCGAAATCATCAACGGCAACCGCAAGGCCGACGCCGGCGACTACGAATGGGGTCAGACCATCACATCGGCCTATCTGCCGCTCGACAACAGCAGCTTCTTCGATTCCGATCTGAATCTGGTCGACTGGCTCTGCCAATATTCGAAAGATTCATCCGAGATCTATCTCAAGGGCTTCCTCGGCAAGATGCTTTTCAGCGGCGAGGATGTGCTGAAGAAAGCGAGTGTGCTCTCCGGCGGCGAGAAGATCCGCTGCATGATCGCCCGCATGATGCTGACCGACGCCAACACGCTTGTGCTCGACTCCCCCACCAACCATCTTGACCTCGAATCGATCCAGGCCTTCAACAATACGCTCCAGAACTTCAAAGGGGTCATACTGATGGCCAGCCACGACCACGAGTTTATCCAGACTGTCTGCAACCGCATCATCGAGCTGACGCCCAACGGCATCATCGACAAGATGATGGACTACGACGACTATATCACCGACGAGAAAGTGGCCGCAGCCCGCGAGCGACTTTACGGCGACAATAAATAAATACCCGCAATCATATGGTCAAACATATAGTGACATTCAAACTCAACGGCACGCCCGAAGTGCGCCGCCGTGTGGCATCGGAGTTTGCCGAGGCACTCCTGGCGCTTCCCGAGAAGATCGAATGCCTCCGCAGCATGGAAGTCGGCATCAACGAGAATCCGACCGAAGACTGGGACGTAGTGCTGACAGCCGTCGTAGACACAATGGAGGAAGTCGGCGAATATGCCCGTCATCCCGAGCATGTCAAGGCCGCGGCGATCGTCGGCCCCTACAAGGCAGCCCGCGCCTGCGTTGACTACTACTTCGACTGACCCCCGCGCCGGCGGCAGCTGTCGACGGCAATCCGAGGAGAAATCGACGGCAACCGGCGACGCAAAGCCGACCGGAAGTCGCCTACAACCGGCTATAACCGTGTTGAGCCGACAAAAAAACAGCGGCATATGTTTTGTCATGTCAAATATTATTTATAACTTTGCATTGTCAAAACCGCCGCAATAGCTCAGTTGGTAGAGCATTTCATTCGTAACGAAAAGGTCGTGGGTTCGAGTCCCACTCGCGGCTCGTTCAGTATTCATAGCGACGCCATCGGTCAGTTTTTCGGCCGAGGGCGTCGCTTTTTTAATAAAACTCCCAAACTCCCGGAACATTACCCCTCGCCCCAGGGGTATTGACGACCGTTGACGGGAGGATAATGACTACATGATATAAAATACTGTTGTGAAACATATTTTTTAAATAGGATTGAATTGATATTATTGATAAATTTGTAAAAAATCATGGATGTGTGATTGTCACAGATTTACTTAATTGTGACAAACAGCACATATAAGGCTTAACCGAGGCTTAACAGCCTTGATTCTACTATAAATTATTAATAATTCTTACATGTTATCCAAAAATTTAGCCATGACACTTCTGGCGTTGTCGGCTACGGCGGTGACATATGCGGCGGGATATAATGCCACGCTTAGCAGCAAGCCATCTCCGGCAGTCAGCACAAAAGCCCTTGAAGTGACCATTCAGACCCGCGACATGGGGTCGGAGGTGTATTGCTACACCTGGTGTGCGGATGTCAACGGTACGGAAGTGGCGCCCTTCACATGGGATGGCGCGAACACCGAGAAATTCCGCATGACAGGCAGCGGAGGCACTTACACACTGTCGATTCCCGACATCCAGGCTTTCTACGGCCTGACAGATGCCCAGCTAAGCGGCCTTACCAAACTTGGCTTCATCGCCAAGACAAAGAACGGAGAGCAGACCGGCGATTTATTCCTTCAGGTGGAGCAGGGTCGCCGCGATGTATACGGCGGCGGCGAAGGCACGCTTTCGAGCCCCTACATCCTCTCTACGGAGGAGCATCTGGTGGAGTTTGCATCAGAATCGCGCGACTGGGCCGCTGATGTATACGTGCGTCTTGACGCCGATCTCGACGGCAGCCTTCTGGCTGCGCCGATAGGAAGCACGTCAACTCCCTATCAGGGTCACTTCGACGGTGCAGGCCATACGATCAGCAACGTTTCGCTCAAATCCAACAAACTCGGAGGCGCTACCGGACTCTTCGGAGTGCTCCGTGGCGGTGAAATCACATCG
>CAMWNT010000154.1 GCA_947175695.1 uncultured Porphyromonadaceae bacterium
AGGATGTCGTCTATGGCAAGGAGTTCAAAGTGAAAGGTGGCCGACTCAAAGGCATCCTTGCCCCCGACCGCACTTATATCCTTCAGAAATAATTCTTGTTTGACTCCGCCGAAAGGTGGAATATTCGGGGAGACGCTTCGCCTATAAGCGCCTCCCCTTTTATTTTTCCAAGTAAATTCTCGCAAGGTCCCAAAAGGTGCGACATGTAGGGATGCGCTAATCGACGGAGTGAACAATCGTCGCCCCGGCGCGGTTAAAATATAAATCGGTGATGCCGCTCCGGATTCGGATGCGGCATATTGGCACGCTTTTTGCTACCTACATTTCCGAACACGGGATTTATCTTGATAAACGCCCGATTCATTCCGACGAAACTTAATCGATTATAGACAACCATGAATATCAAACCGCTTTTTGATCGTGTGCTCATCGAGCCCACTGCAGCCGAGGAAGTGACTCTCGGCGGTATCATCATCCCTGACACTGCAAAGGAAAAACCGCTTAAAGGAAAGGTTATCGCCACAGGCGAAGGCACAAAGGATGAGCCGATGGTGCTCGCAGTCGGACAGGAAGTGCTCTTCGGCAAATATGCCGGCACTGAGATCGAACTCGAAGGCACAAAATATCTCATGATGCGCCAGAGCGACGTTTTCGCCGTCATCGGCTGAGAAGGCTCCGGCGATATTGCTGATATCAACCCACGATCATAACAAATTTCACAGGGGCTGACTGCCCCACTTTCAAAAATGGCAAAAGAAATCAAATTCAATACTCAGGCTCGCGAAGAGCTTAAAAATGGCGTCGACGCTCTCGCCGACGCAGTCAAGGTTACTCTCGGCCCCAAAGGCCGCAACGTCATTATCGAAAAGAAATTCGGCGCTCCCCACATCACTAAAGACGGTGTGACTGTAGCTCGCGAAGTCGAACTCGAGGATCCTTTCCAAAACATGGGTGCTCAGCTCGTCAAGGAAGTTGCTTCCAAGACAGGCGACCAGGCCGGCGATGGAACAACCACCGCCACCGTACTCGCCCAGGCCATCGTCAATGTCGGCTTGAAGAACGTCACCGCCGGCGCAAATCCGATGGACCTCAAGCGCGGCATCGACAAAGCTGTGTCGAAAGTCGTTGAAAACATCAAGGCTCAGAGCGAGGAAGTCGGCGACGATATCGAGAAGATCCAGAATGTAGCCAGCATCTCCGCCAACAACGACGAGGAGATCGGCTCGCTCATCGCCGAGGCTATCCGCAAAGTATCCAAAGAGGGCGTAATCACTGTCGAAGAAGCTAAAGGCACCGAGACTACAGTCGACGTTGTCGAAGGTATGGAATTCGACCGCGGATACATCTCCCCCTATTTCGTGACCAACACCGAGAAGATGGAGTGTGAAATGGATTCCCCCTACATCCTTCTCTACGACAAGAAAATCTCCAACCTCAAGGATCTGCTTCCGATCCTCGAGCCCGTGGCTCAGTCCGGCCGTCCGCTCCTCATCATCGCCGAGGATGTCGACAATGAGGCGCTCGCCACTCTCGTCGTCAACCGCATCCGCGGCTCGCTCAAGATCTGCGCCGTCAAGGCTCCCGGCTTCGGCGACCGCCGCAAGGAAATGCTTGAGGATATCGCCATCCTGACCGGCGGCAATGTCATCAGCGAGGTCAAGGGACTCAGCCTTGCACAGGCCACTGTCAACGATCTCGGTTCGGCTGAGAAAGTATCTGTCAACAAAGACCGCACCGTCATCGTCAACGGCGCCGGCAATAAGGATGCGATCGCGGCTCGCGTCAACCAGATCAAGGCTCAGATCGAAGCAACCACTTCCGACTACGACCGCACAAAGCTCGAAGAGCGCAAGGCGAAACTCGCCGGCGGCGTGGCTGTGCTCTACATCGGCGCCGCTTCCGAGGTTGAGATGAAGGAGAAGAAGGATCGCGTCGACGACGCTCTTTCCGCTACCCGCGCAGCGATCGCCGAGGGTATCGTGCCCGGCGGCGGCGTGGCTTACATCCGCGCGCTCGACGCACTCGAAGAACTCAAAGGTGACAACGACGACGAAGAGACAGGCATCGCCATTATCCGTCGCGCCATCGAAGAGCCTCTCCGCCAGATCATGAAGAATGCCGGCGTCGAAGGTGCGGTTATCCTTCAGAAGGTCAAAGACGGCAATGGTGACTACGGCTACAACGCCCGCACCGACTCTTTCGAGAATTTCTTCTCTACCGGCGTCATCGATCCCGCGAAGGTGACTCGCGTCGCTCTTGAGAACGCTGCCAGCATCGCCGGCATGTTCCTCACGACCGAATGTGTCATCGCCGACAAGAAGGAAGACGCTCCCGCAGCGGCCGCAGGTATGGGCGCTGCCGGCATGGGAGGAATGGGCGGCATGATGTAAGCCGTCGCTCTTTCACCGACTATATACCACAACGACAAAAGAAACTAAGGATCGTCCCCCTATGCGGTGACGATCCTTAGTTTCTTTTGCTTATCGGTGATTTTTGCCATCAAGTAGCCGTCTTGACTATCGCGCTTATTAAGACTTGAATTTACAGCCGATTCTGATGATGAGCGGAGTGTCGAAATATTCCACGCCTTCCGATTCGCGCGTGTAGGCTTCGATTTCAGCCTTGACTACACATCCTTCGACATCAAGCCAAAGCGTTGCGATCGACAACCCATGAGTTTCCACACTACCGTCGGGCGAAATCATATCAATCCGGCGCGACATCACTTTTCTGACCGTTGCCGCCGATTCTATATCGGCCGTCGATGCGCTGTCGGCGTCGGTCGGCGTCGATGTGATGCAGGTCGAAGCCGCTTCAGACCCTTCATTCCAGAATTCATAGGCCAAGTCGGCCTGATTGCGGAGCATCTGCAGCCCGTTGCTGACACGCGCGCCCCGCTCTTCACACAGCCGCATGAACTTTGTGACCTCCGGATTATACACAAGGTCAAAGCAGAGATGCCGACCGTCGACATATCGATAAGGCAAATCGGGAGCCGAATCCGTGTCGGGCCACATCCCGAGCGGCGTGCAGTTGACGATTATATCGTGAGCGTGCACGATTTCTTCTGACAAATCGGCATAAGTCAGCACACCTTCGGCCGGACGCCGCGACACGGGCGTCACTTCGACGCCGAGACGTCGCAACGCATAGCCAACCGCCTTCGAGGCTCCACCGAGCCCGAGCATCAGCGCGCGCCGACGCCCGTCGAGCAGCGGTGCGATGGCTTGAGAGAAGCCTTCGGCATCTGTGTTGTGACCGGTCAGTGCGATGACTTTCCCATCCGCGCCGCGCTCGATGCGGATGGTATTGACTGCTCCTATGGCAGCCGCTTCATCGGTCAGCCGATCAAGCAGCGGAAGCACATCCTGCTTATAAGGGATCGTCACATTCAATCCTCGCAGTGTCGGATATCGGGATATAATAGTTGAGATTCCCTCGACTGAGGGAATCTCAAACAATTTATATTCGGCGTCTATATTCTCGCGCGCAAATCTATCGTTGAAATAGCCGGCCGAGAAACTATGGCCGAGGCGTAGCCCGATCAATCCGTAATATATCTTTGACATATCAGATTGATTATCTAAAAAAAGTTACCAGATGACAACGCGCTCCGATTCGGGACGGAACATTGCGTCGCCCTCGCCGATGCCGAATGCATCGAAGAAGGGTGCGATGTTACGCAGCGAGACATTGACGCGGTTGCGGCCAAGCGAGTGGGGATCGGCCTTGGTCAGGCGTGCGATCTCTTCATCGCGGATATTGCAGGCCCAAAGATTGGCATACGCGAGATAGAAGCGCTGGAGCGGAGTCAGTCCGTCGATCACTTCACCCTCTTTATCACCGAGCGAATTGAAATAAGCTGTCAGTGCGACACGCAGACCTCCCTGGTCGGCGATGTTCTCACCGAGAGTGAACCGACCGTTGGCAAACACGCCCGGGAGCACCTCTACGGCGTCAAACTGGGCGGCAAGGCCGTCGGCAAGCGCTTTGAACTTCTCGGCGTCTTTCTCGGTCCACCAATCCTGAAGATTGCCATCCTTATTATACTGACGGCCCGAATCATCAAAGCCATGCGTCATTTCATGACCGATCACGACTCCGATTGCGCCATAGTTGAGCGCGTCGTCGGCTGTAGGATCGAAATAGGGAGCCTGAAGAATTGCGGCGGGGAAGCAGATCTCGTTGGTCGTAGGCATATAGTAGGCGTTGACAGTCTGCGGCGTCATCAGCCATTCAGTGCGGTCGACAGGCTTGCCGACCTTCGAATAATTGTCCTGACGATACCATTTCGAAGCCTCATAGCAATTCTCCATATACGACTTCTCGGGATCGATCGTAATGCCGGAATAATCTTTCCATTTGTCGGGATAACCGATCTTGACAGTGAATGTGGCGAGCTTTTCATGAGCCTTGGCTTTTGTCTCGTCGCTCATCCATGTCAGATTGTCGATATGCCGGCCGAGCGCTACGCGAAGATTCTCCACAAGCACTTTCATCGCCTGTTTGTTCTCTTCGGGGAAATATTTCTCCACATAAAGGTGGCCGATGGCCTCGCCGAACCTCGAGTTGG
>CAMWNT010000155.1 GCA_947175695.1 uncultured Porphyromonadaceae bacterium
ATGCCAATATGTATTATAATGGCAAAGTCGGAGACCTCGGCATTGATCTGAATGCTGATTATCTGTGGAATAAGTCTCGATCCAATGTGGTGGTGGATGGGGTCAGCCTGACAGATGGAAAATCGTTGATACACTCCCTCGGTAGCAACCGGGGTCGTATGTTTGCGGAGAAACTGGTTTTAAGCTATCCGGTGTGGAACGGCACAATTGAGGCCGGAGAGGAATTCGTATCCTCTCGCTTCTCATCCGATTATCTGACAGACGCAGAAATCATAGATGATGCCAACACACGGGTTGACGAAAAAAACATTGCCGGATTTTTGGATTTCCGACAGACATTCGGACGCTTCAATTTCGGTGCCGGATTGAGGTATGAGCACGTGAATTTCGACTATTTGGAAAACGGGCAGAAGAAAGAGGATCAGAGTAAGACATATAATAATCTTTTCCCGTCTTTCTTTATGTCGACAACAATCGACAAAGTCCAACTTTCAATAAACTATACCGGCAAGACAAAACGTCCAAACTATAGCGACCTTGATGGCACTATCGACTATATCAACCGCTATACACTTCAAGGCGGTAATCCATATCTTAAGCCGGAGAAGATACATTCTGTAGAGCTTACCGGGGCCTGGAGACGATTCTTTGCACAATTGTCGTATACCTATAAAAAGGATCCCATCATATCTACAACCGTACCATACGGAGAAAGCGGCGATGTGAAGCTTATGACTCTGGATAATTTTCCTGAAATACATTCCATCCGCGCGTTCATAGGCACGAGTTTCAATATCGGCATTTGGGAACCGCGCATAAATCTCGGCATAACGAAGCAGTGGTTTGCAATCGACACTTGGCAAGGGCGTAGACATTTGAATAATCCCCAGGGGATGGTTCAGTGGCAGAACGCCATACATCTTCCCTATGACGTCTGGTTAAACGTGGATATCGCATGGGAGAGCGCCGGCAACGACAGAAACCTCTATCGCAAATCTTGCTCTTACGCAAATGCCAAACTATACAAGGCGTTTTTTAACAACAGCTTCAGTGTCTCAGTCGAGGCAAACGACATTTTCAATCAGCGCAATTATGGCGTCACGTCATTCAGCAGAGATATTACCCGCTATGTATGTGTTACTGATTTAAGCCGTTCATTCTACTTGACACTGCAGTACACATTCAACTCAAGTCGTGACCGTTACAAAGGTCGCGGTGCAGGCGCAAATGAAAAGAATCGTTTCTAAACGACTGAGTTCAGCCCGACGCATATGTTTCGCGCGGGCCTGACGACCGATGTAGACACTCATAAAAACCGAAAAAAGGTTGTACCCATTCAGCCTTTTTTCGGTTTTTAATTAGTAGGGACGCGGATAAGCAGGGCGTCGTGGGTTTGTCGCGGATAACCTGGGCGCCCACATGTCGCGGATAAGCGGCGCGCCGGGCGCCGCTATCGGATCAGAAGGTCAGGCGGAAGCCGCCCATGGCGGTGAAGCCGGGCATGACGTAGCCGCGGTTGATCTCGTAGCGGCTGTCGGTGAGATTTTCGAGGCGCGTAAACACCGCGACATAACGGCAGATGCGCCACGTCAGTTTAAGGTTGACTACAACGTAGTCCTGATGCTCGATGTCGTCGGCGACATACAGTCCCCCTACCCCCTTCATGTCGGTGGCAACGTCAAGAAATTTCCATGGGGTCCATTCCACCCCGAGATAGTATTGATTGCGAGGCGCACCGGTCAGATCGCTCAGCGAAGTGTGGAGATAGCTGTAGGCGGCGTTGATGCGCAGATTGTCGAGCGGACGGCTGCCGAGCGACAGTTCGACACCTTTATTGATGAAACGACCCGTATTGCAGTTTTTCATATCAACAACTTGGATCAGATTGTCGCCCTTGCTATAGTAGAGCGTCAATTCGGGATAGAGATAGCGCCATTTGCGACTACCGACCGACACTTCATAATTCATCATCCGCTCCGGCTGCAACCCGGAGTTGGCCATGCGATAGAGATAGAGTTCGCGAAATGAGGGATTGCGATAGCCCATCGCGAGATTGGCTTTGACAGTCAGTCCGTCGAGCGGATTGACCGACACACCCGCCTGCGGCACCCACTGCGTGGCAAACATATCGCTGTTGGCCATGCGCAGACCGCCGTTGATATTGACCATATTGCCGAGCAGCGACTGCGAAAGCGTCAGATAGGGGGAATACTCCGCGATCCGCTTGCGCGACATTGTGGTCAGCGAGCCTTCCGTGTGCGACGTGCCTCCGGAGATGGGTATCTCGCCGGAATAGATATCGAAATCGAAGCCGATTGTAGCCGATGCACCGCGCCAGGGACGGATGTTCTGGCTGAGCATCACGCCGAAGCGGAAGTCAGTGCTGTGGAAGTGGCGGGGGTCGTCGACATAGTGATTGCCATAGCTATAATAGACGCGTCCGACGCCCGAAGTCGAGCCATAGTTGTTGGCCACCGTTGCCGACGCCTCACCGCGGATCACGTCCTGATGATATATCGCCTCAGAATCCGGATCCGACAATCGCGGATAAATCGGGTCGTTGCCACGGAAATTCATCAGCGTGTAATCAAGCGACGCCTGCCAGCGGTCGGAGAAGTCATAGCCGATCTTCGCGTAGCCGTCGGCCTGACGGAAGTCGAAGTTGTCGACAGTGCCGTCTGACCGACCGTAGGAGAGCGAGACAAGCGACGAGAAGCGGCCGAAGCGCACAGTGTTGGTGGCCGACGAAAGCCAGGTGTTGTAGGAGCCGTATTGCGATTGCAGGGTTGTGCGCACTCCGTCGCGACGGGCGTTCTTGGTGATGACGTTGATCGCGCCGGCCATCGCGTTTGAGCCGTAGACCACAGATCCCGGACCGCGCAACACCTCGACGCGATCCACATACTCCTTATCATAGAAGTCGGCGATATGATGGGAATAGATGCCGGCAAACTGCGGCTGTCCGTCGACCATCATCAGCACGGCGCTCGCACGGTCGCCCCCCACTCCGCGCAACTTGATATGGCCCGATCCGCCATTGCTGACGCCGAAGCCGAACAGGCTTCGCTCGGTGACGAAGAGGCTCGGCACCATCCCCGATATGGCCGAGAGCACCTGCGTGCTCCCCGCGGCTTCGAGTTGAGTGTGGTCGACGACACTGACTGTGTAGGGCAACAACCGGGCGGCGATCCGCTCGCCGCTCCCTGTCACCACGACTTCCTCCAGCCTCATGACGCTATCAGCAATTTCGGCTCCTGACATGTCAAGAGCCGAAACATTCGCCATGGCCAGGAGTATCGTGAGGATGCTCTTGGATTTCATAGCCGTTAAGTTGGTTGAAATTTATATATGGTAGTGTGATTTTTTATTTTGCCGCATTGCAACAGCGTGACTCGGAGTCGAGATTGACCAGTTCGTATTTTTGCGAACCGAGTCCGATCTGCGCTGCGTAGTCGACGGTGTGCGTGCCGTGGCGCGATGTGATGCGCTCGATGAGGGGCTCTTTGTCGTCGCCGTCGCCGGTGGATTCATGGCCGAACACGAGATCAAGACAGGCCTGATCGAGCGCCACGGGGTCGAGGGATGCCAGGATGCCGATATCCTTGATCTTCGGAGTGTCTGGATTGCCGTTGCAGTCGCAATCTACCGACATATTGTTCATAACATTGATATATACGATGCCCTCTTTGTCGATGAAATAATTGTGGACGGCCTGGGCGGCTCCGGCCATTGATTCGAGGAAAGCGTCCTGACCGTGGGGATTGTCGAAAGCGCGCGATACGTCGGCATAGGCGCCGGCTGTATGGATAAGCGCTTTGCCGTCGGCCGAGGCGACACCGATGCTCTGGTTTTTCAGTACACCGCCGAATCCACCCATCGCATGCCCTTTGAAGTGGGCGAGGTTGATCATGAAGTCGTAGTTGGCGAGATGCGAGCCGACGAGATTTTCCTTCATCCAAGTCGTGTCTTGCATCGGAAGGCTCATACTCCCCTCTTCATCCATGATGTCGACGAGGGCGATCTTGCCATAGCCGCGCTGTTCGATGGATCGGCGGTGATCGGCGGTGTTGGAGCGGTTGCCGCCGTAGGCGGTGTTGCATTCCACGATTGTGCCGTCGACCTTCTTCACGAGCTGACCGATCAGTTCGGGGCGCAGCTGATTGCTACGCTCGGATTCGCCGGTGCTGATCTTGACGGCTACGCGCCCTGTGGGGTTGACACCAAGTGCGTCGTAGATCGCCACCAATGATTCGGGCGAGATATCGGAAGTGAAATAGACTTTCGGCTGCGCGTCGGGAGTCTGCGCCATTCCGGCGGCGAAGACGGCACACATGGCTGCGGCGGTAAGGAATCTCGATTTCATATGATGTGGGGTTTTAGGCGGGAGGTTTTAGAATTTTGGTTTTAGGCTTTAGCTTTAGGCTTTAGAATTTATCATGATTTATCATGATTATTCTTGATTAATCATGATTAATCGGGAAAGGGTCTTTAAGGACTTTAGGGACCTTAAGGACTTTAAAGCCTTTAGAC
>CAMWNT010000156.1 GCA_947175695.1 uncultured Porphyromonadaceae bacterium
CGTCGGGATTGTCGGGGCCATCGGGATCGAGAGGGAGCACCTCACCGATGACCTCCTCCTCCTTGGCGTCGATATCCCCCTGCTCTTCAAATCTGAAGTATTCTTCAAATGAACGTCCCTCGCGAAGCAAGAGTTCAAAGTTGGATTTGCTGATCATGATCGGGCGCACAGCCTCGGGGAGAGTGAACGAACTGCGGGCCATGACCTCGCGATAATGCTCGAGTTCGCGCATGTTGGCAAACCCTTTGACGATCAGCAGACCGACATTGCCGAAGCTCATCGGCTCCAGATCGAAGTCCTTGACCACAAACGAAGAGAAGTTAAAGCGCGCTACATCATAAAGCACCTGATTCGCATTGACCGAATCGCGCGGGAACGCATAGACCAGATACTGCGGCGCATTGGGATCGCGCTCGAAATTAGCGAGGCCCTCGGGAGTGACGGCGCCCTCGACGCCGCTTTCGCCGAGGCGTGTATCCCAAAGCATACCGCGAGCGTTTGACATTCCCGCGTTCGGCACACGCCCCTCACGCAGACCCTTGAGGATCGCACCGGCCATGGGGGTCATGTCGGTGTCGGGCCATTTGTCGAGCAGATAGGCGAGACGATCGCGGAATTGGTCGTTGTCGCCCTGCGTCAGATAAGACAGCGCGTCGATAAACACGAATTTCGGGAGGATAGGGGAGAGGGGGTAATCCTTCTCCATCTTCTCGGTCAGAGTATGCACCTTGCGGTTTTTATCATCGAGATAAGCCGCATAAGCCTCTTCATAGATCTCCTCCTGGCGGGCATGCATCTCGCGGAGATTGTTGAAATAGTCGGGATCGGTCATCGCCTGTCCGTAGGGAGAATCGGGGAAGTCGGTGATGATCAGCTGCCGCCACTTCTCCGCCTCATGCTTATCATCATCGCGCACAGCCATGAGATAGAGATTATAATAGGCGTCGAGACGATAGATATTGTCGGGATAGCGGGTGTCGAGCTCATTGAATTCCTTGCAGGCCGCGGGATAGTCTTCAAGTTTATCCTTGAGGATCACACCCATATTATAAAGGCCCTCCTGAATGATTTCATTGCATGTGGCAATCTGCTCTTCCGTCTTGGGGATATTCTTGAGATAATATTCCACGCAATGGGGATCCGACTCCTTCTTGGCGAGCTCCGTCTCGCGGGCCATTGCCGTGGAATCGGCGGGAGCCGTAGAGTCGGGCTCATCCTCCTCCGACGCTTCATCCGAATCCGTCTCGTCGTCGAGGGCGAAAGTCGACTTATTGCGGCGGCGCCAGTCGTCTTCAAGTTTGCGCGCGCCCCATTTCCTCTGGAACTCCGTCTTGCCGGCGTTCTTGGTCATCGTGTTGTAGAAATACCATGAATTGTCGCCCGAACCGAGCATCGGCGTGGCGGCCGATCCGGTCTGGTCGATGAGCGAGTTTTGATCGCGATTGGCGAGAAACTCATCGCGGGCGGCAGCCTCGGCGGCTTCCTTCTCCTGCTTTTTCAACTCCTCTACAAGACGTTCGGCCACTTTCATCTGCTCCTCCTCCGAAAGCTTCGAGAGATCGAGCAGAGAATCCTGGAGCTGCACATTGCCGGCATAGACGCCGAGCTCGTCGAGCACATCGCTGCGACGCTTCAACGTCTCATAACCGGGATAGTTTTTAGGCAGCAACGGCACAGCCTCGGAATAGCAGGGCTGAGCCTTCACATAATCCTGCTCATTGAAATAAATACCACCGAGAGCGAGCTGGGCGAGAGCCTTGTCGATGCCGCTGCGCGTCGACTTCTCGACGGCCAGGATATAGTTTTTCTTCGCCTCGGCGGTGTCGCGGCGCGTCAGATAGAGATTGCCGATGGCATAATAGATCTGATCGAGAAATTCCTTATTGCGCTCATAGCGGGTCATCGATTTGAGCGAGCGCACTTCCGAGGCGATATTGCTCCCCGTGAACACTTCCGAACGCTTGATGCGGGCGTTGAATTTGGTGCGATAGGCGGTCGACATTCCCCCTCCCGCTTTATTGAAAGCCTCATAAGCGAGCTGCTTCTTTCCGAGATGGGCATAGACTTGGCCGAGAAGGAAATAGAGTCGGTTTTTCTGACTGCCCCCGGCTGCTTTCGCTGCGAGCGTGATATAAGGCACAGCCTCCTCATACTTCCCGGTTCTGACAAGATAATCGGCCATCACCAGATCGTAGAGCTTCTTAAGTCGGGAGGTGGTCAGTTGCTTTTCCTTGACGAGATGGAGCGCGTTTTCAGCCTCGTAGTCCCAGTCGAGGGCGCAATAGGAGCGGGCTTGCCATAGGCGCGCCTCCGTCACGACCTCCGGCAGCCATGTGAAATGCTTCGTTATATAGAAGAAAGTAGATGCCGCGCCAAGGAAATCGCCGTTGAAATACTGCGCGCGCCCCATCATGAGCCAGGCGTTGTGGATAAACGGGTTGAATTCATCGCGGGCGCGGAAAGCCTTTTCCTTGGCCGACGATCCTTTTTTCGGCGGCTTCTTGGTGATGCTGTGGAGCTGGATCGCCTTCTGCATTTTTTCGATTGTGCGCTTGAAATCGCCGGATGGCTGAGGGAGCTTCGAATCGGCGCGCGCGTCGGCGGGATGGGTCAGCACGAAACGGGTGTAATCGTCTTCATAGGCTGTCTCCATAGCCTTAAGAGTCTCTTTATAATGCTCATCACCGTTATAGTAGACGTTATAGCGGGTGGTGAAGGCCTGCCACTGCCGCGACATCGGGGTGTTTTTCTTCGTCGAGCATCCTGAGGCGAGGAGCGCGAGCGCGAACAGTATGACCCCGCCCGCGAGCAGGATCGGATTGATGGATATATTTCGGTTATGATGTGTCGGCATATTGAGAATCAGCGACTGCCCGGATCGCGCACAGCCACGTATTTATTTAACGCGCGATCGGCTTGATTATTGAATAGATGCGACATAGCCTGCCGGGGGCCGCGTTATAGACCCCTCCGGTAATTTTTCAGAGCCATGTATAAACAAATCTATAGCTTTGTTGATTATTATTAATAACCTATGGATTACACAACCTAAATGTTAAAGCATATGTCATCACCCGCATCTTTCCGCTTCACACGCTTATGGCCCGCTTCGGCAGCCGCTGTACTTTTGCTTTCGGCCCTCCCCGCGCAAGCACGCACAGGGGGATTCCCGTCGACCCCCGATGTCGGCGTCGGCGATTCAATCCCGCTTTCGTTTGAAGAGGCTTCACGCAACAATCTGGTGGATAAGTCGAAAGTGATCTTCGTCAATGGCGATGAGGGGGAGCGTGCGGAGCGCGATTCGGTCAATTCGATGATCATGCGGTTTTATGCCAATCAGTTCAGAAATTCGCAAGATCCGGAGGCTCCATATTTCATGTTCATGAGCAAGGACGCGAATCTGGCGATGGGAATAGGTGGCGTCGTGATGGTGCGCGGATGGTATGACTGGAACGGCACTATCGACATATCGAGCTTCAGCACCTCGCTGATCAATATGCCCAAGACGCCCGAAAACCGTCGCAATATGGGGGCGAGTGTGGCCGGCACCACGATCTTCTTCACCATCATGGGTCGGCATACACCACTCGGGAGCTATCAGGCATATATCGAGGGGGGCTTCAATGGTTATGAAATGACTGGTTTCAAGCTGAAAAAGGCATGGTTTCAATGGAACGATGTCACTGTCGGGCTTGCTACGACCACCTTCTCCGATCCGGCCGCACAGCCCGATCTTCTCGACGGCGCCGGCCCCAACGGCAAGGTCGACCGCTCGAACGTTCTTGTCAGATATCTGCACACATTCCATAATCACTGGAGTGTCGGCGGGTCGGTGGAATTTCCATCGTCGCAGGTGCGCGACGATGATCAGCTGACTCGTAAATGCAACGACTATGTGCCCGATTTCGCGGCACTTGCCCAATATCAATGGGATCGCGGACAGAGCCATGTCAGATTGGCGGGCATTCTGCGCACAATGGCATATCAGGATCTCGTCAGCAACACGACGCGCCACTCCACAGGGTGGGGCGTGCAGCTCTCGGCTGTGGTCAGAGCGGGCCGCTATCTTAAATTCTTCACTCAGAATTCGGTCGGACAGGGCATGGCATCTTATACGGGAGATCTCTCATCGGGCAACTACGATCTTCTGCCGTCGGCCACAGCAGGCGAACTTTACACACCCTGGACTGTTACAACTATGGCGGGATTAAAAGCCAACTGGCTGCCGAATCTGACGTCGACCTTTGCGTTGGCGACGCTAAGACATTTTCCACGTGGCAATGCCGCACCCGACGACTACAAATATGGTCAGTATCTTGCGGCCAACCTTATCTACAACTTCACCGACCGTGTGGAGTTGGGAGTGGAATATCTGGCCGGCAAGCGCAAGAATGTCGGCGGGATGCATGGCAATGTCAATCGCGCCCAGGCAGTGTTTATGCTGATGTTTTAGGGGTTAGGGGTTAGGTTTTAGGTTTTAGATTTTAGATTTTAGGGGTTAGG
>CAMWNT010000157.1 GCA_947175695.1 uncultured Porphyromonadaceae bacterium
CAATTCTTTCCGGGCTTCCCGGACTCGCTTTTATTAAGTGGTCGGTCTGATCTATTATATGGAATCTTCATGCTCCGCATTCTCTCTACGGTGTCTCCGACGACTTCACGCGCCCCGTTTCAGCAGCGCGACGAAGCCGCCACACGACACGTCGCTATGTCACCTCAGTCAAACACCGGGAGGCAAAGATTCTTTTAATCGTGTCAACCTCAGACACTCTTTAAAATCAAATTACCGCATTATCTAACATCTCTACCATGGCTAAAAACGTCAAATTCCGCCTCGCGGTCATGAACTTCCTTGAGTTCGCCGTCTGGGGTTCGTATCTCACTTGTATCGGCAATTACCTCGGGGCTAACGGCCTGGGTAATGAGATCTCTTATTTCTACGCTATCCAGGGCGTAGTCTCTATCTTTATGCCCGCCATCATGGGCATCATCGCCGATAAACTCATCCAGCCTCAGCGTCTCCTCGGCATCTGCCATTTCGCCGCCGCTTTGTTTATGGGGGCCGCATGGTATTACGGCTTTACCCACACCGCCTCGGGATCGCTTCATTTCGCCACTATTTTTACGCTCTATACTTTGTCGGTGGCATTTTTTATGCCGACAATCGCCCTCTCCAATACCGTCGCTTTCTCAATTCTGAAGCGCAACGGACTTGACACTATCAAGGATTTCCCGCCGATCCGCGTGCTCGGCACAGTCGGATTTATCGCCGCAATGTGGTTTGTCAACGGATTCTATATCTACGACGGGCATTGGGGCTATATGCTGTCAAATCCGCTGGGTGCCGATAGCATGGGCTTTGACCCGCGCTTCCAGTTTACAGTCAATCAGCTCGCCGTCTGCGCGATAATCGGACTGGCGCTCGCCGTTTACGCTTTCACGCTCCCCTCTTGCCTGATTTCGAAGAAGGCTGCCGGTAAGAAGGCCACAATCGTTTCGGCTCTCGGACTCGACGCCTTCAGCTTGTTCAAGACCCCGAAGATGGCGATCTTCTTCATCTTCTCGATGCTGCTCGGCGTGTCGCTCCAGATCACCAACGGCTATGCCACTCCCTATATCACTTCGTTCAAGGCTATCGCGGAGTTCGCCGATTCTTTCGCGGCCAATAACGCGACTCTGCTGACTTCGCTCAGCCAGATCTCCGAAGCCTGCTGCATTCTCTTAATTCCCTTCTGCCTCCGCCGTTTCGGCATCAAGAATGTTATGCTGATCGCTATGTTCGCGTGGGTGGTAAGATTCGGATTTTTCGGAATCGGCGGCCCGACAATGCCCTCTGTGTTGCTGCTCATCGGCTCGATGATCATTTATGGCGTGGCTTTCGATTTCTTTAATGTCAGCGGCGCTCTCTTTGTGGAGCAGGAGACCGACCCCTCGATCCAGGCTTCTGCCCAGGGACTCTTCATGCTGATGACCAACGGTATCGGTGCCACTGTCGGCATGCTCGCCGCCGGAGCCATTGTCAATTCTTATTGCCATTATGAAGGCAATTATATGGTCGGCGATTGGCGTACGACATGGCTCATTTTCGCAGCCTACGCTCTCGTTGTCGCAGTCCTCTTTATCTTCATTTTCCGCACTCCGAAGGATAAGCCGTCGATCAGTGTGCGTGAAGCCGCTTCCGATGAAGCCGGCGGCGCGGGTTTCGTCGATTGATTTTCAATTTAAGAGTTTATTAGTCAGAATGATTCAGTTTTTTGCCCCGGATCTGCTGTCGACAGGTCAGCTCCCCCCGGATGAGTCGCGACATTGCGCGAAGGTGCTCCGCCATAAGGCGGGCGATGAGATTTGCGTCGTCGACGGCGCCGGGCGTCGCTACACGTGCCGTATCCTTGACCCCGACCCTCGGGGCACACAGTTGGAGATTCTCTCTTTCGAGGAAATCCCGACTCATTGGGGCGCAAGTGTGACTCTCGTCGTCGCACCGACAAAAAACATGGATCGAATGGAGTGGATGACGGAGAAGGCGGTCGAGATGGGGGTCGACCGCATCATCCCGGTGCTCTGCGATCATTCGGAACGTAAGGTGGTGAAGACGGAGCGTCTTGTCAATATCGCCGTTTCGGCGATGAAGCAGAGTCTGAAGACAACGTTGCCGGAGGTGCTTCCACTGACCCCGTTCTCCCGGATGCTGGAGATCGTCGGCAGCGACACTTCGCAGAAGTTTATGGGCTATTGCGACGCCCGCTATCCGCGCCTTCCGCTGATCACGCAGTATCAGCCCGGCTCGGATGCGACTCTACTGATCGGCCCGGAGGGCGATTTCTCGCCGGCGGAGGTTGAGATGGCTGTCGACACAGGGTTTGTGCCCGTCACTTTCGGACTCAGCCGCCTGCGCACAGAGACCGCGGCCATCGTGGCTCTCGACACAATCCATCTCCTCAATTATCAGAAGGAATGCGCCGGATGATTACTCGGCGTGTTTCCGCATGATGCTTAATCTATCAAGTCTTTACAAAAAATGGATATCGACATAAAGAATTATCTCTCTTCAAGTGCCAACGGCAATTTCTTCCTCTTGGCGGGTCCCTGTGTGATCGAAGGGGAGGATATGGCTCTCGATCTCGCGGAGCAGTTGCTCAATATCACTTCGCGACTCGACATTCCGTTTGTGTTCAAGGGTAGCTATCGCAAGGCGAATCGGTCGCGGCTCGATTCTTTCACAGGTATCGGCGATGAGAAAGCGCTCCGCATTCTCGATCGGGTGCGCCGCGATTTCGGCATCCCGGTGGTGACAGACATTCATGAGGCTCATGAAGCGGAGATGGCAGCTCCTTATGTCGACATTCTTCAGATCCCGGCGTTTCTCTGCCGCCAGACGGAATTGCTCGTGGCCGCCGCGGCCACAGGCCGTATGGTCAATATCAAAAAGGGGCAGTTTCTCGCTCCGGAGGCAATGCGCTTCGCGGTGGAGAAGGTGAGAGCCTCGGGCAATGACAAGGTGAGTGTGACTGATCGCGGCACATCGTTCGGCTATCATGACCTGATCGTCGATATGCGGGCTATCCCGATGATGAAGCAAGCCTGCGACTGCCCGGTGATCACCGATATCACCCATTCGCTGCAGCAGCCCAATTCTGCGTCGGGCGTGACAGGCGGTATGCCGGAGATGATCTCGACAATCGCACGCGCGGCTGTCGCCGCCGGAGCCGACGGCATCTTCATGGAGACCCACCGCGATCCGTCGAAGGCTAAAAGCGACGGGGCCAACATGCTCCCCCTCGCCGATGTCGATGATCTCTTGCAGCGGCTCTCGGCAATACGCTTCGCCCTCGGTTGATGAGCGCATAAAATATATTCGCGGCGACTTTTTATGGTCGCCGACATGCAAAAAGAGTGTCCCGACATTCAACAATGCACGTATATTTTGCGTTCTCACATAGGCCAAGTATGCTCTTCGAGCCGAATGCCACAACCTTCTTGATTGAAAATTAATCATTTATAATTTATAATTAATGAATTTCCTACGTCCTCTCTGCGCCCTTGCCGTCGTAGCGGCTCTCTCCGTCGGCGCTCAGAAAATCAACCCTATCACGCAGGCCGTGCTCAATGGCTATGCCGAACTCCTGCAGGAGAATCCCAAGGATTATGAGACTCTTTACGAACGCGCCGCTCAGTATTATAAGCTCGGCCTCTTTCCCCAGGCTCAGGATGATCTGAACGCGGCTCTTCAGTATACTCCTCAGAAAAACACTGATTTGCGTCAGCGTGAGCTGTCGCTTCTGGCGAATGTGGCGTCCGTCACAGGCCAGCATGAAATCGCTCTTAAGGCCATCAATGACGCACTCGCAATCAATCCCTCGGATTATTTCAATGTCTTCCGAAAGGGCAATATCCTGCTCGACCTCGGCCGAAATGATGAAGCATATCGCACTTTCTCAAATATGCAGAGCCTTAAGTCGCGCAGCCAGGAGGCGTATTACGGTATGGCCAAGGCCTGCATCCGCATGAATAATTTCTCGGAGGCCGAGACTCTTATGAAGGAGGTGGAGTCGGCCGATCCAACCAATCCGGTCACTTATACACGCCTTGGCGATCTTTACGAGGAGATGAAGCAGCCTGAAAACGCCGCCGCCAATTATATCCTCGCAATGAGCATGGGCAAGAATAATTCTTCGGCTATGCAGGCGCTTGTGCGCATGGCGTCGACCAACTACACTGCCGTGGCGGCCGCTCTCGATTTCGCAGCCGATAAGGTTGAGGATAAGACGATGATGCTTTTCCTGAAGGGTAATATCGCTCTCGACAGCGGCAATTTCAGTCAGGCGGAGGATGCGTTTACAAAACTGCTGGCGCTCCCGGACGCGGAAACCGCCGGAGTGTATGCCTCTTTGGCCAAGTGCCGTTTCGCACTTGATGACACGGCCGGTGCGACCGAGGCTGCCGATAAGGCAATCGCAATCAGCGGCAAGGCGGATCACCACGCGCTTAAAGCTCTCATCGAAG
>CAMWNT010000158.1 GCA_947175695.1 uncultured Porphyromonadaceae bacterium
CTGAATGTCGGCGGTGAGGTCGTTGCCGGCGAGGCGGATGGATTTGTTGCTGACGATGCCGCCGAGTGAGATTACGGCGATCTCGGTGCTGCCGCCGCCTATGTCGACGATCATGTTGCCTTCGGGCGCTTCGACGTCGAGGCCGATGCCGAGTGCGGCTGCCATGGGCTCATAGATCATGTAGACGTCGCGGCCGCCTGCATGCTCGGAAGAGTCGCGCACGGCGCGGATCTCCACTTCGGTAGAGCCGGAGGGGATGCAGACCACCATGCGGAGCGAGGGGGAGAACCAGCGGCGCTTTGTGCTGACCATCTTGACGAGGCCGCGGATCATCTGCTCGGCGGCGTCGAAGTCGGCGATGACGCCGTCGCGCAGGGGGCGGACAGTGCGTATGCCGGGAGATTCCTTGCCCTCCATCTGGTGGGCGGTGGTGCCGACAGCCATGACTTTGTCGGTCTTGTTCTGGATTGCGACGACGGAGGGCTCGTCGACCACAATCTTGTCGTTATGTATGATGATGGAGTTGGCAGTGCCGAGATCCATCGCGATTTCTTGAGTAAAAGAGAAAAGTCCCATGCTTCTTTTTGATGTTTTACAACATATTCTGGATTCAGAATACAAAGTTAATAACAATAGATCAATGCGCGAAAGATTTCAGCGATTTTTTTGTCGGATCATCTAAATTTTGTTAATTCTTCGGGCCTCACGGGTCGTCGGGACAGTCATCAGTTGACTGTGGTGTCCCTGACATCGGAGGCTTTGATCTCTGTTGGCTTTTGAGATTCATGCCGTATGTCATTATGGAGTGTCTGACGAGGTTGGCATGAATGAGAGTGTGGCTGCGGTGGAAAAGCTGACCGGGGCCTTTGTCGACGAATCAACAAAGGCCCCGGCGAGTTATAGGGATTTCTTTACGCCCGATCAGGATCAGTTGGCGGGATAGTAGGTCTGGATAGCGTATTCGATGTTTTCGATTACGTAGTCGACATCGCTGTCGTCGCCGTTGATGGCTTTAGCGCGCTTTGCAGTCGCGAGAGCGGGCTCGAAATAAGCGTCACGCACAGCCTGCTTGCCGGCGGTGTCGTTGGGGTTGAGTAAGCCATATTTGGTGGCGCCTACGCGATACATTTTCTTGGATGCGTTCTTGAGGGTCTCAAAGTCGCAGTTTTCGAGAGCGGCGGCTTTGCGGTAGTAGTCAATAGATTCATCATCCTTGTCCTGGCGGTCGTAGATGAAGCCGAGGAGTCCGAGCAGGTTGGAGTTGTCGGGGTTGGAAGAGAGAAGGTTGTTGACTGTGGAGATAGCCTTGTCGTAGTCGCCGTCGAGCACGTAGGTGTTGACGAGGTTGTTGAGGAAGATCGGCTGTTCGATGCCGAACTTGTCGTAGCCTGCCTGAGCCACATCGAGGATTCTCTTCTGAGCTTCATCGTTCATCGAAGAGTCACGCTGTGCGATAGCCTGCCAGCTGGCGAGTTCGTAGATGTAAGTGTTGGGATCTTCCGATCCGTGGAGACGCGCGTTGCGGAAAGCGTCGGCGGCGTCTTTCACGGCGTTGCCCGAATAAGCGGCGATGCCGGCATTGAAGAATGCCTGGGCGCGATCTACTTCGGGGATCTCGGGAGCCTTATTGCCGAGGAAAGCGGCATCGGGCATCTGAGCGTAGATAAGGAAGCAGTTGTAGGCTTCGGGATAATAGCGTTTGGCTTCCCACATTGCTGCGCCGCTCTGGAAGAAATCACCGGCATGTCCGGCGATAGTGCCGATGATGTTTTTGGCATATTTGGGTTTTACCTGTCCTTTTTCGTTGGGCACAGAGTCGAGGGGCAATGCCTTGAGATAGAGGTCGTAGCCGTTAAGGAGCTCTTCAGCCATCTTTTCGCGGTTGGCCGAGGGATCGTCAGGCTTGATTGCGCCCATTGTTTTCCCTTTGTCGTAGGCATCGAATTCGAGCTTGCCGCCAATATAATAGGTGTAAGCGTCGTTGGCTGTGGAGGGGTCGGCGATGGCTTTCTGGATCAGGTCGCGGGCTTCCTGGATCTTGTCGAAATTGCCGGAGAGTTTCTTCGCGGCGTCAACGTTCTCCTTCTGTGCACTCATGGAGGCTACAGCCGCCATGCAAAGTGCGAGTGTCATGAACTTCTTCATAAGTATATGAGATTTGGTGTTAACATTATTCCTGGACTTCGTCATCGTCGTCGCCCTCTTCTAGAGCGTCTTCGAGTGCCTCTTCCTCGGCTTCGAGTTCGGCCGATTCGAGCTCATCGGGGATTTCGCGGTCGAGCTCGTCGAGTTCGTCGTCGATTATCCGCTCTTCGTCGGCTTCGATTCTGCCGGCGAGAGTGTCGATGCTCTCACGGTTTTCGGCCTCGGCGTTTTCGCGGAGTTCCTCTTCGGCTTCGCGCTCGGCGGTTGACTCCGGATCGGAATCGACTTTGCATACGGATGCGATCGTGTCGCCGCGCTTCGAGAGGTCGATGAGCTTGACGCCCTGGGTCGCGCGTCCCATCACGCGCACATCCTTGACGCTGAGGCGCAGTGTAATGCCGCTCTGATTGATGATGACAAGGTCGTTGTCGTCGTTGACATTCTTGATTGCGACAAGCCTGCCGGTCTTGTCGGTGATCGAGAGTGTCTTGACGCCCTTGCCGCCTCGGTTGGTGATACGATAGTCGTCGAGGTCGGAGCGTTTGCCATATCCTTTTTCAGAGACAACCATGACAGTGTCGGCCGAGCCCTCCTTCAGGGTGATCATGCCGACGATTTCATCATCGGGGCCGGAGAGAGTCATGCCGCGCACACCGGTCGAAACGCGTCCCATTTCGCGCACTTTGCTTTCGTGGAAGCGGATCGCGCGTCCGTCGCGTGCGGCAAGGATGATTTCAGAGTTGCCGTCGGTCAGAGCCACCTGAATCAGGCGGTCGTCATCACGGATGATGAGAGCCTTCTTGCCGTTGGCCATTATGCGGCCGTATTCTGAGAGTTTTGTCTTTTTGACCACACCCTTCTTAGTGGCAAACACGAGGCAGTGGGAGTTGAGATATTCCTCATCGGCGGTCTTCTTGATTGTGATGAAGGCGTTGACTGCGTCGTCGGCATCGATGTTGAGGAGATTCTGAATCGCACGGCCTTTGGTGTTTTTGGCACCTTCGGGAATTTCATAGACTTTAAGCGCGTAGCAGAGTCCCTTTTCTGTGAAGAAAATAAGTTTGCTGTGGTTTGACGCGGGGTAGATATATTCGATGAAATCTTCCGAGCGGGTGTCGCTGCCCTTCGCGCCGAGTCCGCCGCGGTTTTGGGCGCGGAAATCGGAGAGGGGAGTGCGTTTGATGTAGCCCATGTGGCTGACAGTGATGATCATTTCATCGTCGGGATAGAAATCCTCGGCGTTGAATTCACCGGCGGAGTAGTTGATGCGTGTCCGACGTTCGTCGCCATATTTGTCGCGAATCTCGATGAGCTCCTCCTTCATAACGTTTTTGCACACCTCATCGTTGTTGAGGATGTCGTTGAGATGTTGGATGAGCTTCATGAGTTCGTCATATTCTCCGCGGAGTTTTTCCATTTCAAGGCCGGTCAGCTGTCGGAGTCGCATTTCGACGATCGCGCGGGTCTGGATTTCGTCGAGATCAAAGCGGGAAGCGAGAGTTGTGCGTGCCTCTTCGGTAGTGCGGCTTCCGCGGATGATGGCGATGACTTCGTCGATATTGTCGACAGCCACCATGAGTCCGCGGAGGATGTGAGCGCGTTCTTCGGCCTTGCGGAGCTCATAGCGAGTGCGTCGGATGACGACTTCGTGGCGATGGTCGACGAAGTTGCTGATCAGGTCGCGGAGATTGAGTGTGCGCGGGCGGCCGTTGACAAGCGCTACGTTGTTGACGCTGAACGAAGTCTGGAGCTGCGTCATTTTGTAGAGCTTGTTGAGGATTACGCTTGCGTTGGCGTCGCGCTTGATATCGATTGCGATATGCATTTCGCCGCGGGCGGAGGTGTCGGTGATATCAGCGATACCTTCGATTTTCTTTTCGAGCACAAGGTCGGCGATGTTTTTGACCAGCTCGTTTTTGATGACGCCGTGTGGGATTTCGGAGACTACGATCACATCATGGTTGCCGTCGGTCTCGATTTCGCATTTGGCGCGGATGACGATTCGTCCTCGTCCGGTCTCATACGCGTCGCGCACCCCCTTCATTCCGAGGATTTCACCGCCGGTCGGGAAGTCGGGGGCGGTGACGTATTGCATCAGACCCTCGATAGTGATATCGGGATTGTCGATATAAGCCAGACATGCGTTGAGCGACTCTGTGAGGTTTTGTGGGGGCATGTTGGTTGCCATGCCGACCTCGATGCCGGCGGCGACGTTGAACAGGAGGTTGGTGATACGTGCCGGGAG
>CAMWNT010000159.1 GCA_947175695.1 uncultured Porphyromonadaceae bacterium
ACTCCGACGGCTTTCTACGCCCTGTGGCGCCCGAAGCGCAGAAACGCGCCGTTGAAGCCACCGACGCCGCCGAACGCAAATACCTCTTCTCCGGAGCCGCATTCCCCTCTTTCGGGAGTCCGCACGCATTGGTGATTCTCATCTCATATCCCGACCGATTCTTCTCGATGGAAGACCCCTACGACTACTTCTATCGGCTCCTCAACGAAGAAGGTTATTCCGACAACGGAGCCACCGGATCGGCACGCGATTTCTTCGTGTTCAACTCCGGCGGCAAATTCACCCCGCAATTCGATGTCTACGGCCCGATCCGAACAACCTACCCGATGAAACAATACGGAGCCAACGACCGCTACGGATATGACATCCACCCGGAAGAGATGGTGATTGAGGCTCTGACAAAGCTCGACAGCCAGGTCGACTTCTCTATCTATGACACCGACGGCGACGGCCAGATCGACAACGTCTACATCTACTATGCCGGATATGGCGAACACGACTCGAATGTGGTCAACGCAATCTGGCCTCATTCCGCCGATATACTCGACTTCGAACTCGAACAAGACTACTACTTCGACGGCGTCCTGCTCAATCGCTATGCCATGAGCAACGAGCTCGACTTCTCGACAAGCACACCCGACGGAATAGGCACTTTTGTGCATGAATTCAGTCATGTGCTCGGACTGCCCGATCTTTACGCCACATCCTACACCGGCGCCTTCACACCCGGACGCTACTCAACGCTCGACTACGCCGGATACAACAACGACGGGCGCACACCGGCCAACTATTCCATCTTTGAACGCTACTGCCTCGGATGGGCGCAACCTCGCCCGATCGATGCCGACGGCATTTATTCTCTCCCCCCTCTCCATGATTCCAACGAAGGATTCATTATCCCGACCTCATCGCCCGATGAATTCTATATCCTCGAAAACCGCCAGCAATCCGGCTACGACACCTACATACCCGGCCACGGCATGCTCGCATGGCACATCGACTTCCAACAGGATATCTGGGATAAGAATGTCGTCAACAACACCCGCATGCACCAATATGTCGACATCGTGGAAGCCGACAACAAGCTGACTGAGGTCACACGCGACGGAGACACATTCCCGGGCACCTCAGGACGCACGTCGTTCGGCTACACTACCGCGCCCTCTCTGAAGTCGTGGGCCGGCGCTCAGCTCAGTGTCGCCATGATCTCGGAAATCACCGAATCGGAAGAAGGTGTCATCTCCTTCAACGCGACCCTTTCAGAATCCGGTGTCGCATCACTTGAAGCCGACGCCACCACTCGATTTGTAGAAATCGAAGGCTGCCGGATCACTAATATCGGCACCCAAAACTGCGACATCTTCTCAGCCGGCGGAGCTCGCATATGCAGCATCGCTCCCGGCGCATCGACTTCGCTCACCGCCGGCCTCTACATTGCGACCTCCAACGGGGCGGCCGCCAAGATCCTCCTCTGAGCGAGGCCCGCGGGGGGGAACGAATCCACCGAGACAAAAGAATAAAAAAGCGAGAGATCTGATGATCCCTCGCTTTTTATTTGCGTTCAGAGTAAGCGCTCGGCGGCCGGAACCGCCCGACATTCATGCATCACTCAACGCCTCTGTTTTCCTTATTGAAAATGTGGCGCAAGCGCGAGAAAATGCGCTTGACGGTCGACTCATTAGGCACAATGTTGGGCTGATCCTTCAAGCTCTCCACTGCGGCCTTCTCTGCATCTGTCAGATTCTCGGGGACATACACCATCACATTGACCAGGATATCGCCCTTAATGCTTGAATTCATCTTAGGCAGGCCCTTGCCACGGAGACGGAGCACACGACCCGGCTGAGTGCCGGCGGCTATTTTCAGACGGGCGCGACCCTCGACTGTGGGCACTTCGGCTGTGCCGCCCAATGCCGCGGTCGGGAAATCAAGCATCAGATTATAGATCAGATCCACGCCATCGCGAATCAGCTCGGCATTCTTCTCCTCCTGGATGACGATCAGCAGATCGCCATTGACGCCGCCATGACGCGGAGCGTTGCCCTGGCCACGAAGAGTCAGAACATCTCCATCGCTGACGCCGGCCGGGATGTGGAAGCTGACGATCTCATCCTTCTTGACCACACCGGTGCCTCCGCAATAGCTGCAGCTCTCGGTGATCACCTTGCCCTCGCCATTACACTCCGGGCATACACGATGAGTCTGTTGCGGGCCGAACATTGTCTGCTGGACGCCTGTCACATAACCGGTGCCCTGGCATCGCGTGCAGGTCTTGAACGCAGTGCCATCCTTGGCGCCTGTGCCCTTGCAATGCTCGCAGGCCACCATGCGCGGAATCTTCAGCTTCTTGTCGACACCGTTCATTATATCCTTGAGTGTCACCTTGACAGTGATACGCAGGTCGGTGCCTTTATTGACATGTTTGCGCGGCGAGCCACCCGTCGCGCCGCTGAAGCCGCCATATGCGCGACCTCCGCCGAACACATCTCCGAAGATATCGCCGAAATTCGCAAAGATATCCTCCATGCTCATGCCGCCGCCATATGCATACTGGCCGCCACCGCCACCGAATCCCTGCGGACCCATGTTGTGGCCGAAACGGTCGTACTTCGCACGCTTGTCGGCATCGCTGAGCACATCATATGCCTCGGCTGCTTCCTTAAACTTCTCCTCCGCCTCCTTATTATCAGGGTTGCGGTCGGGGTGATATTTGACGGCCATCTTTCGATAGGCCTTCTTTATCTCATCGGCTGTGGCATCCTTGCTGACGCCCAGCACTTCATAGTAATCTCTTTTTTCTGCCATTCCGGAATCCTCCTCAAATTATTATTATACGGCCAACCGATTCCTGATTACTGGCCGACAACCACCTTCGCGTGGCGAAGCACTTTGTCGTTGATCATATAGCCCTTCTCAACAGTGTCAAGAATCTTTCCCTTCTGCGACTCATCGGGCACAGGCACCACCGAAATCGCCTCATGACGATCGGCGTCATAGACATCATCGGCGGGATCAAATTCCTTAACGCCATTGGCGGCAAGATA
This sequence comes from uncultured Porphyromonadaceae bacterium, assembly GCA_947175695.1. Classification (GTDB taxonomy): domain Bacteria; phylum Bacteroidota; class Bacteroidia; order Bacteroidales; family Muribaculaceae; genus Lepagella. Next base: position 3,045 of record CAMWNT010000159.1, read on the forward strand.
TTTCACAAGCTTATTATAAATCAACTGCATTCCTTCATCGACAGTAGCAGCATCCTTGGCCTGAGCCGCAGCCTTGAGTCCGCGCTCGAAATCATCGACGATCGGAAGCAGACCCTTGAGTACATTCTCGCCGGCATTGCGGATTATTTCCGATTTCTCCTTAAGTGTGCGCTTGCGGAAATTATCAAACTCAGCCATAAGGAAGAGATATTCTTTCTTCTCTTTCGCAAGATCTTCCTGAAGACGAGCGATCTCCTCTTCGGGTGTTGGCTGTTCGGCCGAAGGGGTCTCCGTCTCGCCATCGGCTGTAGCTGCGAAATCGTCGGTGATCACCACATCATCCTGCGGAGTCGCGTTCGGCTCCACAGACTCTCCTGCGAATTTATTCTTATTCTTGCTCATATATTACCTTTCTGATCCGCTATCGAAATGCCCCGGCCTTTAACTCCGGACTCCCGAATGCTGATCATTTTATTTGTTTTTTCTATTGTCTGTCGATATTGTTAACCGCCACCGAGCGATTCGCCGCTCATCCGAAGCAAGCCGACGACGGCGTTCGCCATCGACATCCGAAGCCCGGGGAAGCGGCTCGACAGTTTTTATTTCCAAGCAAATTCTTTGCCAAAAACTGTTAACGACACTCGCGGCGGTCGCTTTTATGAGAGATTTACTCAAAAAAATCATGCATCCACGCGATATCCATGCTCATTGCGAAACACGCCATCACGTCAAGACATGGCAATAACTCTCCTCATATTATAACGCTATCGGCCCATTGTGGTTCTGCCGGCGGCGCGCCATTCAACAATGACACCATTGCCCGACACTGAAAAATACTCTCTCGGGATGCTTGTCAAAGCAATATGAGTGTCTTATAGTCTACATCGATCGACTGCAATGCGCGTCGTGCACGATGCTCCTCGGTAAAGATGCCATAGAGCGCCGCCCCGCTGCCGGTCAGCGACGCATAGTCCGCCCCCTCTTCATAGAGCCGTGATTTCAATTCGGCAAGCTCGGGATGACGAGGGAAAAGCGACTCCTCAAAATCATTGGTTATGTGATCACGCCATTTGTAAAGCGGCTCTTGGATAAGTTCACGAAGCTGACGCACCGGGCGACGCGGTGTGACTCCTGCAAATGCTTCGGCTGTAGAGATATGCAGTGACGGCTTGACCACAACAAGCCACATCCCTTTTAAAAACGAATCGACCTCAGCCAACTTTTCGCCGATCCCCTCGCCATAGGCAGGCATATTGGCCACAAACATCGGGCAATCCGCACCCACTTTGAGTGCAAGCTCACGCAATT
>CAMWNT010000160.1 GCA_947175695.1 uncultured Porphyromonadaceae bacterium
AATACGCGATGATAGTCGCAGACGCCGTCGAGGCTCTCGGCAATGCGATAGAGTTCTGTTTCGACTCCGGCAAGGTCGTTCCAGTTGCCGCGATAGCCGTCGTCGAGCCTGCGGGCTTCGCCGGCCGGCGAATTATGGTCGGCCACGCCGATAGCCTCCACCCGATCGCCGATCCCCTGGCTCTTGCAAATGTCGGAGAGATGAAACACTCTGTGGAGTTCATACATCTCACACATAGGCACCCCCGCCTCGTCATCGGCAAACTCGATAGGGAGTGTGTTGAGTATGCCGTCGGTGGAGAAAAAGATCCTCTTGTCAGGAGTGAGGCGGGGAGTGATCTTCGACCATATCCCTTTGCCGTTCCGCTCATCGGCAAGATCGGCGAGATCGTCGGTAGTGCCCAATCCGATAAATTCCACCGGCTTCCCCTTCTCGATCAAGAAGCAACCGAGTCGGCTTGAGCCACTATCCGAATACTCCACAAAATCGATCATCAGATCATCCGGCGTCATGTCGGCCTGCAGCGAACTGATGTTGTATCGGTCGAAGTGTCGGGCGAATGCGTCGTGATTCAGATAATCATCGATCAAATAGCGCTGTCGGGAATCAATCGACCGCTGAATGGAGTGTGCCCGAAGCTTATCGAGCGAATTGACTGCCTGCTCCAATTCAGCCTTCAGACCCTTGATGACCGCCATTTCCATACGCGCCGAATCATTGTCGACCAATGTGCGGGCGATGTCGTTCTGAGTATGGAAAAGCAATCCCTTCGAGAATAGCGAATAATTCAAGGCCAATTCGCCGAGCGACGGTGCAAAACTCAGTGCGGAGAGTATCTCGTCTCTCCTTGATTTCAGCTCCGCTTCCATATTGCGACGCTCTCGATCGCTCATAAAGAGCAGACTGCGCAATAGCTCGCGGCGATAATCGTCGAAAACGTCGGTTGCCACATCCGTAATTCTCTCCGATCCGGTGGCGGCATAGTGGCGCTGAATCATCAGATTGACGGCTTCCCTTTGCCCGGGGAAGTCATTTTTTATCGCAATCAATGATTTTTCCGCTTCCGGCGTCTTCCCTTCAAGCAGTAGCGCCCGATATTCATAGCATCGGGTCTCGAATGAGTCGGGTCGGATTTTGCGGTAGATGTCGAGATAATGGCCGACTCGCTCGGTGTCGCCGATCTGAAGATAGAAGTGTAATAACTCGGCCAGAGCATCCGAATATAGCTCCGACGATTCGCCATGCGAACTCGCGCCGCGATAGGCTTGATGGAGATAATATTCACGCCGAAAGTCTTCGCCCCCCTCGATCTCGTCGAGTTTGGCCAGCCGCTGCAGCAGAGTCAGCAATTGAGGATCGCCCGAAGCATAATCCAGCATCCGTAAATACGCCGCTTCAAGATATTCGCGGGCTGTCTTGCAATCGCCGATATCCAGCAGATAATAGCCTTTCAGATTGAGAATCTCATTGAGAAGGCGAGGCTCGTCGCCTATGAGGCCGAAGAGCATTTCGGATCTGTCGAGCGCGGATATGACCTTGAAGCTGTTGTCGGCGTTAGGGTAGACCTCTGAATTCAGAATATGGCGGATCATCTCCGGATATCCTACATTGCCGAGATATTCTTTCGCTTTCTGAAAATACGCTTCCGATTGATCGGGATTGGTGAAAGTATAGAAAACGCCCAAAGATTCGTAATAGTTGAAAAGATCCGCAAATGACAATTCTTCGGAATCAACGTAGTTTGCAAGACCGAGGAGTGTCGATTCGGCGGTATCCGGGAACCCCGTTCGGCGCATCTGGTCAGCGAAATTCACCCCGGCTTCAAAGAAATCCCGGAGCGAAGGAGCGTTTGCTTCAGCCTTTTTGAAATAATCGCGGGCGGCGTCATTATTGCCCTCATTGAGATAGAGCTCGCCCAGCATGTTGCTGACGTTAAAAATCAACTGCCGATCATCGCCTGACCGTTTTTCCGCCTCCTTTGCAAGATTCAGAGCTTCGGAATGATCGCCCGCGCGTAGATAATACCGAGCGAGCGATAACAGAAAGTCGCACGCCGTCGGATCTGTCACATCAGGCGAATGCAACGCCGCCTCTTTGGCAGGGAGCATGAGTAAGATGGCCTTTTCGCAGTTTATATTCTTTCGCTGCAGACTCCCGGCGCAACAGTTGCTCCAATAGACGAATTCTTCGGAATCCGGGCCGAAATCTCTGCCTACCTCTTTGGCTGTCGCGACATAAGCCGAGTCAGCCTCCGGATATTTATAGGCGCGGTCGTAGGCGTTGGCCAAAATATATCTTGCAGGAATCAGACCGGCATCGCTCGTCGTCAGATACAACGCATCGGTATTGCCTGATTGGTCGATGGTATTCATTCCCTTCTGAATCAATCCTATAGCCGACAAGCAGGCGTTGTAGACAGTGGAATCGCTCAAGATGGGGCTCTCGATCTGATTGATCATTCCGAACCCGATGATTATCGGCAGGGCGGCCAACTCAGTGTCAGACTTTGTCGAAACCCATCTTGCAAGCTCTGCCTCGGAATTCTCGCTGCCAACGATGTCGAAATATTGAAATAGAATCGTTTCGGCGTCAGTCGGAGTGGGTTTTATCCGCGCATACGCACTCAACACCGTCATCACTATGGCGGCAGCGGCGATTGCTATATGACGTAATGCTCTCATTTAAAAAAAGACAGTCAGGTTGGTTTGTTGCAAATTAGTCGATTTCAGAAACGAAGTTTAACACGTTGAATAACTGTGACCCTTCGGCGCGAGAATCAAGCCGCAGGGTAGAGCACCGGATGGCCCTTTATCTTCTTACCGGTCATCATGTCAGAACAAAAAGCGTGCCAGATCGTCCTATATCTCTTTGAAGGAGGCTCCTTTCGCTCCGGTTCTTCTGTCCATTCCCCCCGGAATGTCATTGAAAATTTGTAACTTTGCAGGCTAAGAGAGTGTTTGAATCCAAGCAATCTCATGAAACGGTTTTAAATTTATGGTAAAGAAAATAGGTGTTTTGAGTTTGGGGCTGATCGCAGTGTCGGCGACCGCGGCTGCCGAAGAGCCGAACGACAGCATAGCTGCCGAAGAGCTTAAGGAAGTCGTCGTCACCGGCAACTCCGCCCGCCAGCGCTTCAACAACTCGCGGATCGGTGCGGAACGTCTCGAACTGTCGAAGATGATAGATCTCCCGGCATTCGGCGGCGAGGTCGACATCATCAAGTCGATCACATTGCTTCCGGGCGTAAGAAGTGAAGGTGAAGGTGGGGGAGGCTTCGAGGTCAGAGGTGGCAACGCTTATCAGAACCTTGTATTGCTCGACGGCATATCCCTATACAATCCGAGCCATGTGATGGGTATTTTTTCCACTTTCAACGACAATGCCATCGGTGGCGTCACTCTCTATAAGGGTACGATCCCGGCTATGTATGGCGACGCTACATCATCTGTGCTGGAAACCACTCTGGCCGCCGGCGACATGGAGGAGTATCACGGCTCGGCCACAATCGGCATACTTGCCGCCAAGATCAAAGCCGACGGTCCGATTGTGAAGGATAAACTCTCGTTTGCCGTGGCCGCACGGCGCTCATATGTCGATGCCTTCTTAAAGATAATTCCGGAATATCGCAGCACAATCATGAACTTCTACGATGTCTCGGCAAAGCTTCGCTATCGCCCTTCATCATGCCACATGATCGACGGCACTTTCTTTATCAGCCACGACAATATGGCGATCGCCGATCTTATGGGATTGTATTGGGGTAATCTTGGCGGCTCGCTTAATTGGACGGCGCGCGCCAACGATCGGTTGACATTCACCACAACCGCCGCGCTGACCCATTTTGAGCCCAAAATGGCGATGGATATAATGGACCTCAACCAGGTGATGTGGACCTATATACATAATTATTCCATCAACGAGAGGATGCGTTGGCAGATCGCCGAGCGACAAAGCCTGGAATTCGGAATGCGCTCCGAACTGCTTAGAGTCAAATCGGCCGAATGGATGCTCAACGCATCGCGTGAGCGCGAAATCCGGTCGCTATGGGAGAACTCCGTATGGGCTGAATATGCAGGCTCGTTTGCCGATAGATTCGATGTGACAGCGGGCGTGCGTCTGAATGTGGCGTCAGCCTTGTCGCAAAATCGTTTTCATGAGTTTCAAACCACCCTCGCGACACCAAATCAGTTTGACGGAAAAACCTACATCGAGGCTGAACCTCGACTCAATCTGAAATACAATATCACTCCTCTGCATAACGTCAAGGCCGGATTCGGCATCTCCACCCAGTGTCTTCACGCGATACGCTCAAGCACTACGTCGTTTCCCTTCGACCGTTATGC
>CAMWNT010000161.1 GCA_947175695.1 uncultured Porphyromonadaceae bacterium
ATGCTGGCCGAGCGCTACGCGAAGATTCTCCACAAGCACCTTCATCGCCTGTTTGTTCTCTTCTGGGAAATATTTCTCCACATAAAGCTGGCCGATGGCCTCGCCAAACATCGAGTTGGGAATAGCCATCGCACGCTTCCAGCGGGGTTCCTGCTCTTTTTTGCCGGAAAGAGTCTTGTCAAACATCTCGAAATCGGCATTGATGAAGTCATCGCTGAGAAGCTGAGTTGATTCGGCGATCACCTCATAGAGGATATAATCGCGGATCATCTGCTCTGAAAGGGTCGGAAGCGCCTCGTTGAAATATTCAAGATATCCCTTCGAGCTGACATTGACCTTGTCGAGCGTAGGCAGTCCGAGTTCGGCGAAGTATGTATCCCAGTCGAAATTGGGATATGCGGCCTTGAAGTCGGCATACGTCATGACGTTATTGCGCGAATTGGGATCGCGACGCTGTTCGCGTGTCATTTTGTGGGCGGCGATCTCCTTTTCGAGAGCCAGCACATTGTCGGCCATGCGCGCGGCATCGGCCTCGCTGATGCCGGCCAGAGTGCAGATTGTGCGGATATAGTTGAGATATGCCTCGATAAACTTCCGGTTTTCCTCCGTGTCCTCAAGATAGTAGTCGCGGTCGCCAAGACCCAGGCCGGTTTCTCCGACATGGAGAATGTTCATGTCGGCGTCATTGACGTCGGCTCCGACGCCGGTGCCGAAGAACGAGCCGCCAAGGCCGTTGTGCTGCCAGGCGAGAGTCGATGCGAGATTCTCTTTGGTGACTGCGTTCGCGCGCTCCATAAAGGGCTTCAGAGGAGCGGCGCCCTCTTTGTTGAGACGCACAGAGTCGAGGCCCATCTGATAGATGTCGGCCACCTTCTGCGCGTTTGTTCCCTTCACTTTCGATTCGGGATTTTCGCTGAGATTGAGGATAAGATCCTTAAGCTGGGTGCGCGCGTTTTCGCGAAGCAGATCAAACATGCCGTAGCGGGCATATTCATCGGTCATCGGATTATTTACCATCCATCCGCCGCAGGCATACTGATAGAAGTCGTCCTTAGGATTGGCCGACGGATCGAGATTCTCCCGGTTGATGCCATGACGCGCAGCCGAGCTGCAGCAGGCTGCCGAAGCAGGCTGCTCCGAAGCTGCAAACGATGCCATAGGCAATGCGATTGCTGAAAGCATGAGTATTTGTTTTAAAGTCATGATATGATATATTGATTGTTAGTTTTTGCGATTGCAGGGAGCCCAAGCGATGTCGTCCACGCGGGGACGACATCAATCGGCGCGGAGTTCGTCGAGCTCCATTGAAGCCAGTTCCCACACCGACATCTGGTTTTCCAGACGCTTCTGCGCGTCGGCATATGCCGCAAGATATTCCTGATCACACTTTCCTGTAGCGATCTCGCTCTCCATGGCCGCAATTTCTTCTTCAAGACGCGCGATTTCCTGCTCGGCGGCTTTCACATTCTTCTCGGCTTTGCGGAGCGTCTTTTCGCGCTCTTTCTGTTCGGCATAGCTGAGCTTGCGTTGCGGAGCGGAAGCGGGTGCGGCCTTCGGCTCCGGTGCGGGGGGCGCCTTTTCGACTTCTTTGGCAGGCGACACCGCTTCTACCGGTCGACGCTCAAGCTCGCTGAGCTCGGCCATGCGCTTGGAGCGCAGGAAATCATAGATGCCGCCAAGATTCTCTTTCACGCAGCCCCCTCCGAACTCATAGACTTTCTCCACAAGTCCGTCGAGAAATTCACGGTCGTGGCTGACCACGATCACTGTCCCCTCGAATGCCTTGATAGCCTCTTTGAGGATATCTTTGGTGCGCATGTCGAGATGGTTGGTGGGCTCGTCGAGAATCAGCAGGTTCATCGGCTCAAGAAGAAGCCGGAGCATCGCGAGGCGCGTCTTCTCACCGCCGCTGAGCACTGACACCTTCTTATCCACATCCCCCTCGCCAAACATAAAGGCGCCCAGCAGATCGCGGATCTTGAGGCGAATATCGCCGACGGCTACATGATCGATCGTCTCATAGACGCTCAGCGTCTGATCAAGCATCTGCGCCTGGTTTTGCGCGAAATAGCCGATCTTGACGTTATGCCCGATCTTTAGCGAGCCGGTGAAGGGGATCTCCCCCATTATGCATTTGACAAGAGTAGATTTGCCCTCGCCGTTTTTGCCGACAAATGCCACCTTCTCCCCTCTTCGGATCGTGAATTCGGCATGATCAAACACCTGATGCGAGCCATATGCCTTGCCGACATTCTCCAATATCAGCGGAAAATCACCGCTTCGCGGAGCCGGCGGGAATTTGAGATGAAGGCGTGAGCGGTCAACTTCGTCAACCTCAATCGGCACAATCTTCTCCAACTGCTTGATGCGGCTCTGCACCTGCACGGCTTTTGTGGCCTTATATCTGAATCGTTCTATAAAATCCTTGATATCGGCGATCTGCTTCTGCTGATTCTCGTAGGCACGCATCTGCTGCTCGATGCGCTCTTTGCGCAGTTCGACGAATTGCGTGTAGCTGACCTTATAGTCGTAGGTCTTTCCGCAGTTGATCTCGATTGTGCGGTTGGTGACGTTGTCAAGAAACGCGCGGTCGTGGCTGACGAGCAACACCGCGTTGGCTTTGCCGGCGAGAAACTGTTCGAGCCACTGTATGGATTCGATGTCGAGATGGTTGGTGGGCTCGTCGAGCAGCAGGAGGTCGGGGCGTTGCAGCAGCAGCTTTGCGAGTTCGACACGCATACGCCAGCCGCCGGAGAATTCCGACGTCGGCCGGTCGAAATCATCGCGCGTGAAGCCGAGGCCGAGAAGTGTCTTCTCCATTTCGGCCTCCATATTGTCGCTCCCTTCCATCGCGATGCGCTCGTTGAGATATTCCATCCGTTCGAGCAGCGCGGCATATTCGGCCGACTCATAGTCTTCTCGACGACCGATTTCGTCGATCACTTCCTGCAGTTGTTCTCTGCGCCGGATCTGAGCCGAAAAGGCTTTACGCGTCTCGTTGATCAGAGTCGTATCGTCTGACGTACGCATTTCCTGCGGCAGATAACCGACTGTGACATCATTAGGCACCGACACGCTACCGGCCGACGGCGACTGCATACCGGCCAATATCTTCAGCATTGTTGACTTTCCAGCACCGTTTTTCCCGACGAGCGCGATGCGATCATTCTTATTGATCACAAACGACACATCCGAGAACAACGGCTTGGCGGAGAATTCCACTCCGAGACTATTGATTGAAATCATGCTTCAAAGTTACAAAAAAAATCGCGTGAGCGCAACTCGCAACCGTAATTACATCCATCTGAAGCCAAACCGCATCTCAACCCCAATCGTAGAATTATTGATCCGGTAGATGCGTCACGCAGAGACGATCTGATTGTAATCCGGGGACATCCAAGGATTGTTGCTCCTAACGCCAGGCATCAAGCTTCAGAGTCATGGACGATGACAACGAGTAGGAGCTGCTAATCACCTAATATTTTCTCTACGTTAGTAGCTTTGCGGAGATTGATGCCTCTCGTCGCACCGTCAACTCTGATGTAATCAACAGAGAACTCTTTACACTTGCGGCGAGCCTGCCGAGAAGATGCCACACTGTAAGGACTATATTTTTCATATATGTCCAGACCTCTTCCGAGGACAATGCGCCACCCATCGTCAGTCGTAATGGCCCTATCGTGGAAATCTCTGAAAGCGTAATCAAACTCGATACCATATTCCACAAGATCATCCTTGATATCCTCAAAACGATCTATCAATTCTGGGATCTTCTCTTCTTCTTCTGAAGTATAGAGTTTAATTCTCAGACCCTCTGTAGTTTCACGAGTGTCAATCAGCGTTGTGATAAACTCAATCAGATTCTTAACCTGCCAAGGAGCACGTATATACGGATCTTCGACCACGATTTCTTTAGCGTTTGCTAAATATGGAGCAAACAGCTTTTCATAGGTCACGCCGGTCTGCCCCATTCTGAATGAGAGAGTCTTTTGCCCGCTATTTGAAATACGCTTGCGTTTTGACTTACAAGTTTCTGTTGATGTATCTGTATTTTTCCTTGAAGTCGAGTTTTCGTTTGACTCTTCTGACGATGTAGATGCGGTATCATCTGCTACGACCTCTCCTATATCCTCAACCACTTCATCAATATTGTTGCTGATACGTTCAAGAGTGTCAACGGTTTTTATCTCACCGTGCTGTTTCAGCAGCTCATATTTGAATATAGCAGGCTCATTTCGGAATGTCTCATCGATAAGATAGAGCTGATCTTTCACTCGCTTACGGCTCTCGGCTGCAAAATCAATAAGTTCGTATGCCTCCCGATCCGTCATGTGGCCGTC
>CAMWNT010000162.1 GCA_947175695.1 uncultured Porphyromonadaceae bacterium
CTGTCTCACAGACCCAAGACCCTCAAACGTCGCAAGATTCGCTCCCATGCCGACCGACGATCCCGCCAAGCGTGCAAGCAGATTCTGGCCTATACGACGCTCCGCTACCTCACGCGCCATCCCGCGACCAAGCGTGGCCACCAATCCTCGATTAAACGCATCGCGCGCCACTCCTCCCATCGCACCCGACGCCAGCGTCACCGGATCAAACAACATCTCGCCCGCAAAGCGAGCGCCGCTATAAAAGCCTCCCGGATCCGGCGCCTCCGATGAAAGTTGGCGCGCACCCTCGCGAGTCTCAAGCAATTCCTTCCCGCTTTTTGTCGACTCGTCTGCATGAAGAGCCGTCTGCCCCGCAGAAATGCTCGCAATCTTGTTCGTATACGTGTCTACATCCGTCAACGCACTCCATAAGCCTCGACCCATCTTCTCATACCACGCCTTCCCGTCTGCTCCTACTCGATCATCATAGTCTTTGAGCGCATTCCGTAGCATCACAACCTCCGCCAGCGCATTCTCCAAATCCTGATCAAGATCCGATTTCGATGTGCCCGCAGCATTACCCCTCGGCCCTCGCTGCGACATGCCGCGCGCAATGTCGCCAAACGCCGACATCGCCGTAGCTCGCGAATTCTCCTCCTCTACACGTCGATCCAGCAATTCCGAATAGCGAGCCTCCGCTTCTGCAAGACGCGCCGCCATAGCCTCGCGTGACGAACGATCAGAATATACATTCACATCCGGCAGCTCGAAAGGTCGCTCAGCCGTACCCCCGTAGGCCACTTTACCCGCCGTACGATACGCATCTTCCGGATTCGACAACACCCTTACATCATCTGCCACATACGGAACCGCACCCTTAACCCCAAGATCATACACTCTCATAGGAGCGCCCGACGACGATTCAGGAGCCGAAGTAATGCCCCGATCTCGAATCTCAGCCGCCTCGCGTGCCTCTGCCTCGCGTGCCTCGCGCGCCACAACCCGAGGATCATAATCCACCATCGAATCATCTACACGACCCGATTTCTTCGCATTCTCATATTCAGCCACACTCAGCTTCTGCCCATCCTTAAGTGTGATCCACGTATTCTCTCGCTCCCAATCGGCATATGCTCGACGCTCCTCATCAGCAGTCTTCTCCGCAGCACGATAATCTGCCATCGCATTCTCCACTTCCTTACTGTGTAATGCTCCAAGTGACTTTAATCGTGCCTCGCGCTCATCAAGAGTCAACCCCTTGATCTCCTCACGGAGCTTCCGCATCGCAGCCTCCTCAGCAGTCTCCTCATGAGCCGGAGCCGGCACCCCCTCCTTCTCAGCTTTCAGATTCGCGACAGCTCCCGGCGCAGCAGGTTTGTCGGCAGGTGAAGCCGCCCCCGCAGGCGCCGCCGCGACGGAAGACGAAGTGGCGTCAGCAGGCTTGTCGGCAGGTGATCCCCCCGTCGCCGCGACAGGCGCAGGTCGCTCCGCCGCCACAACAGGCTGACCAAAGCCCAGATTCGACTCAAACTCCTCATACGGCTCCATGTCATAACCATCCCCTACCAACGCATCATATGCCGCGCGACGCTTCGACGAATCCTTAAGATTCTCCCGAAACTCCGACTCCGGCTCCATATCATATCCCTCGCCTACAAACGCCTTATATAGACTGCTGATCTTGTCTTCCATCTCAATTTCTTTTTCTATTCGTGATGCCTCACTCTTCCACGTTCCCTACAGTGGCACGCGAACGACACCCCGCCGTTTTTGCTTACTTTTCCTATCTTATTCCTATCCCGTCCTCACTTCGTCGAACTCTTCTCCTTCGTTCTTCTGGTCGGAGAAGCCCTCTTCTCCGGCTTGGCCGGATATCCCCCCTTCTTAGTCTTGGTCGAAGTTGTGACTTTTGGCCTTTTATCCTCCGAATTTCTACGCTCCTCGGTAGTCGTTTTCTCCGACTCGTCTGTCTCCTTATATGTGCCATGCTGCTTCGCATACGCGATAGCCGCTTTCTCATCCGTAAACCTATGCTCATTCCCATTCTCATCCCATGCCGAAAACTGCGCCGGATTCGAACGATCATGAGCACGCGCCGAAGCATATGAATTGGTCGCCGACGCTCGCGATGCCGTCGCCGACGCTCGCGATGCCGCCGCCGATGCATCCCGCTGTCTCGTTCCGGCTCGCTTATACTCATTGTCAAGCTCAAGCGAACGAGGCTTATTCTCCGCCTCCAGCTCAGCCGAATCCGCATCCGCCGTCGCCTTCCTCGCCTTACCTCGCTGCTCCGCCTGCTTGTCAAGCTGCAACGCCGCATCCCACTCGAATCTCAGACGATCCTGATCCGCCTTATCTGCCGCCTGCCGACGTTTCTCCAACTCAGCCTCAAGTCCCCGCAACGGCTTGTCGCGTTCTCCCTCCGCCTGAGCAATCTCCAACTGTGCCTTCAAATGTGCATCTCGATTCGCCTCTCGATCCTTACGAGCCTTATCAGCATGACGATTCGCCGCCTCAAGCATACTCCCCTTCTCATCATCATACATATCCGGAGCATACTTCGTCGTAAACCATAAATTCGACAACGCACGCACACCATCAGTCACCGCCCCAATGATCTTCTTCGACCGCTCGCGACGCTCTCTCTTCTGACGATCCTCTGCAGTCTCCAGCGCCGGCAATGATGCGGCATAACGCCGCCATGCCGCAATTCGCGCATCGGATCCGACCGTCGCCGCGCGCCTACGCTCATCTGTAAGCGCATATGGATCCTCGACGACGGGAGCCGAACCCGAGCCACCTCGACTCCCGCTCCCGCCCGACGACTCCAGATTGAATTCCGGATCCGGCGACCGCGTGACCGGGCCCTCGCCACGGTCAGCCGCCGTCACCGGCAATACTCCATCCGGATCAAACCCTGAATCCCGTTTTTCCTTATCAGTAGTCATAATACTCATCTGCTTCCTGCTGAGCGCCCGATCTCTTCGAACGCGAAAAATCCCCTTTCATAAGACCCGCACCGGCCTGTGCCACACCTTTCACCGCCGACGCTATCGCCGATGCTCTATTTACCTCCATCTTATTCAGCGAATCATCAAGATCCGAATCCTTCTGACGATACGATGCCTCGATCTTATCCCTGCGATCCGCGCCCGATGCCGCAATCTGCGACGCCGCCTCCGCCAGAGCCCTGTTGTTCGCCGCCTTCGACGCCGCAACACTCTCCGCAGTGCCACCCGCGACTGCCACCGTCCCCGACGCCTGACGATTCCGATTCTTGATCGACTCCTCAGTCATGTTCAATATGCGCTGAGCATCCGCACGCTGAGTCGCATCCTCGTTATAGCGATGATTATACCAACTCTCGTTCTTACGCTTTCGCTCCTCAATGTTATCCTTAACCTCTCGCATGGCCTCACTCGCCTTAATACCTCCGAAAATGCTTCCGACGGCCGATAAGCCCGCGCCTACCAAACTTGCTATCATATGCTCAGTATCGTTTCAAAAGTTAAAATTCACGCACGAATATAGACCCTTATCTTTGCACTGCAATTTTAAGTTTTGTAACACATATGGCTAAAGGTAAAAAAACCGGTGGCCGACAAAAAGGCACACCCAACAAGGACAACCCGCTAAAATGCGTCCTGCGCGCTCATAGCGAGGCTTATTTCACTCCCCGCATGCAACTCGACAACAACGAGACTATGCGCGAAGTGTCCGACTTCGACCTCAACATGGAACTCCTCGACCCCGCCGACAGAGTGTCGGCCGAAATACGACTCCTTGAGTTCCACACCCCAAAACTCAAAGCCGTTGATGTCGATCTCGAAGCAAAGGTTGCCGTCAAAACTATCGAAGACCGCCTCCGCAGTCTCTGCAACGGCGACCTCGACCTCGACGATGACGACGAATAATCATCTCGTCTATTGATCTACTTTTAGACCCTGCAAAAATCAGGCAGCCACCGAGCTGCCCACAACATATACCTATAGTAGTTTTTGAGTATTTTGATTTTCTGTGATGAAAACAGATGTTAGGTTGAGAACACGGTCAGTCCGCGAG
>CAMWNT010000163.1 GCA_947175695.1 uncultured Porphyromonadaceae bacterium
GCGGCAACAAGAAACGTGTCCACCCCGTCGCTCCCAACTCAATCAGCTGCGATGGCTTTGCAACGGCTGACACTAATGTTGGCAGACATAGTGCTATAATTAAAAATAAGAGGCTGTGCCTATTTTGAACTGCCTCTTGCTATTATGGGTATGTAGAGTTCGCGATTACTCCAATCGGAAATCTTGTGACTGATCGCCATCCTTTGCGCTCCATAGAATCTGACCGGTGGGAGTATGCACCAGGAATATATCGTCGAGTTCAAGATACGATATCTTCGGTTCGTCGGGATATGCTACGCGCGTCTTATAGAATATATCGAATGTAGGGCGCAGATGATTATGTGCGCCATCCGGCCCATTAAATTCCTCAATAAGCATGGCCACATCCAGATTGGATATCGGCACAAACAGAAGATGATTGTCATTGCGGAAATGGTGATGCATTTTTGGGAGAACCCGAATATTGGTTCTGAAATAATCGAAATCCATATTGCTTTCTTCGCTATTTCTCAATCCATCAAGAGTGGCCGCAAATTCCTCCTCATCCCAAATGAAATGTAGAGGATTGTTGTAGGTCGACAGCAGAAACCCTCCCAATGTCATATCGTAATTGTGGGAGATGTACCATCCATTGGTTGCCGATGCGAAATATGCACCGTCGTCAACCAGACGCTGACGGCATTCAGTCATCATCTCTTGCATTTGTTCTGTCTGCTCTTTGTATTGAGTATGTCTTCTCAAGGGAGCAATCTTTAGAAGAGGATGGTGTTTATAGAATTTATCGAAATCATTGCTCAACAATCCACTGATGCATCCCTCAACGCAGTATGCGATCGTGTCGGGAGTTGTCACGGCCCAATAACTCCCATGTTCTTCCGGGATTCTTCTATTGAGCAATAGAGAGTCGACCACTCTTTTATTATACACTCGGTGCGGCTTTTCGATGCCGTCGACGGTCATCTCCTCGCGGATTGTGCGTGCGCTGACGTCGGCGGCGATCATTGCCAGCAGAACTGCGGCAATGATTGACAGTGTAGCTTTTAGTTTCATATAATGTGTTAGTTTGAATGCTACAAAGATAACAAGACTGACGCATTTACACAATTCTGGTTATATGTTCTACAGCCTAAATCTCCGATTTTTTTGAGGGATTCACCTAATTTATACTGTCGCGATACACAGTGTCGCTTTCATTTTTTCGGTTTCGAGATAGCAATCAGATATTGGTTGCCGCTGAATTCAGACGGGAAAGTGCCGACAAAAAACTTTGAGTGGATGAAAAGATCCTCTCCCAAGAATGGTGGATATCGTGCTAAATTCAAACACTCTCTAAAAGCCGGTAGCGCGTTATAGCGGATTGTCGGGCCACGGATGTTTGGGGTAGCGGCGCCGGAGCTCTTTGCGGACTTCGAAGTAGGTCGTGCGCCAGAACCCTTCCATATCTTGAGTGAGTTGCACGGGTTTGTAGCCGGGGGAAAGGAGCTCCATCAGCACCGGGCGTCGGCCATCGTCGAGGCTCGGGGTATGGTGAAGCCCGAAGCAATCCTGAAGACGCGCTTTGACAATCGGGGCGGCAGCTCCACGGCGGTAGTCGATACGTGCGTTGCGGCCGCCGGGGAGTCGAAGTCGCGACGGTGCGAGGCGCTCTACAGTCTGATAGGCGTCATAGCCGATGATGCCCTGAATTACCGTGCACATGTCGATTTTGCGCAGCTCCTGCACAGTCGAGGCATCCGCGATATAAAGGGGAAGCCATTCGGCTGAGGTGGAGAGAAGAGTGTCGGTTTCGACCGAAGGCAAATTCAGCTCCGGATGCCAATCGGCCACAGTGGCGATGCGTAACTGAAGTTGCTGCACATCATCGTTGAAATCAAACATCGTCAGGCCATGTTTCGGCACAGCGCGGCAAATAGCCTCGATGATAGCTTGGCGCTGCGGGCCGTCAAGCTGGCGCGACTCGATGACGAGAGCTCCCACACGCAGTTCGGCGCGTGCCACCGCACGGCCGTTGCGACTGTCCCAGCCGACATTCTCCACCCATCGGCCGGCGCCGGCAGCCACCTCCTTCGAGATCGCCGACGCCAGAAAGATGCGTTTAGATGCAGAAGCGACTGCGAGCAACTCATGCTTCGAGAGCGGGTCGTGCTCATCGATCGATACATACTCGCCTGTGGCCAACCGATAGCGGCCATCCGCAGCGCGCATGGCGATGCGTTCAGGATAGGCGAGAGCTATCAGCGCTCCGGAATCGCCATGTGTCGACGATTTCAGCTGCGCTTTGCAACCGGTCATGCGCCGGTATTGCGCGGCTATGTCGGCGATGCGTTGCCAGCGGCCGGAAAGATTGCCGCTTCGTTTCCGTTGAAGCATATCAATGCGGGAGTCGATATCGGCATCGGTCGGATCGTCGATCGGATCCTTCTCCTCCAGCAATGCCGCTATGTCGCAGGCAAGCAGTGGAGAGTCAGCCTCGGTCAACATTCTGGCTATTCGCGGATGGCAGGGGAGTGTCGCAAGTCGTCGGCCCGTAGAAGAGATGCGCCCCATAGAGTCGATTGCGCCCAGATCGCGGAGTATGGCGGCCGCCTGCTGCCAATGACCGGCCGGAGGCGGCGTGATCCAGGGGAGACGTTGAGGGGCGCTCTCACCCCATGCGGCGATTGAAAGCAGTGTCGGGGCGAGATCGGCGGAGAGTATCTCCGGTTGGCGGCATTGAGCCATGCGGTGTTCCGCGGCCCGCGACCAGAGACGATAGCATATCCCCTGACGCAGACGCCCGGCTCGCCCGGCTCGCTGAGTGGCCATATCGAGCGAAATCGCCACAGTCGCGAGGCGGCTCAATCCGCTCGATGGATCGAAACGCAGCGTGCGGCATAGCCCCGAATCCACCACACAGTCCACCCCCTCGATGGTCAGCGAAGTCTCGGCTACAGGTGTCGCGAGCACCACTCTGCGGCGCCCTTCAACAGGGGGCGACAACACCCGACGTTGCTTCTCTGGCGATAGCATGCCATAGAGCGGTAGAATCTCTGTGTCGGGCAGCGAATCGCCCAAAAGTTCGGCACAACGGGCAATTTCCCCCTGTCCGGGCAGGAAGGCGAGAATATCCCCTTTCTGTTCTCGATGGGCCCTGACTATGGCGCGGGCCACGACCATCGGGCATTCATGCGGTTCAAAATCAGAACCGTATACAATATCTACGTGATGCATCCGCCCCTCGCTATGCAGATGAGAGGCATCGATGCGTGAGCAAAGACCTTCGGCATCAATTGTGGCCGACATAATGATGAGCCGCAGATCAGGGCGTATCAAATTCTGCGCCTCCAGAGTCAGCGCCAGAGCAGTGTCGGAAGAGAGGCTCCGCTCATGAAACTCATCAAAAATCACGGCTGCGACACCCTCGAGAGTCGGATCGTCGACGAGCAGACGTTCGAATATACCCTCCGTGATCACCTCGATACGCGTGCGCGAAGATATGCGGGTGTCGAAGCGTACGCGATAGCCGACTGTCTCACCCGTCGGTTGGCCAAGCATAGAGGCCATGCGTGATGCAACCTGTCGCGCGGCGAGACGTCGCGGTTCAAGCATAATGATTTTACCCTCGGGCAATCCCTCCAGCAATGCCAGCGGGAGCAGGGTGGACTTACCGGCTCCCGGCGGGGCCGTCACAACAAGACGAGGTTTTTCTTCGAGTGCGGCGATTGCCGCGTCGGCTATCGCCGCCACCGGCAGCGAATCATATTTTGCGCTTATCTTCATCTGCGCGAGAATTGCGATTGTAAACTTTCTTTTTGCCCGACTTCTTACGGATCTATACTTGCCGGAGCCACCCCCGATTTCACAGCTACAGGCTCCCGCGTCAAATCGCGCTCGACACATCGCTTGCGGAAATCATCGGCCTGCCTGCGAGCCACATCGCCCGCATCCGGCCACATCGCCCGTATCCGGCCACATGAATCCATCCAATCCTGCTAACATATTATCCGAATTGCCTATATCTACGCATTTTCCGATTAAATATTATAACATACAAA
>CAMWNT010000164.1 GCA_947175695.1 uncultured Porphyromonadaceae bacterium
TTTTCGTCAATGCGTTGATCATTACTTCCAGAGGGAGGGCGGATTGCACTCCGCTGGAGGCATAAAAAGGTGAAAATTCCTTTTTTCTATTGGTCAAGCGGATTTGCTCACCTTTAGCCTTATCATAGAAAAACTCCATATTCGGAGTCACCACAAGCGGAAGCGGACTCGAAGAGCTGTAGGCCTCGCGGATCTCATCCCATTCAAAAATGAAGTTGAAGAGCAGATCGAAATCCTTCGGACGATACCACGATTCAATCCCTTTTATGGCAGATATCAAATTTCTTTCGGAGGGGATAAAGCATAGCCTCGCATTGTAAGGCGCAGCTTCGGCAATGGGTTCGATCTTAGCGTTCGACTTATGATCTCCTTTAAACTCGATTCTGTAAGAATCTCCCACATATATAATTTCACTGTCGGAGGAAAAGAACTTAGGATCAAATCTATAGAACTTTATCAATTCCTGCACGAAGCGATAGTAGTGGGTGTAGAGATATATGCTTGATGTGCCATTCTTACGCTTCCCGATCGAAAGCAGTTTTTCCACCCATCGGCAATGACTACAGATTTTCAACAGCGTACTTTTCCCTGTACTCTGCTTTCCGATAAATAGATTGACCGTCCTTAATTCGATAACTCCGGTATCAACAATCGGCCCAATTGAACGTATCTGTATAGTTGCCATATGAATAAATTGTAATGTTACAAATTTAACACTTATTTCCGGCCCGGCAAAATCTTGGATTTTCTTTTTGTAAGAGTCTGTTTACTTTTAACTGTCATTTACTCAAAGAATCACTTCGGCATCCGTAGCTCCGACCTCCGACTTAAATCATATCGGCATGGGTTTTGCGTTATAATATGGGGATCGGTGAGGGGAATCGTCAATCTATAATCACTGCTATGTAAGTGTTCGATTTTAATTTGAACACTTACTATCGCTTAAATTTGAACACTTACTTATGGCCGATATTATCAAGTTTCTGAAGGCCCTGGGCCGAAACAACAACCGCGAATGGTTTGCGCTCCATAAGGAGGAGTATCTGAAAGTGAAGGAGGAGGTCGACCGACTTGCCGAACGACTGATCGCCATCGTCGCGACCGTCGATCCGGACGCCGCGCGGTTCCGCCCGGCCGATGTCACCTATCGCATCTACCGCGACACGCGGTTCTCGACCGACAAGACCCCTTACAAGACCCATATCGGCATCTTCATCAATCCCCCGGCAGGGAAAAAATCGCCGCGTTGCGGCTATTACTTCCATCTGGAGCCGGAGGAATGCCTGGTGTGCGCCGGCAATATGCCCCTTCCGGGGCCTCTGACGCGCGCCATACGCCAAAGCATTTTCGATGAGGCCGAGGAGTATCTTTCGATAATCAACGATCCGGAATTCCGGAAATACTTCCCCTCTGTAGGGACGGAGCATCTGAAGACCGCCCCCAAGGGATTTCCGAAAGACTGGGAACATATCGACTTGCTGCGACCGAAAGATTTCAGCGTCATGATGCGCGTTGACGACGATTTCTTCCTCGCCGACGGACTTGAAGAGCGTCTGCGCCCCATAATCCCTCAAATGAAACGCTTCAACGATTTCATCAATTTCACAATCGATGAAGAGGGGTGTTAGCCTCTCCTCAGTCGGCGCAGCAGCGACGCGATGACATAGAAGCCGACGAGCAGCAGCACAATCGCCGCCGAAGCCGGCACGTCGATCGCATAGGCGCCCCATAAGCCACCCATCCCCCCGACAAGCGAAATCACCCCCGAGAGCAACATCATCGGGAGATAGCGGCGCGTGAACTTCTCTGCCGTCAGCTGCGGCAGCGACACAAGCGACATCAACAGCATGATGCCGATCAGCCGGATCGTCATCACGATCGACACGCCGGTCAATACCGTCATGATCAGATTGACCCACTTCACCGGCAGATTACGCGTCAACGAAAAATCAGAATCAAAACTGACTGCGACAATCAGCCGATGATAAAGCGCATAGAAGCCGAGAAGCACCACCGTCAGCACAGAAAACGCCCAAAGATCGGCGCGACTGACAGTCAGCACGTTGCCGAAAAGAAACGTGTTAAGTTCGGGCACATAGCCGGGGGTGAGGAAGATGAAAAGTATGCCCAACGCCATCCCTAACGCCCAGATGACGGCGATTGCCGAATCGCGGCGCACCCCGTCGCGGCTCAGTCGCTCCGCACCCAAAGCGCCGCCGACAGCAAACACCGATGCCATCAGCATCGGTGACACACCGAGGTAGTACCCCAGCCCCAAGCCACCGAAACAAGCATGAGTGATCCCCCCGGAGATGAACACCATCCGGCGGGTGACGATATATGTGCCTATCACTGCGGCAACTATCGATATGAGTGCTACGCCGATCATGGCGTTCTGCATGAACATCATTTCCACACTAATTTTGAATTGAATTTCACACAGAGTCACATCCTGCGACCCTGATTTATCATCACGACTTGCGCATCACGACAAACCCGAGCCGCTCGAGATTCTCCCAATAGCGGGGAAATGACTTGCCGACTACTTCGGGGTGCTCGATCGTGATCCACGGGAGCCGGGCGGCAGCCGGCGCGAAAGCCATCGCCATGCGATGGTCGGAGTAGGTAGAGATGCTTTCATTGTCGGCCGCCGGACAGCGCCGACCCTCCCAGGCGAGAGTATCCTCGCCCGGAGTCAGCGAGTAGCCGAGCTTTTCGAGCTCGGTGCAGAGCGCCAGCATTCGGTTGGTCTCTTTATGCCGCAGATGACCGACGCCCCGGAATATGAAGCGCACTCCGGCCAGCACGCACCCGACAGCCAACGCCGGCACGAGATCGGGCTGACCGTTGAGGTCGAGCTCCAACGGCTGATCCGATTCGCGGAACACACGCAGGCACTCCGGATCACACTCCAGCCACACCCGGCCGTCGGCATCACGCTTCGTCGCCACTCCCAGCAATGAGAATATCGACGCGCACATCGCATCCCCCTGCAATGACTCATCGGCCGGAGTCAATCGTTGGAGCGGAATGGGGGTGCCGGGAGTCAGGAGTGCGAGCTCGTAGAAGTAGGAAGCCGCGCTCCAGTCGGTTTCGATCTCAAACTCATCGGGGGCGACACATCGCCCTGCGGCTACGCGGATTTGGTCGGCTGTTATCGTCACTTCGCATCCGAATCGCTCCATAATCTTGCGCGTCATCGCGAGATAGGGGAGCGAGACAGCCTTCGATGTATCAAAATCGAGTGCCAAACCCGACTCCCACAACGGCGAGGCCATCATCAGAGCCGAGATAAACTGCGAGCTGACCGACGGATTCAGACCCAACACACCGGGATTCAACCGCCGCCCGACGATGCGGAGCGGGGGATACCCCTCGCGGCGTTCGCAACGGATATCGGCGCCGGCGAGTCGCAATGCATCGAGCAGAATGGCGAGCGGTCGGCGCATCAGCGATCGGGAGGTGGCCACGGTCATATCCAGTCCGGGGGTTGATGCGGCCAAGGCGGTGAAGAAGCGGAAGGGGGCACCCCCTTCGCCGATATTGACCGTATTTCGTGCGGCAGACTCGCTATCGGCCTGCGCATAATGCGTGATCGCGCGCATCATCCCCTCGACATCCTCGGCATCGGGCAACTGCGGGATACTAGCCCGTCCGTTACCCAGACGCGCCGACACCTCGTTGAGCGTCAACACTCTAAGTGCGATCGACTTCGAGAGAGGGAGAATCGCGGGCGATTTCGTCGCCGCAGGATCATATTTTAACTGTATCAGTGACATTTTTTAGGTTTTAGGTTTTAGGTTTTAGGTCTTAGGTTTTAGGCGAGGGGTTGTTTAGGGGTTATACTTTAGGGGGTAAGGGGTTAGATTTTAGATCAAGGGGGTTAGGCGTTAAAGTCCTTAAGGATTCCCCCCCGCCAATCATGATTAATCATGATTGTTCCTGATTAATCAGGATACACCTAAGACCTAAAACCTAA
>CAMWNT010000165.1 GCA_947175695.1 uncultured Porphyromonadaceae bacterium
GGATGGCCCTTTGCCCCTTTGCCCCTTTGCGGGAGCCCCCTTGCGCGCCGGATGGTCGTTACGACTTAGCGGGAGCTCCAAGTGGGGAGGGCACAAAAAAAAATTGATTGTCTTCCCGACAACCAATCTTCTGTTAACCTTAAAATCTAATACCATGAAAAACTCGATGCAAAATTACAAAATTATTTTCAAAAACAATGCTCTACAACATATTTTCAACCCAACTTTAACACTTTTTAAGAATTAAGCGGTGATTTTCGGGCCAAAATGCCCCCGATCGGTCGGATTCGGGCCAATCTGCAGCGCAGGGAGGCTCGGAAATCTCGGGATTCTCGAGAATCTCGGGATTCTCCGTGATTCCGCGGGGGATTATCGCGCCTTTGCTCCGCGCGCGATGGATTCTCTAAATTCCCGATTCTAATTTCGGGGATTCTGTTGCTACAATTGGAAAATATCATTAAATTTGCAAATTATTGGTGGCGGATTGTGGCCGACGGCGCCGAAGAGCGACCGACAGCCTGAGCAAGCCACCGGTATCCACCAACTTATCAACGAACTTACCTGCTTATGAAAAAGATATTATTCAGTGTTTTGGTTGCACTCGCGGCAGCAATCATACCGTCGGCTGCCTCAGCTGCCGAATTCTTCGACACCTCCGCTCCCGAAAATCTCATGACGCTCGGCGTCAGACTCGGCGTCAACACGTCAAACCGCAATCTCAATAAAGATGTGTTCGACCGATGGAACTGCAATTCATGGGGAACAGGCGTCGATGTCGGCGTAGTGGCTAACATCAATTTCCGCGATTGGTTTTCGATCCAGCCCGGCCTCTTCTATGAGTCGCGAAGCGGTAAGTTCAGCTATATCAACCTCGCCGGCTACGATTCGAATCTCAACGAACTCCTCTACACTCAATATGGCCGCGACAGAAGCTACAGCCTGCTTATCCCGGTCATGGCATGCGCCCATTTCAACATCTCCGACGATATCCGCTGGAATGTCGAGGCCGGCCCGTATGTGCAGCTCGTGCTGAAAAACACGGTCAACGGCGAGTTTGCCATCCCGGAGTATGCTGCCGGTAGCCAGGCGGTAGCCGGCTATCACACGGTCAATTCCACGAAGGCCGATTTCGGTATCAAATTCGGCACATCGCTCCAGATCCTGGAGCACTACAGCGTCGGAGTGCACTACGAAGCCGGCATGCTGAAACCCTGGGAAGACGCCACCCTCGGCGGCCGCCGCAAGGCATGGGTATTCTCGCTCGGCTACGATTTCTAAGACCCTAAAGTCCTTAAAGACCTTAAGGACCTTAAAGACCCTAAAGTCCCTAAAGTCCCTAAAGCCTAGAGCCTAGAGCCTAAAACCTAAAACCTAAAACCTAAACAAGGTCCAACCACATGGCCCCACAAGTTCAAAACACGCTACTGACGAATGCGCGTGACTATGCACTGATCATTTTCGGTCTGCTGCTGTATTCCGTCGGCTTCACGGCATTCATCCTCCCGCATGAGATTGTCATCGGCGGTCTGTCGGGTGTCGGCACACTCGTGTATTTCGGCACACGCGGCTTTGTGCCCGTAGCCGTGACGCAATACGCCTGCAACCTCCTGCTGCTCGGCTTCGCCTTCAAGATCGTCGGCAAGACCTTCGTCACCCGCACTATCTTCGGCGCGACCATCATCTCGATTTTCATCGGTATCTTCGAGAGCTTCTTCATGGGGCTCGGTCATCCGATCATCCGCGACATCACAATGTCAGCAATCCTCGGCGCCATCCTCTGCGGCATGGGCGTCGGCACCGTGTTTATCCACAACGGATCGTCGGGAGGCACGGATATCGTGGCCGCGATGGTGTCGAAAGTGTCTAACGTATCTATCGGTCGCACGATGATCGTCACCGACATGCTCATCGTCACATGCAGCTTCTTCCTCCCCTTCGAGGGCGATCTGCAACAGCGCATCGAAGCGAAAGTGCCCCTGATCGTCTACGGATGGGTGGTCACATTCATCATCGCCTACTGCACCGACATGATCATCAACACCAACCGCCAGGCGACGCAATTCATCATCTTCTCCCATCAATGGCAAGAAATCGCCGACCGCGTCAATCAGGAAGCGCGGCGTGGAGTGACCGTGGTCGACGGCATGGGTTGGTATTCGAAGAAGCCGGTGAAGATTCTGATGGTGTGGTGTCGCAAGATCGAATCCGTCACTATCTTCCGAATCGTCAAATCGATCGACCCCGAAGCGTTCATCACGCAGGCCAACGTCAACGGCGTCTATGGCAAAGGCTTCGACACAATGAAAGTCAAAATCCGCAATAAAAAGAATAATAAGGAGCAAGGAAAGCAAGTGCATATCCCCGAATAAAACAACCGCGACTCGTAATGAGACGCGGATATTCCGACAAGCAAAACTTGAATTGCCAACGAAAAAAACGCAACGTGAAACGAAAGCTTGAAAAGGCAGTGGCCGAAATACTGCTCAAGATCGGCGTGGCCCTCATCGCGGCCATCGCCGCCGGGAGTCTGCTCACCGGCTGCACTGATCCCGAGCCCGACTTCGACGACTCCCCTCTCGGCAATTTCGACGCACTCGCCCATATCATCGATTCGCGCTATTGCTTCTTCGACGACAAAGATATCGACTGGAACGATGTTACCGCTCGCTATCGCGCCGAAGTCACTCCACAAACATCGCAGCTACAGCTATTCGACATCTGCTCGCGAATGCTCGACGAACTGCGCGACGGCCACGTCAACCTCGTCTCGAGCTTCGACACGAGCTACTACCGCCAATGGTGGAGCGACTATCCGCAGGATTTCAACCTCCGCACTCTTCAGCAATACTACCTCCAATTCGACTACTCCACAACGTCGGGGATGATCTACCGCATCCTCCCCGCCACCAACATCGGATATCTCTACTACCCCTCCTTCTCAAGCGGCATCTCACAGCTCTCGCTCGACTACGTATTGGCACAATTCAGCCAAACCGACGCGCTGATCATCGACATCCGCGACAACGGCGGCGGTTATCTGACCAACATCGACATCCTTGTAGGCCGACTGATTGACCGGGAAATCCCCGGCGGCTCCATATGCCACAAGACCGGCCCGGGACACGACGACTTCTCCGACCCGTATTCCTTCACCTACAAGCCGGCCGACGCGACGCGCATCAGTTATCTCGGGAAGCCTGTGGCAGTATTGACCAACCGCTCCTGCTACAGCGCGGCCAACGCATTTGCGGCAGTGATGAAATCGCTGCCCAACGTGACGCTGATCGGTGCGCGCACCGGTGGCGGAGGCGGCCTCCCCTTCTCATCCGAGCTCCCCAACGGCTGGAGCGTTCGCTTCTCGGCATCCCCCCTTTACGGCCCCGACGGCGAGCTGACCGAATTCGGGGTCGATCCGACCCCCGGCTACGAATGCCACTCCCCCGAAGCCGAACTCGCGGCGGGCCGCGACGCCATACTCGAACGCGCCGTCACAGCCCTCCTCGCCCTGACCGCCCCGGCCCGCTGACCGCCCGGGCGCGTCATTCTCCTGCATATTGCAGCACAGTCGGCGATTCCACATCAACTCCATACTCCTTCGCGAAGCGAAGAATCGCGCGAGCCAACTGCGGCTTCAGATCCTCCGGGCAATAACGGAAATAAGCTTCGGCGGCTCTCACATGAGCCGCATCGGGCATCGGATACTCACGGCGCTCGGGAAGCCCGTAAACACTATCGGGGAGCTCACGACGCTCCTCTGTATCAAGTCTATCATTCATAATCGTTTGCAATTTTGAGTGTAACATTCCGACCCGCCGATATGCGGCAGGCATCTATCTTAACAACACTCACCCTCCCCCGAACGATCGCCACCCTCACTCCCCCAATTCCTAAAAATCCCTAACGCCACTTATTGTCAGACC
>CAMWNT010000166.1 GCA_947175695.1 uncultured Porphyromonadaceae bacterium
CCTTGGCCCGGGTGTTCTGCACCATGTAGGCGCCGGCCTTGTCGTCGGCGTTGACAAGCGCGAACGCGTCTGACGGAAGCATGTCGAAAAACATCTTCTTGGCGTTCATGTAGTTCTCGACCGTGCCGTGGTAGTCGAGGTGGTCGCGGGTGAGGTTGGAGAAGATGGCGCCGGTGAATTTCAGTCCGGAGATTCGGTGTTGAGCGGCGGCGTGCGACGACACTTCCATGAAAGCGAAGCGGCATCCGGCGTCTACCATTTGCGCGAGGAGCGAATTGAGCGATATCGGGTCGGGGGTGGTATGTGTCGAGGGGACTGCCGTGGAGTCGATATAGTTGCAGACTGTGGAGAGCAGTCCGGCTTTGTGGCCTTCGAGGCGTGCCATTTCATAGAGGAGAGTGGCGGTGGTGGTTTTGCCGTTGGTGCCGGTCACTCCGATGAGCTTGAGTTTATCAGAGGGATAGCCGAACCATGCGGAGGCGAGATGGCCGAGTGCGATCGCTGAGTTTTCGACGCGAATGTAGGTGATTCCCTGCTCGAATGACGCGGGAAATTCCTCGCATACAATAGCGCCGACATGGGCGCTGGCCACAACGGGGATATATTTATGGCCGTCGGTGGTCACACCGCGCACCGCCACGAACATACCCTCTTTTTCGACATTTCGAGAGTCGCTGCTGAGAGCGACGATATTCTTATCGGTCGGGCCGATGATTTCCAGTGGTTTTATCGCACTGAGAAGGTTTGACAGCTTAAGCATAGCGTTGTTCTGGTTTTATGATTCGATGATGCCGGAGCGTCATCGCGGTTAGATATTCAATCGGTTGATGCCCGGAATCGCCGTGGCGTTCGGGGCGGGGTGGGGGAGAGGTTTATATTTTCAGAGTCAATGTGACGACAGCGCCGCGCCTGAGGGCAGATCCGGGGGCTATCGACTGGCTGACTACGCGTCCCGATCCACGGAGCCTTACGTTGACGCCCTGCTGCTCGAGGATTCTGACGGCGGTCGGGGCGTCGTAGTTGGTGACGTCGGGCATTGCGTTGACGCTGATATTGTGGGCCGGGTCGGCGGTGTGTATTGTCTTGACGGAAGTCGCTTTGACGGCTTTTGCCACTTCAGCTCCGGTTGCTTCGCGCGAACCGTGGACAATCGGAGCTTCGGATTTGCGGTTGACGGTGTATGAGGCCGAGTTGTCGAGCAGTCCGCGTGAATACATTCTGATGGCCATGTTTTTGACCACTTGTCCGGATGTGCGGTTGGCGCTCAATCCGCTGCTGCCGAGGATCAGGGCCATGCAGGAGTATTTTGGATTGTCGTAGGGGAAGAATCCGGCGAAGGCGTATCGGCGGCGTGATTTGTCGTAGGTTCCGCCGTGGTCGGGCACAGGGAAAGCCGTGCCTGTCTTTCCGGCGATCATTACGCGTTCGTCGCGCACCATTCGGGCCGTGCCGTGGTCGCCCCACACGGGCTCTTTCAGACATTCCTTGACTTTGCGTGCCGTCTCTTCGGAGCAGATGCGTTCTCGGATGTAGTCGGTCTTCAGTGTCGAGTCGATTCCGTTGCCGATGATGCGGCGCATCAGATGGGGTCGCACATATCGTCCGCCGTTTGCGATGGCGTTATAGACGGAGAGCATGTAGAGCGGCGGGATGAGGGTGTTGTAGCCATATGCCTGGCGGGCAAGGTCGAGGTGGCGCTCGGTCATGGTGACGCGCCGATTGCCGCGCATCTCTTCAAGCCTGCGCACAACCGGGATATTCTCGGCGGCGATGCCGGAATGCATCGGCTCGAAGAATCCGATTTGTTCGAGTCGGTCGTAGAATCGTTCGGGATTCTGGGCGTAACCTCGGAATATGACGCGGGCGATGCCGGTGTTTGACGACATTTCGATCACTTGCTTCATCGATTTGACCGAAGGAGCGTGGGGGTCGGAAGTTCGCTGGAAGGGGCTGCAGTCGACAACGTCGTTGACCGATTTGACCAGTCCGTCTTCAAATGCGATCATGAGCGATATGGGCTTCATGACTGATCCGGGCTCGAAGCCGCGCACGGCTCGGTTGAGGGCTTCGCCATATCGGCCGTTGATGTTTTCGAGGTTGGCGATAGCCTTGATCTCCCCTGTCTCGACTTCCATGAGGATAGCTGTGCCCCATTCGCAGGTGTATTCTTCGAGAATCTTCTGAAGTTCTTCTTCGAGCATGTCCTGCAGGTCGATGTTGATGGTGGTCTGGATGTCGTAGCCTCGCTGTGAAGGCTTGGTGATCCAGTTGCCGATTCCGGAGGTCAGGGTGACTTTCTTAGCGAGGCCCGGCTTGCCGTAGAGGAAGGAGTCGAGGTCGCATTCGAGGCCTGAGAATCCGTGGAATTCCCCTTTGTCGTTTTCGTTGACTCGTCCGATGCTTCGATATGCCATTTTCCCGAAGGGGTAGATGCGCATGTTTCGCTCTTCGGTGTAGAGGGGAATGCGGTAGCCTTTCCCTTTGAAGTCGCGGAGATAAGGGAAGTTGCGGATGACTTCAAAATCATGGAGCGAGCCTTTCTGCACAATGCGCAGGGCGCGAGTGCGGCGGTTGGGGTCTTTGGCGAATTCGGCGTTCAGCCGGGCTCGCCAGGAGTATTTGCGGATAGTGTCGGGGTGTTGGGAGAGGAGATTTTTTCGGCGGGGATAGTATAGATCGAGTGAGTCGGCGAGTGAATCGATCTGCGCCTGGATAAACTTCCGTTTCTGCACTTTGGCGTGTCGGAGGTCGATCTTGATGTCATAGACTTTGAGATTGCAGGCGAGGATATTGCCGTTGTCGGCGAGGATGTTGCCGCGTTCGGGCGAGATTGTGTCGACTCCGGAGAAGTCGCGGGCGGCCCGCTGATTCCAGGCTTCGGCTTCGACCACAGTAGTGGCAAACATCTTGACGATGATTGCTCCGGCGACAAGGAGGAATCCCACTGTGATCAGACCATAGCGGAAGAGTATCTTGGATTTGTTATTGTTTTTCTTTTTTGTAGCCATCGGGAAAGCCGGGTTTCAGATTTCATTGTGGGAAATCCGGAGGTGGAGGGTCAGTCGGAGGAGAGTTCGATTTCGTAAGGGGGCTGCTCTTGAAATACGAGTCCGAGATTCTTTTCAGTGACGAGTCGTCGCATTTCGGTCTCTCTGATAAGCGACATATATTCGGCCTTTTCCTGAAGTTTGGCCGATTGGGAGAGTTCGAGCTGGTGGTTGAGTCGCTTGATCTCTTCCATTTTGGTCTTTGTCTTGTATCGGAGTCCGATCAGCGAGAGGATCGCGACGAGGAGTATTATCAGCAGCCATGCGTTGTGGGTGAAGAAGTCGATTGGGATCGCTTCGCCGTTGCGCATTTCGCGCATCCACTCTTTTGAGAGAGAGATGTTGCGCTTTTTCTTAGCCGGGGCTTCGGCGCTTTTTGCGTCGGAGGTGTTGGAGCTGTTGATCATATGTCGGCGATTTTCTCGGCGATTCTGAGCTTTGCGCTTCTTGACCGCGGATTGCGTTCGATTTCCTCGGCAGAGGGAGTGATAGGCTGGCGAGTGACGAGCCGCCAAGGCGACTTGACGTTGCCGAAGAAGTCTTGTTCGACATCGCCTTCGAGATTGCCGGCTTTCATGAAGTTTTTGACGAGTCGGTCTTCAAGCGAATGATAGGTGATGACGGCGAGTCGACCGCCCGGCGCGAGCAATCGGAGGGAGTTGTTGAGGAAGTCGCGGAGGGCGTCGATTTCGTGGTTGACTCTGATTCGAAGGGCCTGATAGATCTGCGCGAGATCTTTCTTTTCGTTTTTTGGATTGATGGCGTTTCCGATG
>CAMWNT010000167.1 GCA_947175695.1 uncultured Porphyromonadaceae bacterium
TGCGCCATGCCGATATGGCACTCATAGATCAGCAGAGGCTCCGTGTCGGGGCGGAATCCCTTGTTCTTGAATTCATAGGGATGCTCCGGAGCATAGACCTGCGCCGAGAATATCTTCGTTGTCTCATCCTGCACGACACGGGTGGCATAGGCCGGGATACGCTCGCCGCTGCCGCCGTCCCACTCTACAAGCATCTTGTAGAGATCGCCGTCGCGAAGGGCATCGGCCGGGAGATGGAGCTCCCATGTGCCGCCGTCGAGACGCGAGAGCCGATATCGCTCGTCGGGCTGCCAATCATTCATGGTGCCGATCAGAGTGATGGATGTGGCGTTGGGGGCGAATTCGCGGAATATCCATCCGTCGGCGGTGCGGTGCAGACCGTAGTATTTATAAGCGTTGGCGAATTCCGAAAGGTTTCCGCCTGTGTGCTGTGTGAGTTGCTTGAGTTTACGCACGACGTCTTCGTGGCGTCCTTCGATAGCCGGAGCGTAAGGCTCGAGCCATGGGTCGTTGCGAAGGATATTGAGTTGCTTTTGTCTGGCCATAGTAAAATTTGACTGGCGTTAGAAGTTTTTTGAGAATGCCGCCCGATAGCCTTGATTCATCGGCATGCGACACTCCGGGCAGTCTGCCCGACTGCGAATTTACAAAAAAATTTCCGACAATCGGGCACCCTCATTCATAAAAGAGGTAAAAAATCCGCTCCGCTTGACGGTTTTTAATACGTTTTTGATTATCTTTGCGCGATTTAAATATCCAACCACGCTTATGTTTTCAGGAATTGTAGAAGCGGCGGCCACAGTGGTGGATCTCCGCAGCGAAGGCGACAACCTTCACATTACCCTCGAATGCCCCTTTGCCGACCAACTTCATATCGACCAAAGTGTGGCTCATAACGGCGTCTGCCTGACAGTGGTCGAGCTCCTGCCCGACAACCGTTATGTTGTTACCGCGATCCGCGAAACGCTCGATCGCTCCAATCTCGGACTGCTCAAAATCGGCGACCTCGTCAATCTCGAACGTTCGATGAAAATCGACGGCCGACTCGACGGACATATCGTCCAGGGCCACGTCGACTGCCGCGCGGAATGCGTCGGACTCGAAGAGGCCAACGGCAGCACATATTTCAAATTCCGCTATCCCTTCCGCCCCGAGCTCGCGGCCAAAGGTTATGTCACTGTCGAGAAGGGATCGGTCACAGTCAACGGCGTCAGTCTGACCGTCTGCGACTCCGAGCGCGACAGCTTCAGAGTGGCAATCATCCCCTACACGATGGAACACACCAACTTCTGCCGCATCGCGGAAGGCACTGTGGTCAATCTCGAATTCGACATCGTAGGCAAATACATCGCCCGGATCACCGCCCTTTCATAAAACCATTCTCCTATCCCGGCAGCAAGACGCCGACAAGCGTCAGCAGCGAAGCCCCAAGAAGTAGGATCGCCGTCTGCCGGAGCAAGCCGTTGAGCTCGCTTCCCTTCATGCGCCCCATATTGCGAAACGCGCGCCATGCAGCGAATCCGAGCAGCAACGGCATCAACGACCAATAATGTCCCTCGGCAGCCGGAGCGCACATCAGTGTGATTCCCGCTGCCGAGAACAGGCCGTAGACCTTCCGCATCGCCGGCCGGCCGAATATGACGACCGTCGTGCGCTTGCCGACCGCCCGGTCGTCATCAGCATCGCGATAGTTGTTTACGATCAACACATTGGCCGCAAGCAATCCGACTCCCGCTCCGACCGCGCAAGCCAGCGGGAGCACTGCAGTCGTGCCCGTCTGAAGCCACGCCGTAAACCCGACCGGCACAAGCCCGAAAAACACGACCACTGCCACATCGCCCAATCCGTGATGCGACAGCGGATAGGGACCCGCGCTATAGGCGAGCGCGAATATGCCGACAAGCACTCCGACGGCAATCAGCCACCATCCCGCATATGCGATCAGCACAAGTCCGGGGAGTGCCGCAAGCGCGAGTGCCACAATCGTAGCCCGCAGCATCGCCCGGGGCGAAATATCCCCCTCGGCGACTCCTCGGCGAAACCCGTCGCGACCCCGACGGTCGAGACCATTGCGAAAATCGAAATATTCATTGGCAAAATTGGATGCGATCTGAGCGCCCAAGGCAAACAGCAGACAGCAGACGGCCGGAATCCGGTCAAAGCCGCCATAGAATATCGCG
This sequence comes from uncultured Porphyromonadaceae bacterium, assembly GCA_947175695.1. GTDB lineage: Bacteria > Bacteroidota > Bacteroidia > Bacteroidales > Muribaculaceae > Lepagella. The sequence goes on from CAMWNT010000167.1 coordinate 2,181, forward strand.
CATGCCGTGCCGGCAATCACCCCGGCCACACTGACCGGCAGCGTGCGCAGACGCATCGCCTCAATCCAGGGATTCTGCATCTTCGATTAATTATATTGTAAGTCGATAAAATCATTCGTCGTCGGCAGGGAACACCTTCTCCCCGGCGGCGTGCAAAACCGGCGTCAGCAACTGCGCACACTCCTCGATTCGGGGGGCGTCGAGCAAGCCGCTGACAAGCCGCTCCGGAATGCGCGAATAGCCATACTTCAGGCCCATCAAGCCGAGCGTCAACGCCGCATTCGTGTCGGCATCGCCACCCTCAGCGATGATCAGATCCAATGCCTCCGAAGGATCGGTGACATGCCATAGAAGCCACATCGCCGCCCCGACAGTCTTCGGAGCCGACCACAATGTATCCTCGTCGTCAAGTTCGAAATCCGAAAGCTTGCCGTTGCGGGCCACTTCCATATAGGGCACCAATCGGCGGTCGAAACGGCGCACAACCCCCGCAAGTCGATCCGGATCGGCCTCGCGACGATGCCACAGCAATTCGTTGGCCATCACCCCGACTACCATCGCGCTCGCCACTGCAAGCTGATCCCAATGGGTCATCTTCGTGAAATTCAGCACATGACGTTCAGGATCGCCGGGCCATAGACCCGCCACCATCGCGCGCCCAAGCGCTTCATTGTAAGGCTCATGAAGCCCCTGCTGATCATACGCCTCGTGTGAGACCTCCAGCGGTCGTTTGACAAAATCATCGCGCTTCAGTACCCACCGTATGTGAGCGCCAAGATCCGACGGCGACGTCTCGTCAAACCAGCGCTTCAGCCTCGCGGCATAATCCATATGATCCGGACGGCCGCAATCCACAAAACTGCGGGCCATCATCAACACGACCTCAGTGTCGTGAGACACCTGCCCTTGCTTCCATACCGAACGATGGGCGTCGCGAATAATCTGAGAATACTCCTTGAGACCCTCAGGATAGCGCACCCTAACTTCCCGGCGCGTCATGAACTCTGTACCTATTCCCAACGCGTCGCCTATGGCATAACCGTAAAGGCAACCTTTGATTTTATTAATAAACATGATAACATTACTCGCGGGGTCAGAATCCACAACTTCTTGCGAAAGGTGAACGCGGGCTTCTCTAAGATAGATTGTAATATTGTAGTAAAGATAGAGTTGCATCGACGACAACCAACCTCCGGCAACGCGCGTCAACGACAGGCAGCCGACGTCTACGACTCATTCGGCTCCCACGCAACGCACATCGCTATCTGTCATTAGCAATCGCATGCACTGCAAAATTAGAAAAAAAATGTTAAATGCAAAATTATTTTGGAAATTTTGTGATTTCCCCATCTCAGTTTTCACCCCGACTAAACGTTTTAATACCTGACAGGTCTAAGTGATTGTCCGCTTAAGATCCTACCTCTCCCCCAAGCGAACGCCCCGCTTAAAATAATCCCATCCCCCATCTCAGCGAAATTTATTTTTTTTATTTAATATTTGATAATTAATATCATATAAATAATGATTGAAATAATTAACA
>CAMWNT010000168.1 GCA_947175695.1 uncultured Porphyromonadaceae bacterium
CTGTATGAGAGTTGCCCGATGATTCCTTTCGGATCATTCCTTCGGATTCCAGATCCGAAAGGAATGTCAGAAGCGTCTGGCGTGCGCATCCCAATTGGATGGCGAGTGTTCTTGTCGAAGTCATGAACTGCCCGGGAGCAAGCGCAATCTGACTGACACCGCATCTTACAGTCTGCCATTCACTATTGGCCATCATGACCAACGCGATCCACATCTGCAATTTGCGCGCATCTCGCCATATCCAAAGGGTACAGATATTTCGGGGTAAGGCTATCTGTGCGGAATGTTTGCCCATTGCTTGATTATTGCCCCAATTTGCGTGGGCGACCTATATTGTTGGGTTTATGTTGCAGACATCCAAAGACCTTATCCAAATCATACAATATGATTCGGCAGTATTCTGCAAGTATGGCCGGCTTCAGAACACCTTGTGCCTTCCACTTGCCGACAGTGCCCGGAGATACGCCGAGTTCGGCGGCTAAAGCTTTGTTACCTTTGATAATTTTCATCTTTACAGTCTTGATTATAGATTATTCCGGCATGTTTGTCTCTTTCGCTTCTCACATGCATCACCGCCTATTGTGCGTGACTGTGTATGTGATGCCATTGTCGGTGGAAGTAACCTTGTACTTTTCCCAACCGGCAGCCTTGTTCAGACGGCTGGCGCAAGATACTGCACTTGACATAGGACCGGTTTCTCGACAGAAGAATGTCGCGCTCACTCCTTCAGGAATATTCTTAAAGGTGTCTGTTAGCGACACTCTTCTGACGATATATTGATTTTCGTGAGTTGATTGCTTTGTATTATCCATAGATTTTTGTAATTTTGAGGTTATTATCAGCGAGTTGCAATGCTATAATATAGCTTTACAGCTGCAAAGATAGTTATAAAGCTATAATATAGCAACTGTATTGGCTATAATGTATTAAATTTTAACATCTTTTAACTTTGTATGGCAAAATATCTCAATCTTAAACTGCTTCGTCAGTCTCTTGGATTAAGCCAGGTTCAGCTTTCTTACGAAATAGGCCTGACTCAAGGCTACATTTCCGAACTTGAAAAGGGAAAGAAGCAGATCACGAAGGATTTGATCGTTAAACTCTCTGATAGATTTGGCAGCGAGGTCGTAGATGAGTGTATGGAGGAATCGCCTGTGGTTCAGCAAACAATAGAGGGCGAAATCAATAATGTTTCTGGTACGGGAGATGTGCCTGTTTACAACGGCGATTACATTCCGATGGAAGCTTTCAACAAAATACTTGCTGAAATTTCCGAGCAGAGAAAGCTTGTGGTCAAGTCGCAGGAGCAGATTGATAGATTGCTCAGTCTGCTCGAAGCCAAGTAGGCTGATTTTTCCATTATTGTATTAACACTCAATCATTATGACTCCGATTCGTCGCTCTGTCACTTCTTATCTTCGGCAGAATAAGTATTTGTATATCAGAATAGGATGGGAGAGTTATGAGCTGAACTACTCTGTCGGTTATCAGGTGAATCCCGATGCGTGGACAGGCGAGTTTTGTGTCAAGAATTCGGTTCATGGCAAAAAGAATATGCCGGCGTCTGTCATCAATCGCGCCATCGTTACGGCAACGATGAAGATTGAGAATGCGTTTGCTTATTTTGAGGCGCGGGATGAAGTGCCCGATAAGGATGAACTGAGTTTGAGATTATCGGGAAAGGTCGTTAGGGAGAAAATCACTCTTGAAGCCGCATGGGCTACTTACATTCGAGAAGGTTGCTCTCAACGACAGTGGGCGCATAACACCGTCAGAAGTATTCGGCAGGTTCAGAAACTCTTTGACAAGATCCATCCCGACATCAAGGTGAAGTCGATCAACGCTAAGGTGCTGCAGCAGTTTGTAGAGCGGCAGCAATATATGCGCGTGTCTGAGGCTACGGCTTCTTCCAACAAAAACGGATATGCCAACAATGTAATATCTAAGAATTGTGCGATACTGAAGAGATTCCTGAAGTGGATGGGCGCCAACAATTATATCGATCCGGCTATTGAGCGCGACTGGCATCCTCATGTTAAGTCGATCGAGAAGCCGGTGATCTTCCTGACGTGGGATGAGTTGATGAAGATCTATGAACTTGATCTTTCTGACAAAACGACATTGGCCGAAGTCAGAGATTTATTCTGTTTTATGTGCTTTACATCTCTGAGGTTTTCCGATGCTTCGCAATTGAAGGTGTCGCAAATCGTCGGCGACAGTATCTATGTCACCACCCAGAAGACTGCCCGGAATATTGTGATTGACATCAACCGCTATTCTTCTGAAATACTTTCCCGATACTCGGGAAAGCATGGGGAGCGTGTTTTTCCTTACCACAATTGTAAGACGGTCAACGATGGCATTAAGAAGATCGGTAAATTGGCCGGAATAAACAGTCCGATAGTCATTCAGCAGTATTATGGCTCTGATCGCATCATTCGTACTTGCCCCAAATATGAGGTTTTGTCAACTCATTGCGGACGGCGTACTTTTGTCTGCAACGCGCTTTCGATGGGCATACCTGCCCACGTTGTGATGAAGTGGACCGGCCATCGCGACATGGCGGCGCTCAAACCCTACATCGATGTGGCCGATGATATTCGACGCAGTGAGATGGATAAATTCAACGAGCGATAATTGATCGTCGATAGGTAAGGATGCTTGTCGGCATGTTGGATGAATTGAGTCGGAATGCGTCCGGCTTTTTTTATTTGAGGATCATTAGCGTCTGCTTTTGATGGTATAGATGGCGGTATGAGGCGCGTAGAGCGTGTCTACGGCCAATCTTAGAGGTGGGATAGGTAACTTGTCACCTTGGTTCGATTTCGCGGCTCTTAGCGCCTGAAATTCGGTTTTGCCTATTCCGGAGGTGTATTCAATAAAATTTTCGCGCCGCCTCTATTTGACGATATGCCTCTTGATTCTACTAAATATTTTTTTCCCTTTTGTTTTTAAGCTAATGTTGTATGGCCGACAGCCGGCCTGTATTTTGACTTTTAAGTGGGTCAATGATTTCTTTGCTCTCGCGCGCACGCATACACGCACGCATATAATAAGAATAATAAAAAGATATAAAAAGGCGTACGACCGTCAAAAATCACAAGTGGTCTAATTATGTGGTCTAAGGATTGGGATAAACAGTGGTCTAATGTATTGTTGTTAAACCACGATTATTTATTTTGTATGCTTGTTAATAGGTTGAATATTAGCGACATAAGGGCAGTGGGTTATTCTCGGATGGTGGTCTAATGGTCGGGTGGAATGGTGGTCTAATATGGTGGTTGGGAAAGTGGTCTAATGTTTTGCAAATCTCATGGAATCGGGTCAAAATCAAAAATGTCAATAGTTTGAAAATCAGAATATTACAAAAATCGGTTTTGACCCGATTCCATGATGGTCTAATTATGCGGTCTAATGATTGGGGAAAACGGTGGTCTAATGAGTCTTGAAAAAGGTGGTCTAATTATCTGGAAAAATCGGGGGGTAAGGGGGTGATTTTTAGGGAGAAAAAGTGTTGCAAAATTGTTGTCGGGAAAGTGTTTCGTACAATGTGGCCTATTGTTGCTCAATGTTGCTCGATGTCGCTTTTATGTCCGGAAGCGGAACGTGAATGTTGATTTTGACGATATTTAATATGCTGATATATAAAAAGTTAGAGCGGCTGAAAAGCCGCTCTAACCCGATTCCACTATAAAC
>CAMWNT010000169.1 GCA_947175695.1 uncultured Porphyromonadaceae bacterium
TATGAATACAGAGTTTAACAATTTCTTATTAACAGTTTTTAAGAGACACCAGTGTATCTACCTATTTATTGAATAAACGTTTAGCATTGTATGTGCTAACTATAAAGAGTCTAAATGAAGGGATGAAGGCGGTGAATAATGCTTTATCCAAAACTGAGGGAGAATTAGTCTTGGAGGATTATGCTTATATCAACAAGATGAAAACCGCATCTCCAAACTTTATTGATGAAAGAATGGATAATATACTTTCTATGATTGAAACCGCCGAGAAAGATGAATGCATTTCAGAGGAGCAGATGATGAGATGGTTAGAATATCCACTTTTCCTTATCAAATTCACAATTAAAGAAACGCTAAACAAAGAGACGAAGAGTCTTAATCCATGCGAGAAACAACTTTTGGCACTTCGCTTATCTCCTTGCTATACCATTCTTGAGAATTTCCATTCATGTCTGGAAGATACGGTCTTAAAATTAGACATGAACGACCTGTGGTCAGTAGTAAACGTAATCCAAGAATACAACGAATCTTTAGATGTGGAGGCAGATGACAAGCCCAAAGCTTATAAAAATACAGATGAATTTTCTAACCAAGTTTCTCCAATTCCCGGAAGAAAACGTTTGGACTTCCCCACGCGACTAAGTGCTGAGAAATTAATGTCGCCATCTCCAATCTCTGCACAGGAACAGGTGGCAGTTTTAAGAGAAATATATAATCTTTATGGAGGTGCGTTTGACAATATGTCCTGCGAAGAATTTCTTTATTTGTTAGGTGCAGCTTTTGTAAAACAGCCCACTCCATATAATCCTCCATATTATTGGACAGGGAATGTCTCTACAATGAAGGCATTAATAAGAATCCTATATATTCAGCAGCCTCGTATATTGAAAGAATTGATTCTCCATATATCAGATAAGGCAACTGGCAAAACAAGTCATGATTGGGGAAGGAATAAAGATAGCGTGGCTTACCAAGATATTGAAGAAAATATTATTGCAATTATTCGTAGAATAACAGGGAAGACCTTGAAAGAGCTTTGATCTGGTCTGAATTTTGTCCGAAAGTCCGAAAAATTTGAGAGTGATGAACCCGAACTTAGAGGCTTTTCTGTCGATTAAGATATAAAAAGTGTTAATGAGATAAAAGATTTTCGGGCATATTTCGGACAAGCCGAGGGTCTTAAAATGAAATAAGTCGCTGATTTTCAGCGACTTATCTTCGGATTTTTGTGGTGCCACCAGGAATCGAACCGGGGACACAAGGATTTTCAGTCCTTTGCTCTACCAACTGAGCTATGGCACCATCTTGGAGCTCGGCGGAGGGGTTAGCTCCGTTTTGCGAGTGCAAAGTTAGGGATTATTTTTGAATTGTGCAAATTTTTCGGAGAAAAAATGCAAAATAATTTTGAAGGAGGGGGAGGGGGAGCCGCTGTTCGCGGCCCGAATGTGCTGAGGGATAGGGGCTTTGTTGAACCGCAAGCGGTTCGTGCGCTGACAAAGCATTGCGGGAGCACCGATCCCTAGGAGATGAAGGGGGGATGAGACCGTTAGAGGGTGGGGGCGTTAGAGGGAGGCGAAGAGGGTGACGAGGAGGGGGACGGTGATTTCGAGGAGCATGCCGTGCATCAGGGCGGTCGGTAGCATACGGTCGCCGCAGGTGCGGAGGATCATGGGGAGCGTGACATCCATAGATGTCACTCCGGCGGCTGCCGTGGGCGCGTAGCGGCCGAATATGCGCTTAAGCCAAGGGCCGAGTATCAGCGCTGTCATTTCGCGGATGATGTTGACCAATAGTGCCGTCATGCCGAGACTCGTGGCCGCCTGTGAGCCGAGCGTCGGCGTTTTGATGTCGATGATGAGCACCGATGATAGTGAATAGTAGCCCATGCCGCTTCCGATCGCGAGATAGTCTGTCAGGCTCCAGCCCCCGATCGCCATTCCGACAATCGCGGTCATCGCCAATGTGCCGATGATGGTTGCCAGCGGAAGGAGCAACGCTCGTGGCGACAGCTCTCTGACAACACGGCGCAGATTGCCCCCCGCTCCAAGGCTCAGGCCAATCTGTAGGACTAACGCATACAGCAACCATTCCGTCAGATTCGTCGTGATCGAGGTCTCCGGCAGAATGCCCGAGATGCCGATTGCGATTCCGGCGACAAACAGTGTCAAGACAATCAAACTCCCCCTCATGAGTTCTTGTCGCTATTGTTGTTGTTATCAAGCCAATGGCCGACGATCCACGCCGCGCCCACACTCCCGGCCACTCCGGCAATTGCGATTATTATCGCCGTTGAGCCGAAATGCGGGAAATCGCTGACGATCGATTTGTTGGATCCCAGCGAAATCCCGAATGTAAATATTAGCAGCCAGACTGTGGCTGTCGCACTGCGGTCGAGCAGACTCGACGGCAGTCGGCGCCGCAGAAGCAGTCCGACGGCCACACTCGCGATAAGAATCAATAACACCGTCATAAGTAAGTGCTCAAATTTAGAAACGGTTTAAATTTAACACGATTAAAGGGAACCGACTCTTCGGAGGGAATCTTTCCATTCACTCATAGATCTTTTCGGGCCGCCCGAAGCGTCGCCATACTGAGGCGAGGCGACGTCGGTCGCCTCCGCGTGGGCGTGAGAATGGTCATGCTCCTCAAACTCCCGCCGGCGATTCTGCTGATAGCCGACGATCGCCGTCAGCATCCCCGACCCCAGATATATCATATTGTCGGAGACGATCTTATAATGGCCGACCATCTGATAGGGGAGAGCTGTGGCATACGAACGGGGCGACCCGCCATTGCGCATCGTCGGTGCATCGTTGAAAACGATCACGCCCGCCAACGCGTCGGAGCCATACATCAGCGACGCCGGGCCCTTGATGATCTCCGCCGAACTGACCGAATTGCCATCGATCTCCACTCCATGCTCATCGCCCCACTGCTGACCCTCCTGGCGCACGCCATCGTTGACGACGAGCACACGGTTGAAGCCCAATCCGCGAATGACCGGTTTCGAGATGCCGCTACCGGTAGAGATCTGCGCGACGCCCGGCTGTCGGGCCAACGCACCGATGATATTGACCGGCGACTGCAGTTCAAGCTGACTGCCACCGACGACGCTCATCGGCGCGGCGGCATAGCGCAGGCGTGCCGAACCGGTCAAGCCGGTGAAGAACACCTCCTCCAGATCGATATCGCACTCATCATCGTGGAAATCGGGGAAAAGAGGAGTTGACGTGTCGGCGACGCTATCCGTCGCCGAAATAGGAGAGATGGCAGACTGTGAGAAACGGCCCTCATCATCGGCATGTGTAGCCGATGCGAAGGTGCTTAGCGACGCGCACGACGTCACCGAAGCGACGGCAGCTGTCAAACGACAGCAATTTGTAAAAGGGAAAACTAAAGTGGTAAATGGAGAGTGACTTAACGGTAAGAATGTAAAATGCATCGTAAAAAACCTACAAAATCCTGTTTTCACCTGCAAATTTAGCAAAAATTTCGCGAGTCGGCAAATAGCGGTGGCATCTCCCGCAAAGGGGCGAAGTGGCAAAGTGGCTGCGCACGCGAATGAGTCTCCCGCAAAGAGGCGAAGGGGCAAAGGGGCTGCGCACGCGAATGAATCTCCCGCAAAGGGGCGAAGTGGCAAAGTGGCTGCG
>CAMWNT010000170.1 GCA_947175695.1 uncultured Porphyromonadaceae bacterium
CTCTTTCTCCCTATGGCCCCAGTCGGTTTTGCACATAAAACATACTCCCGACCGAGAAGCCAAAAGGCTTAACAAAAGGGAGAAAAATTAATTAATCGACCGTCACCAACGGCAAAACATCGATAGCTTATGAAAACGATACAGCCACTTATAATTATCGTATCTACTCTGAAAGGGGAAAGGCTGCGTATCAAGATGGCCGGCACTCTCAAACAGGCTATTGCCTATGCTAAGAAAGAGGCACGAGCAATTTTGAAAAAGGATGGGATATTTGTGATGATCAATATTCAGATCCAAACATTCAGTGGCACTGAAACTCTCGCTTATATCGGTTGTGGGAAGCTGGGGCAAAAGGTGGAATTTTCCGAACAAGTCTACAGACCCTAACTAACCCGTCAACCATTATAAGGCATCGGATCTGGGAGCTTGAAGAAGACACAGATTCTACAGTCTGGATGATGGCTCAATGCCGCTCATTGGCGAAGGCATGCATGAAAGAGTTGTCATAAATCGCAACATAACCAACATCAATTTTTTAACCACTAAAAACTTACAGACATGATTGTTGAAGCAGTAAAAGACATGTACAACAACTACGGTGGCGGAGCGCGCGCCGTGGTCAAGATCCTGGCAGAAGCCGTAGCGGTTATCGCTATGTTCGGGGGATTATGGCTACTCCTTTGGGTAGGCTATGCCCTCGGAATGAAGATGTAGTCGACTACCGGTCGAAACGCTCAGCCACAGCGGTCATGAAGGTAACTATCTCCCTCATGGCCGCTCCTGAGTGTCGGATCGGCTCGTCAGGATAGCAGATGATCAGGAATCAGGAGATGACATTGGTGTCGGATGGGGCGTCGCTGCACATGCCGCTCCACTGCCGGCAATGAGGGTGCTGCTCACCTTCATTGCCGGGCAGGAGCGGCTATGTGCAGCTGTTGTGAAGATTATGATTGGCGTATAGTTGTGGTTTGTTTTAAGTCGGGAGGTAGGAAAATTGTGATTGGGTCGGCACATGATGCTCCACTGCCGACAATGAGGGTGCTTCACATCCTCATTGTCGCGCAGGATCATCTATGTGCCTACGGTGGAGATTGTGATTGATGAGTATTGTTGTTAAGAGTAATTGTGATAATTGAATATTTGGCAGTCGCTTGAACTCCGGACTCCATCCCGAGTTCAAGCAACTGTGCTTTTCGTGTGATTAGGCCGGATTGACATCCGATTCCATCTCATTTGGCATATTGCGCTACGCTATCGGCTCGCCTCCGGCCACGCCATCGCTCCGCTACATTCTGCCCAAAGAGATTCCGGGGAAGACTTGAATGTTGTGAAATTTTTGTTATTGTTGATGGTTGTCGGGAATGACGATCCGCCGGCGAGAGTCTCCATGCTTCGCAACGAGACACTCGCCGATTCATCTGAGGAAGACGAAGACGGCTCTGACGGGCCGATTCATCGAAATGCCGAATCCGTATTCTCCGGCTTCGGCACTTCGATTGTTGGGGAAGATTTAAATGCCGATGCTCGGCTTTTTCAAATAGCCTGGAGGGAAAAAAAGTTGGGAGTTGGGAGTCGGAAGCGTCTGAAAAGCGAAAACCGACATCGTCGTCTCGACAATGCCGGTGTTCTTTTTTTAACCTAAAATTCTTATCTTTTAATCTATAATCATTGCAACAAATTATCTTCACAGACCATTTGAGGCATCATGAAAAAAACTTACATGACATTCTTTGACGTAAGCTTTTCGTTCACCATCCTATCATAATAGGTAACTCTAACAAACTTGCCGATTGTGATTTTTCATAGTGCAAAGATACGAAAAAATGCTGAATTATACAACTTTAACCCTACTTATTTTCAGTTGTTTCCATCATTTTTTCAGTCTTGATTCAATGTATGAAACTGATGGCTATCGAGGCATACAGCCTTTCGTCATTTGATAGCGTTATCCAGTTGTATATACTTCCCTTCAAGTTCATTTTCGCGAAGTGCTATCGCATTATCTTCTCCCCAGGCGATCAAGACAGATCCACAACCCGGAGATGTGCCTTGTGTGCCGTCGGGGCGATAGAATCTTATCCGTTTGCGAAGTAATTTCATAGCGGTCGCGGTCGGAAATATAATGTCATGAAACATGGCGTTGTCGCATCGGTTGAACAACAATGCTATGCCATTCCCATGCGCTGCCATCTTGCCGACAAATTGCAGGATCAGAGGTCGCGAATAGGGAGGATTGAGCCAGACTCGTCCCCCCCAATCGCGACTCAGGCCGTCGTCATGTTTGTTCCACATGACCGTGGCCGTCGGCCACAGTGGCTTCTCGGGCGCACAAGGGTCTAAGTCAAATTCGCCCAACGAATCTATTATTTCCTTTGGAGTGTACCACTATCGGTACGACACTCCACTCGTTCAAAACTTGTATTCACCTCGCTTTAGGTTTAATGGTGATGGAGACTTCGATAGGGTCGGATTCCCAAGTGAGAGAAGAAAACGGAGGTATTGTTGGCATCGATAAGCAACCTCCCGAAAGATCAAGCCAAAAATTAGAGAGCCTTGTTGGCTTACGAGTGTAGGCGTAAATCAACCCATTTTTATCTCTTGCCACCCATCCATCAAACGTCATTTCCACGTTGAAGTCAAGCTCGGACGCTTGGTAAAATCGGTTCATGTCGGGGTCGGAATACACAACGTCTGATGTATCACGCCATTCTCTAACCTCAATCACCTTGCCGTCTGATTTTCGTATTGCTTTCATATCGTTTCACATTTCATAAAACATAACCAATGGGTGTTAGAGCGTTTGCCGGACTTATGTCCGAATATTGGTTTGTGAGGAGTAAGTTTCAATATTTCAGAAACCTTAATGTCTGTTTCGTTCCATTTGAATATCAGGAAACCGCCGGGCATAAGAACACGGAAACATTCTGCAAAGCCCTTGCGGATAATATCTTGCCAATCTGGTGATAATGCTCCGTATTTCATCATTTGCCAACCGTCAAGTTCTTTTTTACTACCCGAATATTTGAGATGTGGAGGGTCGAATACTACCATACGAAAAGAATCGTCAGGATATGGCATATTTGTAAAGTCTGCCTGAACATCCGGCTTAACCTCGAATTTACGCCCATCACAGAGAGTGGTTTCAACTTCTCGAATGTCCTGAAACAAAACGTTGGGATTATGCTTGTCAAAGTAGAACATCCTACCTCCGCAACATGCGTCAAGTATTGGCTTTTCATTCATACTTCTGTCATTTATCAGTTTCGTCAAAGGTGTCGGGAGAGAATAGGGATTTGAGGGTTTCTATAACCCCCAAGTTGTAGCCAGTTCCAAATCTATCATGGGTATCGACTGGAGTGGCCTTATAGAAGGCTTCCCTCACCTCGTTCTTCTCGACTATGCAGTGAGTGCGGAGAAGCCATTGCATAAAGTCTGTGATATACTCCTTTGTCGCACGTCTGGTCTCGTTGAGCAGACAACTCGGTTCGTCAAGG
>CAMWNT010000171.1 GCA_947175695.1 uncultured Porphyromonadaceae bacterium
GCGTTGGGCACATTCCTCTACGACACGTATGGCTGGCGCATATTCAGTCTTAATTTCTCTGAAGATTATGCCAATATGTTCAAAGGCCTCAGAGTCGACAGCGGCGACAATCGCCGTGAACTTGATCTAATTGTCGAAAAATACAAAAGTCTTAACATTGATCCTCGCACAAAGCAGATCGTGTTCAGCAACGGATTGAATGTAGATGATGCCATCGAGATTCAGCGGTATGCCGAAGACAAGTGTATCCCCTCATTTGGCATCGGCACTCATTTCACCAATGATTTCGAGAATATCAAACCGCGCAATATCGTCATCAAGCTCATAGCTGTAAAGATCACCGAATCATGGCCGTTCTATTGCAGCACGTGCAAACTCAGCGAAGATCGTGGCAAATACTCAGGTGATGAATCGACTGTAGCCCGATTCCTTGAAGCCCTTTATCTGACTGACAGCCGGTCGTGAAATCGAATAAGCCATATAAAATCCGTCAGTGTAAGTCACTCAAAAACCGCGAAACTTGATTTTCTGAGCTTGGCTGAAGTGAGCGTCGAAAATTTTTGGGGACTCGTGAATAATAAATATTGTTAAAATATCGTTAAATGTATTATTGTCCGTTATGATTGTCATGCTAATCCGGCCAATCAGCGTGTTCGTTTCGATGAATCGTCGGTTTCGCTTTTAATCGTGCTATAACCAAGCAGACTCTAAATTCGACTGTTGGGAATATATGGCAAAATGACTAACCTATTAAATTTCAAGGGAAATGCTAAACAAAATTCTTACATCAACATTATGCGTTACTGTTGCGATAACAGCAATGGCGCAGACCGAGGCATCCGACAGCATCACGACCAGCGAGCTTGACGAGCTCGTGGTGGAAGCGCAGATGCAGAGCGCCACCCCGGCTTCGACGACCTACACACCGACCGGGCGGCAAAAGAATGCATCGCAAAACGCAATCGATCTTCTGCGTCAGATGGCGATCACTCAGATAAAGATCGATCCGGTCAATGAGGTGGTAAAAGACAATGCCGGAAGCGAAGTCGCAATCTTTATCAATTATCTTGCGGCTTCGAGAGAGGAGATGGAAGGATTAAGGACGCAGGATGTGAAACGCGTTGACTATCTCGAGTTTCCAACAGATCCCCGTTTCAGGGGAGCACAGCGTGTCATCAACATCATCGTTCAGGAATATGCTTATGGCGGCTATACAAAGCTGACCACCAACGAAAATGTCCTTACCGGTTTTTCAAGTCGCAACAACATTTTCTCCAAATTCTCCTATAAGAAAATGACTTACGATCTTTATGTCGGTGCGAACAACTCCAACAACCACCATATGGGATCCAACGTCGCAGGCCACTATTCGCTCAAGGATGCCGACGGACGGGATTATGATCTGATCCGCACAGAGACTCTTGGCGGCTCGCATTACAAGCAGAACGAATATCCGGTCACGATTCGCGCGACATACGCTTCGGAGAAAATACAGATCCGCAACACGCTCGGATATACACATTCGAGTATACCGGTCTACGATCAGCAGGGAGCACTCACCTATCTGCCGAGAGATGCACAAAACTATACGTACAGCCGTAGCAATCCCAACCGCAGCAACTCACTCTCCTATCAAGGCTCCTTCTTTTTCTCATTGCCCAAGCAGTTTTCGATCGATTTCTCGCCGCGTTTCGATTATACTCACAGCAATGACTATCTGACATATTCCGCTTCCAACGCTCCGGAGATTGTCAGAAACGCGCGTGAAAACGCATATTATTATCGTGTCGATGCCAATCTGCGGAAACGTATCGGACGGCAGCATTCCGTCATGCTCGGAATCAATGGCGGCGCTTACGTCAACCGTCTGAACTATTCCGGCTCGGTCAGCTATTACGACCGATTCCATAACACTTTTGTCTCGGGGATTTTAGGCTACAACTTTCAATCGCAAAATGTCAGAGTGTATGCCGATGCCGGTGTTTGCAGGGAGGAAAGCGACATCAATGGTATCACGAACAGCGACATCTATCCTTTTGTACATCTTAGCGGTCAGTATTCTCCCAACTCGAGGAATTCGCTGTCGGCCTTTTTCCAGTTTGCGGCGAGCAGCCCGGAGATCAACGAAAAGGTGTCGGATGTGTTGCAGGACAATGAATATATGTATGTCACCGGCAACCCACTGCTTGAGAACTGCCGTCATATCACTCTGAATCTCTCCTACACATGGATGCCCTCCAACTCATTCTCATTGAGTGCGTTCAATAATTTCTTTGAAATGATCGACCGCCAGATTCTGACCTATAATCAGTTCAATGGAGACAGCGCGCTGATACGCACCTACATCAACGACGGCAATTATATACACGATGACCTGGGAGTGGCGGCCAACTGCAAATTTTTCGACGGAAAATTGCAGTTGTATGTCAGTCCGACACAATCTTTCTATAGATCTACGGGTGTATACGATAAGTCGTATAATCCGCTGAAGGTATGGGCTCAGGCCACATATTATCTGAATAATTTCTATTTCCAGGCCTATTATCAGACGCCTGACAAGCTGATGTTCTCTTCCGAACCGCAGATTTATAAGAGCAGAAACTATCACAGCCTTACAGTCGGCTGGTCAAATTCCGATTGGAATATCCGGATCATGGCGGCCAACTTCTTCAACAAGGGTTGGAAGGGTGCGGATATCATCACCGCGACGCCGCTCTATACGGAGTATCGCGAAAACATCGGCACATCATATCATCCCCGCATAAATGTGACCGCCACTTACACGTTCAGCTACGGCAAGAAAGTGCAGCGCGGCAATGAGGTCGGACAGCAATCGGGCGCAAGCTCCGCAATTTTGAAATAATCTATCGACGGAACGACAGGAGGCGTAGCAACAATGAGCGACATTCTTTTTACAATTCTCGGATGGATACTCAAGGGCATCGGCTATCTGATGCTCGCAGGTATTGTGATCTTTTTCGTCAGCATTTTGCGGGCGATAGCTACTAATGGCGGACGAAAGTGGCATTACTATAATCCGAGCAAGCCATGGAAAGGAGGCTATTGGTCGCCATTGTTGCCCGACCGTCCTCCATATAATGAATATAAGTGGAATCCCACGACATGTCGCTTTGAACATAAAGTGACCGGCAAGCCACTTGATCGCTGAAGCAGACGATCTTTGATCTGCCGGGATGCGCGATTGCGCCTCCCTACATGTCGCGCCTCCCGGCGTTTGCGAAACTTGGATAATTTAATCTTGCGAAACGTGGTGCAATTCGAACACTTACTTAGCCATACGATTAATTACCGGATTCGCCCCTCCTCAACATAATAAAAAAGCGGTGAAGCAAGACGCTTCGCCGCTTTTTTATTATGTTGATTTGATTCACTCGGCGTTGTTTTTCAGCCAGTCGGTGCGCAGTTTGTCGGGAAGATGTGTGACTTTGAAGTCGGAGAATGTTGCCTTGAAGCC
>CAMWNT010000172.1 GCA_947175695.1 uncultured Porphyromonadaceae bacterium
TAGATAATGATAACCCGACACATGAATTATGAGTAACGAAATATTATATATACTTCTTCCTGATTTTGCGTCGCATGAGATGGTCTATCTTATGGAAGCTATAAGCTGCGACGAGCAAAAGTTGAAAGAGAACCCTAAATATATCAATCGTATCATCGCACCCTCGATGGAGCCTGTAGCTGCCATTGGCGGATTTCGGGTGCTGCCCGATTACTCCTTTGAGAATATGCCGGATGATTATGCCGCACTCGTCCTGGTCGGAGGCTATGGATGGCTCACTTCTGCAGCAGATAGGGTAATGCCAATTGTCCGCAAGGCTTTGGATAAAGAGATCCCAGTCGGGGCAATCTGCAATGGTGCGTCATTCATGGCTAAATGCGGTTTCCTCAATACTGTCAGTCACACAGGCAATGGGCTCGACCAATTGAAAATTTGGGGTGGTGACAATTACACGAATTCCGGCGGCTACATTCATCAGCAGGCCGTTTCGGATGGGAAAATAGTGACAGCCAACGGCTCCGGCGTACTCGAATTTACAAAAGAGCTGCTGTCGCTTCTTGAAAATGACACACCGGAGCGGATCGAAATGTACTATCAGTTCAACAAGCAGGGATTTTGCGCTCTTTTTCCCGGATAATATAATGGCTTGTTCGACCGACTTTATAAAATCTGTCTGCAATGCGCTTGCCCCATTGGGCGAGGTCCGCAGTCGCAAGATGATGGGTGATTACATCATCTATGTCAATGAAAATTCCGACAACGCAGGAAGGCGGCACTTCACTGTGTCGGCTCGTGGACTGTTGCTAAGCGATAAGATTATAATCTCTGATTTCTTGATTTGGGTAATATCATTTTTTTGCTTATCTTTGTGCGTCTGTTGAGGATGACAGATATTTAATGGACTGACAGATCTGATTATGACTGAGAGCATTGTTATAAGAAATTTCGGGCCAATAAACGAAATTGAAATAGCTGACATCAAACCGTTCACGGTGTTTGTCGGCAGATCCGGTATTGGTAAAAGTACAATAATTAAGGTTACTGCTCTTTTCCGATGGATTTTTAAACGTGCATCACTCAGGGCATATCTCCGATTGTCGAATGTGACGGCATCTCCTTTTAAGTTTGATTTCCGCGAATATCTCAAGAACGGAGGTATGGAGAGTTACCTCAAACCGGATACCGAAATTGTATACCAAATGGGAGATTGCACGATTACCTATTCCACATCCTCGGGGCTATCTGTTGGCTCCATACCGAATTGGGATGGTATTAGTCTTGAAAAAATATGCTTTATAACTGACAAGCGTAACATCCTTCCCGACCTGACAAGCGGCGGCACAACAATCTCGATTGCCAACTTCTATCTCACAGAGTTATTAAAAGACTACCTCGATGCCGTTGAAAAGGTAAATCATCTCGCGCTGCCTTATCTTAACATAGATTTCGAGGCGAACCCGAATGCTCCCAAAACAAGACGGTATATGATCTCGGGACATGACGCTAACGGCGAATATCGGATAAAGTTGCAGGATGCGTCTTCCGGCACCCAGACAGTCGTGCCGTTGAGTGTCATTGTTGAGTATTATGCGCTGCGATATGATTTTGTAAAGGTCTTCAACCAATCCGTAATCAAAGCATTGAGCGAATCTGACAGTCTTGCGAACTTCAATGGTAGCCGGAATGTAGGTGATTTGCCTAACCGTCGTGTCAATTTCCATATCGAAGAGCCGGAATTGAGCCTCTATCCCGAAAGTCAGGTGCAGTTGATTGACTCGATGGCTAAGACCATTGATCTCCCGGAACGTGAATATAGCGTCGGATTTGCTATTGCAACACACAGCCCATATGTCATAAACCATATGAATCTACTGGCGCGACGACATGCCACTGAAGCACCGGGTGCAAAATTACCGTTCAGCAGTATGGCTGTCTATGAGATAATCGATGGGTATCTTAACAATCTCGCTGTCGAGGAGCGTCAGATTTTTGACACCTCGCTACTCTCAGATCCAATCGACACCATCTACACCGAGTTTAATAGTCTCTGACCAAGATGATATACACGATCGCTCAGGCTGTTCACGACGAATTGCGCAGACAACGCGCCAATGTACTTAACGGAGCTACGACATCAGTGCCGCCTCTGCGTATTGAAACAACCTGTGCGGAATTTTTCGACATATTTGATAAGAAACCAATTATAATCCATCCGGTCGGAAAAGGTGGAGCATCTTACTACAATGTGGCTCATCGCGAGATCTATGTATGGGACTACGAAAACTTCGTAAACAACCTTGACACAGTGTTGCAGAAAGGGCAGAGGCGGCCGGACTTCATTGTCGCTGACAGTGGAAGCAAAATCTTTATCATCAATGAACTCAGCACCGGCAATCCCAAATCGAAAAAATCTGACGCGCTATTGCAAATGAATCACTTGGTACAGCTGTTGCAAAAGACCTCCGTATGGAAGCAAATATCAGCAATAGCCGACCGTCAATGTATATTCTCATGTCGTCAGAGTTTTGCATCGACACCTGTTGTAAAAGGCGACAAAGGCATTGCGGATAGCTTCGCTACAATCCTGAGCCTCTTGCCACCGGCGCAACCCCTGAACTTCCAGCCAATAACCAAGGCCGGGTTCAGACTTTATCAGAGCGACCATATCCAATTCTAAGAGTATGTTTACTTTTAACTTTCATCCCCTCGAAAAAGACCTTTGAGGGGATGAAAAGATTCTCTACTATGTAGTTGTGTCCTTTAATCGCGTTAAAAGTAAACATACTCTAACTTCAAGGCATCAAAATGAAAATGAGTTTTTCAGTTTTTTTGTATATTTTTCTTTGATTATTTCGTAAGCCCGGCATACGCAGGAATATATCTCGCAGTCGGCCATGTTGTCGCAAGCTATTTGTACTCGTCACGCTTCTTGCTTGCCTCCGTATTTGCGTTCGAAAAGATCGTAGTGATCCCGGCCCCATTGGAGCATCTGATCGATGATCGGGATTAGCGAGAGCCCGAGGTCGGTGATTTTATATTCGGAGCGGGGCGGCAGCTCGGGGTAGATTGTCTTTGCGATGAGACTGTCTTCCACCATCTCTTTGAGTTGGATGTCAAGAACGCGTGGGGCAGCCTCGGGCAGACATTTGTGGATCTCGCTTGGGCGCATCGGTCGGCCGCTTCTGAGCTCGTCGAGTATGCACGATTTCCATTTCGACTCAATAAGACTCATTGTGAGCCTTAACGGGCAGTCCAGATCCACAGGAATTTTCTTTTCGTATGCCATCGTTTCAGTAGTTATTTTCTTTCCGATTGCAAAGTTAGTCAATAACATCCTAATTGCCATATCCCGAAAAATTTTTCGGTATATGAATAATTTTTCGGTACTTGATTTCGAGAGATTATGATTGTAATTTTGCAGCATGAGATTCGAAAATCACCCAACAT
>CAMWNT010000173.1 GCA_947175695.1 uncultured Porphyromonadaceae bacterium
CCGCACCGTATTTTTATTGATAAGCCTCCGTTTTTTGTCTGAACCGCTATATGATGACGCTGAGGATTCTGTGTTTTTTTGACAGATCGGCACCCTCCGGGGATTCCGAATCCACCGTTTTTTGTCCGATCCGAGATCCGTGACCATGACGATTCCGCCATTTTTTGTCAGATCGGCGCATGCACATGTACGCTCACTCGCGCACACACTCGCGTGCGCATGCGCGCGAGCGTACGGACGCAAAAAAGGCGAGCCTTGTTGAAAGACTCGCCTTCCGGAGGTTGGCTTACCAGGATTCGAACCTGGGCAGACAGAACCAAAACCTGTAGTGCTACCATTACACCATAAGCCAATTCCATATCCTCCCGACAGCACATTTTCCTTTCGGAGCACTCCTTGGAGGACACTGCAAAGTTAGCGATTATTTCCGATATATCCAAATCTTTTTCACCAATTTCTCATAAACACCAAGAGAAACGGCTGAATTTAACACGATTTAATACGTCAATCATATCGATACCGCCGTCGCATCTCCCCTCGCGCGACCGCACGCCCCGCGAAACGCGAGAGTTCGGACGCGGCGCGAAGCACCTTATCCGACCAAAAGTCTCTCAACTCCGCCGTCGACCATGCACCCGACCGGGCGGCGACTCCGGTCGGCCACAGGACTTTCACACTGCCGACATATCACTATTTCAACTTTTTTGCTTATTTTTGCGTATCTATTTTTGCGGGCCCTCATGTCGTCGGCCCTTTATATATTAGTAGAAATGAAAGTAGAAACCCATAATTTCCCCGCCCCTTGCGGCGATATCACGCTCGTCAGGCTCGTCAACAACCGCGGTGAGTCAGTGTTGCTCTCTTCGCTCGGCGCCGGCATCCTCGCCGTCGAAGTGACCGACCGCGAGGGGAAAATCCGCAACGTAGCACTCGGCTACGAAAACCCCGCCGACTACATGGCCGACGGCCCCTGCATGGGCAAAACCGCAGGCAGATATGCCAACCGTATCGCCCGCGGACAGCTCGAAGTCGACGGCCGGAAATATGAACTCCCCGTCAATTGCGGCCCCAATCACCTCCACGGTGGCCCCGACGGCTTCCAAAACAAACTCTGGACCGTCGATTCGCTCCTCTCCAACGGAGTCAGATTCACACTCTTCTCCCCCGACGGCGATTCCGGTTATCCCGCCGACCTCAAAGTGGCCGTAGAATACCGCTGGAGCGACGACGCCCAGCTCTCGATCTCCTTCTCGGCTGAAAGCGACGCGCCAACTGTCGTCAACCTCACCAACCACACCTACTGGAACCTCGACGGCGAAAACGCCGGAAACGCTCTCCATCACCTGCTCAAAATCAAAGCAAGCGGTTGGCTTCCGACCGACGACACGCTCGTGCCACTCGACAGAATCGACGGTGTGGCGGGCACTCCGATGGACTTCCTCGATTTCCATACAGTCGGCGAACGAATCAACGACGACTTCCCCGCTCTGAAATTCGGAAAAGGCTACGACAATTGCTGGGCTCTTGATCGCCGGATCGACGAGCAGACCGATGCCGACGGCGCCACCGATTGGAAGGAAAACGCGATGGTCGAAGACGCCGTAGTGCTGGCCTCTCCACGCTCCGGGATCGCCCTGCATATCGACACCGACCAACCCGGAGTGCAGGTCTACTCAGGCAACTGGCTCTCAGGATCGCCCAAGAATCCCGAGGGGCGCAGCTATGACGACTACGACGGCATCGCGATCGAGGCCCAGGGATTCCCCGACGCGCCCAACCAACCCTCATTCCCTTCCCAGCGAGTCGATCCCGATCATCCCTACTTCCGCACAATCGTCTATCGCTTCACCAAAGACTGACGCCGCAGATCGGGAGGCACTTCGGAAAGCGCCGTATCAAGCGCCCGATCGCTTCCTCTCATCCACATAAAAAAAGAATCTCCCCCACCGGACACTCGGCCGGCGCGGGAGATTCTTTCATATATGGGATTTCTCTATAATCTCGGAGTTAAGCGATCCAGGAATTAAGCGATCCAGGAGTTAAGCGTTGACATGGATATTGACGCGACGATCGGCCGGATTGCTACCGTAGTCGTCGGTCGGTCCGCCTGTGACCACCTTGATATGACTCCGGTCGACGCCGTGAGCCACAAGATAATCGGCGACATTCTCACCGCGCTCCTCGCTCAGCGACTCATTATAGGCTGCATTGCCGACAGGGCTCGCGTAGCCCGTGATGACAACATCGGATCCATCCGATGCCAGACGATCTGCCAACGCGTCAAGCACCTGATTGTCGGATTCTACAGCCGCACCGTTATTGGGGAAGTAATAGACGTAGTTATCCGCCTTGGCCAACTGCACGCCATCACCGACCGAAGTGCTGTCGACAGCCGATGCGACGGCGTCGGCCCCATTAGTGACGGCCGACTTCACAGCCTGTCCGGCTGACTTGACGGCTCCGGCTGCCGTATTCGCCGCATTGCCCACAACGGCCGTGGCCTGCGAATAGAAGCCCGATATAGCCTGTCCGGCTGAATCCGTGACAGTCACGGTCTGCTCTGTGATCGACGCCAATCCGGAGCCGATACTGTCGCCCTCGACCTGACGGGCCGATGTGACATAAGCCACCGCGTTCTCCGTCAGATCGCGTGCACGCTCTTTATGCGAATAATAGAGCCAGCTGCAGACAATCGCCACAACCGCCAGAGCGGCAACGCCCCATGCCCACCATGCCGAGCCGCGCTTTACAGGCGCGGTCGTATAGGCTTCCGGATCGCCGAGGGTCGAATCGACCACATTCTCCTCGTCGGCATCAATTTCGGGTTTTGAAGCAGCTGCGGCTGTCGCTGTCGACGATGTTGTATCGGCCGGATATTTGTCTTCTATTAGTGTCTGAGGGTGATCTTCGATGAGATGCTCCTCTGCTGAAAGATTTGAACTCACATTGCAGCTGTCGCCGTCGCTAAACTGTGGCCCTTTTTTTTTATCCTGCGTATCCATAACTTAAAAAAACTTAGATGTTAATAATCCGGCGCACTGCGCCGATAATTGCATCCGCAGGTATCGCGTCGGGGAGACAACGCCGGAGTCGGCAGGCCGCTTTACGCCGGCCTCCTCCCGGCGGCCGCTATCGCGCCGTCCGGGGCGTCAGCCGCAGATACTCAGCGAACTTTCTCTTGATTTTCAATTCTCATTACTTACTTAAAACAACCGACCCGCTTCATTATCTCTCAATCTGTCGTCAGTTATATGAATCTTTAACATTCTACCACAAATTTATAAAATTCGCCCCTTTATAGACTTTATAAAATCAACGGTAAAATCAACGCCGGAGCATGCAATTCGACATTAGCTCCCCGCCGAC
>CAMWNT010000174.1 GCA_947175695.1 uncultured Porphyromonadaceae bacterium
ACCTAAAACCTAAAACCTAAAACCTAAAACCTAAACCCTAAAACCTAAAACCTAATATTCAATATTAACTCAAATATTTTAACATTATTACGCGATTATCTTGATTTTTGTTTGGATTAAAACTTTTTTTTCGTTAAGTTTGTAGGGTATTTTTCCGGATTCGGCAGCGCGTTTCTCCACCTTGGCGCCACAGCCGACTCCGATAACGCTCATTTTCGACTATACTCATGGATCAATCTACAGATATACATCCCCTTGCTTCTTCACATACGAATCCCGACGCAACTCAGGGAGCTGCCGCCACACAGCCTCTTTCGGCTGCCGAACGACGCGAAATGCTCTCCTTGCTCCATCAGCTCGATGCCAAGCTAAAGGATGTCATGCCCGATGAGGAAGCCGCCGAACTGCGCGAGCTGTTCCATTCCGCGATTCGCCGTAACGATCCCCCGCGCGATTCCCACGGACTCCCCAAAGCGATACTGACGTTTCAGACCGCCCTGCTCTTCGCCGAGGCGATCGACCCCGACCATAATATTATCATCGCAATCCTTCTCTATCAACTCCTCGAAGACGACATCACGGATATCGTCACTCTAAGGCGCAGATGGGGCGATGACGTCGCTTCGCTGCTCGTCGGCATTGGGGCCGTAGAAAAATTCTCGAATAAGAACAACGCCGTCAATCAGGATAATTTCCGTGGACTGATGCTCTCGCTGGCCGATGATATTCGGGTGATCATAATCATGATTGTCCGCAATCTCGTCATGATGCGCTCAATCAACAATCACCCCGATCAGCAGTGGGTGCGCGATGTGGCATTCGAAGCCAACTGCCTCTACGCCCAGCTCGCCCACCGACTCGGCCTCTACAAACTCAAGAGCGAACTCGAAGACCTCTCGCTGAAATATTCCAACCGCGAGATCTACGCCCAGATCGCCCGCAAGCTCAACGCCACAAAACGCTCGCGCGACGCATATATAAAATCGTTTATCGACCCCGTCAAGCAGAAACTCGAAGAGGCCGGACTGACGTTCTCGATCAAAGGACGCACAAAGTCGATCTCTTCGATATGGGGCAAGATGAAGAAGCAGAAAGTGGATATCTCCGGCATCTACGACCTCTTCGCGATCCGCGTCATCATCGACACGCCCCCGGAGAAGGAAAAGTCGGATTGCTGGCTCGCTTATTCGATTCTGACCGATATGTACACCCCCAATCCGGCGCGTATGCGCGATTGGATCTCGATCCCGAAGAGCAACGGATATGAGTCGCTCCACGCCACCGTCATGGGGCCTGAAAGCAAATGGGTCGAAGTGCAGTTCCGCACACGCCGCATGGACCTTGTGGCTGAAAAGGGCCTTGCGGCCCACTGGCGCTACAAAGGGGTGAAATCGGATTCCACCGACCAGTGGATGAACAATATACGCGACATCCTCGAAGCCGGCGACGCCGGGCCGATGGAGATGATGCGCCATATGAAGATGGACGACTATGAGAAGGAAATCTATGCATTCACTCCAAAAGGGGATCTCTTCAAGCTCCCCGCCGGGGCCACCGTGCTCGATTTCGCATTCCGCATCCACTCCAATGTAGGCTGCCATTGCCTCGGAGCCGTCGTCAACGGAAAGCATCGCAAGATCACCCACCGCATCCAGAACGGCGACACTGTTGAGATCATCACATCCGCCACACAGACCCCGAAGCAGGATTGGCTCAATATCGTGGTCAGCGCAAAGGCCCGCAACAAAATCAAGCAGACCCTCAATGAAGAGGCGCAGAAACTTGCCGATCTCGGCAAGGAGCTCCTCGAACGCCGCGCCAAAAACCGCAAGATCGAACTCGAAGAAGCCCTCGTCATGAAACTCATCAAGAAGAGCGGCTATAAATTTGCGAATGAGTTTTTCTCCGATATGGCTTCTGAAAAACTGGATGTCGCAAAGTTTCTCCAGCAATATCAAGACGCCGTCAATGAAGCGGCCGAGGCGGAAAAAGTGTCGGCCGGTGAGTTCAAGATGCGCACGGCGGACGACGCCG
Organism: uncultured Porphyromonadaceae bacterium; assembly: GCA_947175695.1. GTDB lineage: Bacteria > Bacteroidota > Bacteroidia > Bacteroidales > Muribaculaceae > Lepagella. The sequence goes on from CAMWNT010000174.1 coordinate 2,035, forward strand.
CCGAGGCGAAGAGTGATGTGTTGGTCATCGGCGGAAAGTCGATCGCCGGGCTGAGCTACAAATATGCTCGCTGTTGCAATCCGATCTACGGCGACAAAGTGTTTGGCTTCATCTCATCCGAAGGCACTGTCAAGATCCATAAAGACGATTGCCCGAACGCGGCCAATATCCGCGCGCGCTATCCATATCGTGTAATTCCCGTGGAATGGAGCGGCAAGACAGGCGATGTGCTCGCGGCCAACATCCGCATCATCGGCAACGACGATCTCGGAATCCTCGCCAACATCACATCGATCATCTCGAAAGAAATGGGAGTCAATCTCCGCAACGTCTCCATCGACTCCAACGACGGAATGTTCCAGGGATGCCTGACGGTCGGCGTCAGCGACACTACCCAGCTCAACGCCCTGATGAAGAAGATCCGCACAGTCAAGGGAGTCAAGGAAGTCAGCCGCCTCTAAACAACCCAAAGTCCTTAAAGTCCTTAAAGTCCTTAAAGTCCTTAAAGCCCTTAAAGACCCTAACGTCCTTAAAGACCTTAAAGACCCTAAAGTCCCTAAAACCTAAAACCTAAAACCTAAAACCTAAAAACCCCTTGAAAACCGGAATCAAAAATATCGCGAGTCTGACCGTGCTCGCAGGGTGCATCCTCACGGGCGTGATATTCTCCGCCTGCGACGGCGAAAAGAAACGCATTGAAGCGGCTGCCGCCGCCCGCCGGGAGTGGCATGACGCGCTACGTGATTCTATCGCACGCATCACCAATCTCCGCGAGAAGGATTCGCTCGAAATCATCTCGCTTCGAACCCGAATCGACGAGTTGCTGCCGGAGTTCACTCCGGTCGAAAATCCGCGTGAAGTGGAGCCATACTACATCCTCTCGGCTTTAAGAGGAAGCTATCCCTTGCGCTCTACAGGAATCGCAGCCCGAGTCACAGCCTCGCAACGATTCGAACTCATCGCCGCCCTCAACGGCCAAGGATTCGACGCTATCCGCGTTGTCGCCCCCGACGGGACGTCGGCCACATCGGCCACCGTCGCACACGACCAGGCCCTCAACTACACCTCCGGCTCGCTGACCACAGTAGCCTTCACTGCAGGACCGTCTGACAACATCGGACGACTCGTGGAGGCCCGGGGCGACGCTCCCCTCACCCTCGACTTCCTGCGTGGCGGCAAATGTGTCGCATCGCATAAACTTTCCGACGCCCAAAAGCGTTGGATTTCCACAACGTGGCGTCTCGCCGACTGCCGGAAATCGCTCGACAGCCTCGAAAACGCCTCGACCATCAATTCGCGCAAACT
>CAMWNT010000175.1 GCA_947175695.1 uncultured Porphyromonadaceae bacterium
TTTAGGTTTTAGGCTAGCATCTTATCATGATTAATCAGGAATAATCAGGAATAATCATGATTAATCGTGAATGGGAGGGCTTCGGGGCTTTAGGTTTTAGGCTGATTTATCATGATTAATCGGGATAGGAGGGAGGACCTTTAGGATCTTAAAGGCAGGGGCCTTATGAATTAAGGAAATGGGCAATCAAAAGATTGCCCATTTCCTTGTAAGTCATGAGGATCGCCCGGAGTTGTCCGGGCTTTATGGAGTAGGATCAGGATCAGATGTCGAGGATTTCACACCATCCGTGGGTGTCTTCGGTTTCGCCGTATTGGATAGCGCGGAGGGTGTCGTAGAGAGTCGTCGTCACCTTGCCGGCTTTGCCGTCTTTGGAGAATACGAAAGATTCACCGGTGTCGAGGTCGTCGATCTGGCCGATGGGGGAGCAGACGGCGGCTGTGCCGCAAGCGGAGCATTCTTCGAAGGTCGGGAGTTCTTCGACGGGAATGTGTCGGCGTTCGACGTTCATGCCGAGGTCTTTTGCGAGCTCGACGAGACTCATGTTGGTGATTGAGGGGAGGATGGATTCAGAGGAGGGGGTGATGTATGTGTTGTTTTTGACGCCGAAGAAGTTGGCTGCTCCGCATTCATCAAGATATTTTTTATCCTTGGGATCGATGTAGAGCATTACGGAATATCCGAGGCTGTGGGCTTTTTCGCCGGCATTGAGGGAGGCTGCGTAGTTGCCGCCGATTTTGATCGAGCCGGTGCCTTTTGGAGCGACGCGGTCGTATTCGCGGCTCATGCAGACCTTGATGGGGTTAAAGCCGTTTTTGAAGTAGGGTCCCACGGGCGACACAAGCATGATGACCATGTATTCGCTTGCGGGTTGCACTCCGACGCGAGCGGAGATGCCGATTTCGAGGGGACGGATGTAGAGGGAAGCGCCGGTGCCGTAGGGGGGGATGAAACGCTCGTTGAGTTTAACAACTTTTCTGACCATTTCGCAGAAGAGTTCAACGGGCATTGGCTGCATCGAGATGCCTTCAGCGGATCTGATGAAGCGCTTGGCGTTTTCTTCCATGCGAAAGATTCTCACTTTGCCGTCTTTGCCTCGGAATGCTTTGAGGCCTTCGAAGGATTCCTGTCCGTAGTGGAGGCAGGAAGCGGCAATGTGGAGGGGTACATATTCGGAGTCGGAGACTTCGATCGGGCCCCATTCACCATTCTTGAACGTGCAACGCACGTTGTAATCTGTGGGCGTGTAAGAGAAAGTCAGGTTCGCCCAATCGAGATTTGCAGGTGTCATTTTTCAGATTGATTTATGGTTAGAAAGTTACAGTCTGTCGCTTGGATGGCTTTTTCCGGCGGGGAAGGCGCGGTCGATGCGGGAGTGCCGGACAAGTCCGGCTGCGCTGACAAATAGCGCCTGATGTCGGTTGTGGTAAGTTTTTGTGAGGAGGGAGAGTCGGAGGGGATTGAGAGTTGAGAGTTGAGAGTTGAGGGGAGGGGGATCGATCGGGGAGAGATCAGAGGGCGGCTTTGCAGGTCAGGTCGCCGATGCGGATGATGTAGACTCCGTGGGGGGCGATGGCTATTTGCGAAGTGCCTTGCGGGATTGTCTCGCGGCTGACGAGCTGGCCGAGGATTGTGTAGATCCTGACCTGGACGGGCTTTGAGGTGTTGACGACGATGAGTCCTTTTGCCGCTCTGACTTCGACATCGTTGTCGCGGGCGACAGTCATGGCGTCGGAGCGTTCTGAACGCACTGATTCCCATTTTCCAAGAGCCGCATATGTCGGAGCCGCGCCTGCGATCATGATCGCAGTGAGCGCAGCCATAAGGCATAGGCGGAGTCTGGAAATTTTGGGCTTCATTGTTTCGTTGTCGATTGGGGGCGTCCGGCAATACAGTCGCGTCGAAAGGCGCGTAGTGTCGGTCGTTTTTTTGATTGTGTAAAGATAATATAAAAAAATTCCTCCACAAAATTTTTGCGGAGGAATATGATGAAATAAGTTTGTTCTTGCCGGTTGGGATGTTGTGGAAGCTGCTGAAGTCGCCGCAACGTCGGATTATTTGTCGGCTACAGGCTGATTGGCGGGCACGACGTTTTCGCTGACGGCTGTGACCTGTTCTACAGTCGCACTGTCGGCGTTGGGGGAGTCGACAGTAACTTCAGTTTCCTGAACTGCTGTGATGACTGTGTCGGAGTCGAGAGTTGCGGTGTCGGTAGCGGTTTCAGTTTTGCTTGAGCAGGAGGCGAGGCCAAGCATGGCGATGGCTGCAGCGCCAAAGAGGATCTTTTTCATAGTGTTTGTCTGAATAATTAAAACATTTGCTTATTGAGTTTTTCCGGGCCGGGCGTCGCCTTCGTCGAGCGGGGCGCGGGTCGTCGGCCGGAAGAGGAGCGTGGCGATGATGTCGATCCGTGGCTCCGAGATTTATAACATGGCAGTCGGCCGGATTGTTCGGGAGATGTGAAAAATTTAACCCGGTTCTAAAAATTATTATTAAAAAGCGACGCCCGCAGGCCGACAAAAAGTGTCGCGCCGCGGGCGTCTATGTGTCGATCGTCATCCTCAGTCTTGTCGGGGAGCTGTGGGAATCGGATTCGGTTGATCTTGAAGATCAGATGGATTACTTGCCTTCCTTGGTGAGCTGGGCCTTGAGAGCCTGGAGAGCGGAGAGGTCGCCGAGTGTGGTCTTCTCGATAGTGGGAGCCACAACGTCTTCTTCCTGCTTGCGGTTGCTCTTCTTGGCGGGCTTGGAAGCGCGGTTTTCACCCTTCACGAGATCCTCGGCGATGCGAGAGTGGGAGAGGATGATGCGCTTGGAATCCTTGTTGAATTCGATCACCTTGAAGTTGAGTTTGTCGTTGAGTTTGGCCTGAGTGCCATCCTCTTTGACGAGGTGTTTGGGAGTTGCGAAGCCTTCTACGCCGCCTTCGAGAGCGATGACAGCGCCTTTGTCCATGACTTCACGCACAGTGCCTTCGTGGATCGAGCCGACAGTGAACTGGCCTTCGAAAACATCCCAGGGGTTTTCTTCGAGCTGCTTGTGGCCGAGCGAGAGGCGACGGTTGCCCTTGTCGATTTCGAGCACCTGCACTTCGATGTCGCTGCCAACGGAAGTGAACTCGGAGGGGTGTTTGATTTTCTTGGTCCAAGAGAGGTCGGAGATGTGGATGAGGCCGTCAACGCCCTCTTCGATTTC
>CAMWNT010000176.1 GCA_947175695.1 uncultured Porphyromonadaceae bacterium
CATGATAAGATGATAGCCTAAAGCCTAAAACCTAAAGCCTACCCCCCAATGCCTACCACTCTTGATCTTCTCCTCGCCAATCCGCTGGCCGCCCCTTTGATCGCCAAATTCTATCCCGCCGACCCCGAGCTTCGACAGCTCTTGCTCACCCACTCGATGTGTGTCGCTCAAAAAGCGATCCGTATCGCCGAATCGCTCAAAAGCTGTCGGCCCGACGTAGTGCCCGACATGCTGTTCATCGCCCGCGCCGCGCTGCTTCACGACATCGGCATCGCAAACTGCGACGCTCCGGACATTCACTGCCACGGCCAACTCCCCTACATCTGCCATGGAGTGGAAGGTGCACGAATGCTCGCCGAAGAGGGGCAGTTCGCTTACGCCCGAGTCTGCGAACGCCACACAGGCTCCGGACTCACAGCCGACGATATCGCCGATCAAGGTCTGCCACTTCCGCAGCGCGACATGCTCCCCGAGACTCTTGAAGAAAAAATCATCTGCTACGCCGACAAATTTTTCTCCAAAAATCCCGACTCCCTGACTTCAGAAAAATCGCTCCAATCGATCCGCAGATCCATGCTCGCACACGGCGAAGATGCCCTCGCCCGCTTCGACAGCCTGACACGCCAACTGACTTGCGGAGCTGAAAATCCCGACGATCCCGCCACTTAAGCGACTGTTTAGACTCCGACTTAACAAATTTTAATACGCTAAACGGGATTTTTTTCGTAATTTTGCGAGTCATAATCACGACTTAAGCCGGCCCGACACTTTCCCCGTCAGCCGGATCTCCGATGAGTCATTGAAGCTGACTATAGTGAAACGTTGCCTTCCATATATCATTCTGCTGAGTGTCATAACTTTGGTTATGGCAAAGCCTGCGTCATTGACTCTCAACCAATCGCAACGCCACGGCGCTCAACGTGTCTCGCTCAAGTCAGGCCGCGACTCTGTGGCTCCGTCAGCCGACTCATCTTACTCGACCGACGCCCGCGCCCATAATCTCATTCAATTGCCCGACTCCACCACCGCTGCCGGCAGCGATATTGCGGAAGCTACCGACTCGGTCAACGGCGACTCGATTCCCGCGGATCGCGTCAAAATGTCGCGACTCAACCGCGAAAAGATCAACAACGACCTTACTTCAGCCGTCAGCTTCTCGGCAAAAGACTCCCTCGTGCTCGTCGGCCAAAACAACGCTTACCTATTCGGCGACGGCGAAGTGGAATACGAAACTTTCAAGCTTAACGCCGCCAAAATCGAAATGGACCTCGACTCGGCCACTGTCGCCGCGACAGGAGTGCGCGACTCTGTCGGGACTCTCGAAGGAAACCCCATCTTCTCGGAAAAAGGCACCACCTATGAATCCGAGACTATGCGCTATAACTTCAAATCCGAACGAGGAATCATCACCAACATCATCACCGAACAAGGCGAAGGCTATCTCCTGGGCGAACGCACCAAGAAAAACGCCGACGGATCTTTCTATCTCGAAAACGGACGCTACACAACCTGCGACGACCACGAACATCCCCACTTCTACTTCCAGATCACCCGCGGCAAAATGCGCCCGAAAAAGGATGTCGTGACCGGCCCGGCATATATGGTGCTCGCCGACGTCCCACTTCCCTTCGCTCTCCCCTTCGGCTACTTTCCCTTCTCAAAAGACTACTCGTCGGGAATCATATTCCCCTCATTCGGCGACGATTACAACCGCGGATTCTATCTCCGCGACGGCGGCTACTACTTCGCTATCAACGACAATGTCGACCTTGCCCTCCGCGGCGAATTATACACCAAGGGCTCGTGGGGACTGTCGGCCCATTCTTCATATGCCAAACGCTATAAATTCCGCGGAAATTTCGACATCTCATACATCACCACAATCTACGGCGACAAAGGGATGCCCGACTATAGCAAGCAAAACAACTTCCAGGTCATATGGAGCCACTCGATGGACTCCAAAGCCAACCCCAACCTCAACTTCTCGGCAAGCGTCAACTTCACCACATCCGGCTATACACGCAACGACCTCAACTCATACTACAACCAATCCTTCACTGAAAACACCAAATCATCCACCGTCAACCTCACCTATCGCTTCCCCGGCACAAAATGGAGCCTCTCGACGACGGCTTCCGTTTCGCAGCGCACGCAAGACTCGACCATCTCGGTGTCATTCCCTAATGTCACCGTCACTCTGGCACAAACCACACCTTTCAAGCGAAAGAAATCATCGGGTGGCGAACGATGGTATGAAAAAATCAGACTCTCCTACACCGGGCAGCTCCAGAACTCGCTGACCGCCCAACAAAACGTATTCTTCAAAAAATCACTCATCAACGACTGGCGCAACGGCATGAAACACTATCTCCCGGTCAGCGCCACGTTCTCTGTATTCAAATACATCAACGTCTCCCCTCAGATCACAATCAACGACCGGATGTACACCTCCAAAATCATCCGTCAGTGGGATCCGAACGCCAATGCCGAAGTCTGCGACACGACCCACTCATTCTATAATATCTTTGACTTCAACGCATCCATATCGCTCGACACCAAGCTCTACGGCTTCTATCAGCCGATGAAATTCCTCGGCGACAAGGTGCAGATGATACGCCACGTCCTGACGCCCACAATCTCGCTTTACGGCGCCCCTGACTTCTCGGCGCCCGGATGGGGCATCTTCGGACAATACAATTATACCGACGCCGCCGGAGTGGCGCAGACCCGCCGATACAACTATTTCTCCCACGGACTGTTCGGCAGCCCTTCGGCAGGAACATCAGGAATCATTTCCGTCAATCTCGCCAACAACCTCGAGATGAAAGTCAAATCCGACAAAGACTCCACCGGCGTCAAGAAAATTTCACTGATCGAAAACTTCTCGATCGGACAAAGCTATAACTTCGCAGCCGACTCGATGAACTGGAGCAACCTCTCCACATCAATAATGCTCCGTCTTGTCAAGAATTTCAACCTCAATCTCAACGCATCCTGGGATCCGTATACCTACGCTCTGTCG
>CAMWNT010000177.1 GCA_947175695.1 uncultured Porphyromonadaceae bacterium
GAATTGTCGGCGTCCCTCAATGAGATCTTGGTCGGGCATTTTTTTAGGTTTTAGGCTTTAGGTTTTAGGTTTTAGGGGGGAGGCATTGGGATTATTCGCGATTAATCATGATTAATCAGGAATAATCATGGTTAATCATGGATGATCGGGAATGATCGGGAATTATCGGGTATTATCGGGGATAATCGTGGATTAATCGGGAATAATTCAGTTGGCTGCGAGGGCCGGAAGGCCACGCGGGGCGCCCGTGTCGGCCGGGGGACCGAAACAAAAAGACCGTTCACAGAGGTTGTGGACGGTCTTTTTATTTTGAGAAGCGGCTGGATTACTTCTTCGAGCGGTTGCCGTAGCGGCTGCGGAATTTGTCGACGCGACCAGCGGTGTCGACGAGTTTCTGCTTGCCGGTGAAGAAGGGGTGAGAGGAGCTTGTGATTTCAAGCTTCACGAGGGGATATTCCTTGCCGTCAACTTCGATAGTTTCCCTTGAAGCAACTGTGGAACGTGTGATGAAGATTTCGTCGTTCGACATATCTTTGAACACCACTTCGCGGTAGTTGGAGGGATGGAGATCTTTTTTCATTTTAATTTTCTGCAGTTAAATTAAATTTAGAATTTCGGGGCTTTAGGCGGATTCGATGGAAGCAAACCGTCGCCTTTCGGCCCCCATTGTTGGTCGTAGCAGGTCGCGATCCCGCTACATTCGGCCTGCAAAATTACAAATTTTTTCTGATTCCGACAAACAATCCGCCGGAAAACTTCTTCCCTTCGGCGCGTGGGGCTCCCGCGAAGAGGCGAAAGGGCAAAGTTTTTCTCGCGCAAAGTAGTTGGTGAAGCGCGGCAAGAGAATCAAGATTTATTCGTGTCGATTCGCGGGTTGTATCTAACTTTGCATCACGCGGTTTGTCGTAGGCGAATCGCCCGACTAAATCAAGATATTAACCGAAATAAACACGAAAATTATGATGGAAAAGAAAGCACCGTTGATTTTTCACTCCGACTGGTTTGATATCATCAACGACCTTCCGGAAGAACTGCAACTCGAAGCGTATCAGGCAATCATGCGCTATGCCTTTACCGGCGAGAAACCCGAGAATCCTTACATCAAAGCGGTAGTCGCATTGATGTTGAAGTTTATCGATATTGATCGCGACAAGTATGAGAAAGCTATCCAACAGCGCAAGGATGCGATCCGCAAGCGCTGGGATAAGCAGAAAAACAAGACTGCCGATGAGCAAGATTTTTTTGACTCGAATACGGCCGTATACAATACCAATACCAGTACCAATACCAGTACTACTACCAAAACCACTACCAAAACCAAAACTACTGCTGCTACTGCAGCAAATAATATATCGCGCAAAGGCGCGAGTGGGGCAGAAGCAGCGGCGGATGTTTTTGGTTTGGAAGATCGTATCGCCGAACTCAAAAAGCGCCCTAAGTGGATTGAGCAGTTGGCGAAGCGCTTCAAGATATCTCAGGCGGAGGTAATACGCCGATTGGATGAGTTTCGCGACGATATGGAACTTCGGGGCAAAGTCGTCAATAACCCGCAGAGCCTCTTCGTCACGTGGCTGGCGGATCTCAAAAAATCGGCGAAACCCGACGAACCGGCTGAGCCCAACTTCGGTCCGGGCGAATACCGCAACGCCAAAGGAGAGCGCACCTACGCAAATGGAGAAGTGATCGTGCCGGAAAGTGCGCCGCCGCGCCCGGGTAAAGGATTTTACTGGCACCTGATCACAAAATCCTGGTGCAATATGCTTTAGCTTTGAGAATAGTGGTGCAAGACGCGAGAGATATCTACTTCCGTTCGGATTCGAGTGCGCAATCAGATATTGGCTACCTCGAATCCGAACGAAAATCCCTCGAAAAATCCCCTTTGAGTTGATTGAAGTTAAACTTAAACCGTTTCTAAAAGAGTGTTTGAATATTGCACGAGAAGAAGTCGATTCGGTCGCGTGGATTCTGAGAGAGCTGCATCAAAATGGTGGTTAGACCGCAAACGACTGATAATTTTTGCTATTTCTTTGGGAGTCTGAGGTTTTTTATCTATATTTGTAAACTGAAACGCCGATTTAGCCGTTTCTACAATATATACAATCAATACGCATGAGCTATGTGCAAGGTAATTTCCTCAGACAGTTTAAGAAAAGCCAATGAAAGGGCTATGTCCGGACATCGGTCAAGAGTCTCAATGGACAATAAGACCGCACAGATATCTTGTAGAACTCTTTTCGGTAGACAAACTATTACGGTCTCCCGCGAGGCCATAACCAAAGCCGGAAGAGGAAACAAATAATGGACAAGAACTATCTTCTCTGCTGTTGTGACTATCGCACTCATTCTTGGTGCTTTTTCGGAAAAGGATAAGGCTAATATGGTAGAAAGGATTGTAAAAGAGCCTGAAAGGGATTACCCCGGTTATGAGAAATGCCCGGTTGATTCAATTTCTATCGCAAAATAAACACTCTCTAAGATTTAGGACGCCTCCGATGCATCTGTCATCGGTGAGGATATCAGTCGCGCCGAACCATGCGGCCCGCAATAGGCATCCCGCGAAGCGATAAAGGGGCAAAAGGGTCATGCGGTTGCCTGCCACTGCCCATGTCGACCTCCTGTCCTCCTGTTCTCCGGTCTGCTAATGCCTATGTCAACCTCCTGTTCTCCAGTCTGCTAATGTCTATGTCGACTTCCTGTCCTCCTGTTCTCCGGTCTTCCACTGCCATGTTGACCACCAGCCTGCCTATCCCCCTGTTCTCCCTATCTCAGGTTGACCCGAGTAGTGTAGGGAGGTCGCGTCAGTAATGGTCATGTCGGAATTAGATGACCGGTTATTCGCAAATTTATTGAATATTTTGTGTATTGTTAAGGAAAATGGTTGACAAGGGCAACAAATTGGGGGGGGGGGGGGGGGGGGGGGGGGGGGGGGGGGGGGGGGGGGGGGGGGG
>CAMWNT010000178.1 GCA_947175695.1 uncultured Porphyromonadaceae bacterium
TGAGTTCTTTTACAAAAGCCTTGTAATGCTTATTATACACACTCTTTTTCATAGCTGTAGTTTTTACATGCAAAATTACAGCTATCCTAAATTTAGATCAATGCGTCATCGCGGAGACAGATACGTTTCGGCCGTAGGAAGTAAAAAAAGACCCGCAAAAGCGCCTAAATGGGTACTTTTGCGGGTACTTGTTTCTAAATACGCTGATAATCAGCGCTAAATGCGGAAAGACAGGGATTCGAACCCTGGGTACCCGTAAGGGTACAACGGTTTTCGAGACCGTCCCGATCGACCACTCCGGCATCTTTCCTGTCGGTTTTTGATAGCGAGTGCAAAGTTACGACTTTTTTCTGATTCTGCAAAATTTGTCGGAACTTTTTTTGAATTTTATTTGTGTTTTTTTGATTTCACTATCCTTTTTTTATATGGCTGTTGCCGAATCGGCAGGGCGTTAACCGCTTTTGGTTGAAAGCGTTGACCCCGGCCGTAGCTTGGCGGCGGTGGCTGTCAGCCGGAGCAGCGATCAGTCGGGATAGCGGAGGTTGGCGGCGGTGGGGTGGAGGAGCGTGTCGTCGAGGAATCGGCGTGCGGCGCGGCGAGCCGAGTCGAGATCCATGAACGAATAGTTGCCGCAGTCGCGAGGGGTCGCGCCGGGAATGTCGCCGGTGAAGTCGGCGATGAAAGCGAATGTCTCGCGAAGGAGCGGGAGGATATCCTCGGGAGTGTAGGCGCCGGATAGAATAAGGTAGTTGCCGGTGGCGCAACCCATCGGACCCCAGTAGACGACTCGCTCGCGCCATTGGGGGTGATTGCGGAGAAATGTAGCCGCGAGATGCTCCATGGCGTGGAGAGCGTCGGGGGCGAGGGCGGCCTCGCGGTTGGGGCGCGTCAGGCGGATATCGAATGTGGTCAGTGTGTCGCCCGAGGGGGTGGTGTCGGTGCGCGACACATAGACTCCGGGCTCAAGACGTGTATGATCGATTGTGAAACTTGGGATTTTTTCCATTTCCAGAAAGTTATTGTGAGGTCGGCGTTGCGGGAGACGCAGCGCATATTCTTGGCAAAGATAGCAAAATATTGGCGTTTTTTGCTAATTTTGCAGAATATTTTTTAGAAGCTGATTATGGAATGGATCCACAGTATATTGTTTGAGCATTCGGCTCTGCAGGCTCTGATTGTGCTTGCGTTGATCATAGCCGTCGGCCTTGGATTGGGCAAATGGCATTTCAAGGGGGTGTCGTTGGGTGTGACATGGGTGTTTTTCGTCGGCATCATAGCCGGCCATTTCGGGCTTTCGATCGATCCGGCGATGTTGAACTTCGCCGAGAGTTTCGGATTGGTGCTTTTTGTCTATGAATTGGGATTGAAGGTCGGTCCCGGTTTTTTCAGTTCGTTTCGCAGTGGGGGAGTGCTGCTCAATGGCCTCGGGCTCGGGGTGGTTATAGCCGGCACACTCCTTGCTATCGCCATGACGTTTGCGTTCGGAGTACCGATGCAGGATATGGTCGGCATCTTGAGCGGGGCGACGACCAACACTCCGGCGCTTGGCGCCGCGCAGCAGGCGCTTTCGCAGATCGGCGTGCCTGCGAGCGGAGCGGCGCTCAGTTGCGCTGTGACCTACCCGCTCGGTGTGGTCGGAGTGATACTGGCCTTTATTGTGATCCGAAAGCTGATGGTGCGCAGCGGGGATATCGACAGCGGCAATCATGACGACGACAATCAGACTTTTATCGCTGCCTTTGAGGTGGAGAATCCGGCCGTGTTCGGCAAGACGGTGCAGCAGGTGGCTCATACGATATCAATTCATTTTGTCATATCGCGCATCTGGCGCGACGGGAATGTGACCATCCCGACGTCGGATACGACGCTTCTTCGCGGCGACCGGTTGCTTGTGGTCACAACCGAGCATGATCTCGAGCCGCTGACTGTCGCCTTTGGCAAGCAAGAGAGCAGCGATTGGAATACCGGGGATATCGACTGGAATGCGATCGACAGTTCACTCGTGTCGCGTCATGTCGTGGTCAGCCGCCCGTCGCTCAACGGTCGTCGGCTCGGGTCGCTGAAACTTCGCAACACGTATGGCATCAACATCACGCGTGTGCTTCGCAACGGCGTCACTCTGCTGGCGTCGCCGCGACTTGTGCTCCAGCTTGGCGACCGGCTGACGGTCGTAGGCGAGGAGCGTCAGATCGAGAATGTGGCCAAGGCATTGGGTAATTCGACAGTCACTCTCAAGGATCCCAACATGGGTGCGATCTTCCTGGGGATTGTGTTGGGTGTGGTGTTGGGGTCGGTGCCGATCGCTGTGCCGGGCATTTCGGTGCCGGTGCGTCTCGGTTTGGCCGGTGGCCCGATCATTGTCGGCATACTTGTAGGGCGTTTCGGACCGCAGTTCCATCTTGTGACTTACACCACGCGGAGTGCGAATCTGATGCTCCGCGGCATCGGGCTATCGCTCTTCCTGGGTTGTCTGGGGCTTGATGCGGGAGCACGCTTCCTGGAGACGATTCTCCGGGCCGAGGGGGTGATGTGGATCGGGATCGGATTCGCGATCACGGTGATTCCCGTCGTGCTTTTCGCACCGATCGCGATGCGTCTGGCCCGACTTGATTTCGGCACAGCCTGCGGCGTGATCAGCGGTGCGATGGCGAATCCCATGGCGCTCAATTATGCCAATGACACTCTTCCGGGCGACAATCCGGCCGTTGGGTATGCAACGGTCTATCCGATCGCGATGTTTTCGCGAGTGGTCATAGCGCAGTTGCTGGTGTTGCTCTTCGTCGG
>CAMWNT010000179.1 GCA_947175695.1 uncultured Porphyromonadaceae bacterium
CTTATCCCGATTTGTTCAGGAGCTTATCCCGATTTGTTCAGGGGGGGTGTCGACTTAGAGAGTGTTTGGATTTAACTTCCATTCACTCTCGCGCGTCAATATTATTTAATCGTGTTAAATTCAAACACTCTCTTAGGCCTCGCTGGCATCGATCATCGCGATCTTTGCGGTCAGATCTTTGATGTCGGCCTCGATGCGGCTTCTCTTGCGTTCGATCTCCTTGAGCATGGAATTGCCGGAGGCGGATTTGATGTTGAAGAAGCCAAGGTTGTTGTCGTAGGTCTTGAGCTCCTGGCGCTTCACTTCGAGCACTCTTGCGAGACGATCGCGCTCGGAGCGGAGTTTGCGACTGTCGCCTTTGAGGCTGTCGAGCTGACCTTCGAAGTTCTGACGGCGTTCCTGATCGCGGCCGGCGCGGAAGATGCCGTAGAGTGTGTCACACACTTCGCGATATTGGTTCTGCAGACGATCTTTCTGCTTGAAGGGCACATGGCCGGTCTCGCTCCATTTGACCTGGAGCTCTTTGACCATTTTCAAGCCCTCGCGAGGATCAGCGTCGTGGGGAATCTCTTTGAGTTTGGCGATGATGTCGCGTTTTGCCTCGAGATTGGCGTTCTCTTCGTTGTGACGCTGATTGGATGCTTTTCTCCGACGGTTGAAGATCTCGCGGCACGCTGCGGTGAAACGCTCCCACACGGCATCGCTCAGCTTGCGGGGCACCGGGCCGATCGACTTCCACTCGGCCTGCAGGCGGATCACTTCGTCAAGGCTGCCGCGTGTGTCGTCGGAAGCAAGCAGCGCCTCGGCTTTTTGGCAAAGCGCGAGCTTTTTATCGTAGTTGGCCTGGAGGCCCGCACGCACTTCGATCATAAATTTCGATTTTGCATCAAAGAAGGCGTCGCATGCATTGCGGAAGCGCTGATAGATGTCGGCGTTGTTTTTGCGCGACACGAATCCGAGAGTGCGCCATTCAGCCTGCCAGGCTTTGACTTTGTCGGCCATGGCGTCCCATGCCGAATAGCTGGTCAGAGAGGATGTGTCGATACCCTCGACCTTCTCGCAGAGAGCTGTCTTGGCTTCTTCGTTGCGCTTTTCTTCTTCTTTCCGACGGTCGAAGTATTCCTGGTGCTTGCGATGGATCACTGTCGATGCTTCACGGAATTCTTCCCATATTTCGTTGCGCACATCTTTGCTGACAGGCCCGATCGCACGCCATTCTTCATGAAGAATGCGGAGCTTGGCAAGCGCCTCTACAATCTTGGGCTCGTCTTGAAGCGCTATGGCCTGCTCGATGAGGCGACGCTTGGCTTCGAGATTTTTCTTGAAGTCGAGGTCGCGAAGTTCTTTGTTGATCTTGAGGGTGTCGTAGAATTGTTCGCCCACAGCCTGGAAGCGCTTCCAGATCTCAGCCTCGCCGGAAGGCGTCACATCCTTGATATCGCGGAATTCTTTCTGAAGCTCCTGGAAGCGGGCGAAGTGCTGGTTGACACTGTCGGCGTCTTCTACGATTTTTTCCATCTCGCCGACAAGTTCGCGTTTGCGGCGTAGATTTTCTTCAAGGCGCTTTTCTTCGGCTTCGAGATAGGCGGCGCGCAGTTCGCGGAAGGTCGCCATGAGCTCTTTGGCTTCGTTTTCCACCGGATCAGGGGTTGATGCGAATTCTTCGGGAGCTTTTCCGTCGGCCACCCAATCGTTGAGTTCGTCGTTAATCTCGCGCTGGCGGATTGCAAAGAGAGCCTGGCGGATCGCTACCACTTCTTTATGGGCATTGACGTTCTTTTCGCCTACGATTCGGCGGAGTTCTTCGGTCAGTTCCTCCTTGCTCATGTCGTGCAGGGATTTACCCTCGATTTCGACATCGTCGCGCCGAGCGTCGGCGGCTTCGGGGGCGGGTTGCTGAGATTCGCTTACTGAAAGAGTCACTGTCGCTGTGGCCGTCGCTGCGGCCTCTGCGTTGAGGTTAGAGTTCTCCTCTGCGGGGAGAATCTTTTCGGAGTCAGTCATATCGACGTTAGTCTTGCTATTATGTGTATTTGATTTTTTCTGATTCAAGTTTCGCGAGTTTAACTTGTTGAATTTCGCGCCCTTACTGGTCGCTCCTATTATCCCCGGGGAATCCGACTTGCGAAATTTGAGTTTCTGAGTTACGGGCTGTGTTCAACCGCCGCGCAGTCAGGGTTTTTCCAGGATTTTGACGCTGACGACGCGGATATCTTCTTTCGGGCGATCGGAGGCATCGGTCGGCGCGTTCTGGATTTTTTCAATGACGTCCATCCCTTCGATCACTTCGCCGAACACAGTGTATTGGTTGTCGAGATGCGGCGTGCCCCCCTGTTCGATATATACAGTGCTAAGCTCTTCGGGGAGTTTGGGCGTCTCGACCTCTTTTTCGAGTCGGTCGACAAGTTGGCGGCGGAATGCTTCGAGCGAGTCGCGGTCGCCGGCGGCCTGGAGCTCGCGTATGCGCCCGATGTTTTCTTTCTGAAGCTTCATCCAGTAGGCCTGCTTGACATCATCGGCCATTCGCTGCTCCATAAGGTCGAGGCTGCGCGCGGTCTGTTTTTGGCCGGTCACTATATAGAATTGGCTGCCCGACGAGCGGCGTTCGGGGTTGACCTGATCGCCTGTGCGGGCCGCAGCGAGCGCGCCGTATTTATGGAAGTGGCGCGGATAGTGAATCTCAGCCTCGATAGTGTAACCGGGATCTCCCGCGCCGAGCTGTTGGCCCGGAGCGGCCTCTTTGGATTTCGGGTCGCCGGTCTGCAC
>CAMWNT010000180.1 GCA_947175695.1 uncultured Porphyromonadaceae bacterium
TTCGAGAGATTATGATTGTAATTTTGCAGCATGAGATTCGAAAATCACCCAACATAGAATCTCTAACATTTAACATCAAATCTCTAATCACTAATATCTAACAACTATACTATGCGCGACGAAATCAAGGAATACGATGAAGTGGCCAAGGCCGCTGAGAAGTTTGTAAAGAGTGTTGCCGAGGGCAATAGCGAGTACGCACGCGCCCTGTTCACCGACGACGCAGTGCTGTTTGGAATCCTGAACGGGACTGTCGAGCGCGGATCGATCGAGCAGTTTTATCATAATGTGGATACCGTCGGTGCAGGCGCCGACTTCAAGGCTCGTATCGACGTATTGGCCGTAGAAGAGACCGTCGCTGTTGTGCGTGTACTCGAAGAAGGGTGGGGCGGATCGATCGACTTCACCGACTTCCTTCTCCTGCTCAAACTCGACGGCGAATGGAAGTGTGTCGCCAAAGCCTACAACCAGAACTCCGCCACCATCAGCAAGTGACGTCTCCCATCATCTGAGAGACGGAATCCCATCATCTGAGCGACAGAATCCCGTAAACTATTGCGAGAGGACCCCGAAAATAAGGTTCTCTCGCTTTATTGTAGTAATTTCCCTACATTGCCGAACCAACGTAGTGATACATTAGAAAATAATCATTATCTTTGCAACATCTCGAAGATAGCCTACCAAGGATCCAAACCCTCTCTCAAACCGTTTCTTAAAAAAAGCGTCAATCAGAAGATGTGCAGACCTACAGAAACCGACCGATTGTATTTTCGGCCTTGGCGTGAGAACGATGCCGAAGCTCTCTACAAATATGCCTCCGACGCAAGAGTGAGCGAAATGGCTCTGTGGCCACAACATACGTCGGTGGAGATGAGTCGTCAGGTAATCCGCGATTTCTTTATGAACAACGAGCATACTTTTGCCATCGTGCTGAAAGCCACCGATGAGCCGATAGGATGTATCGGACTTGTGCCGGTCGGAGCCGAGAATTACAATCCATTGGTAAATGAGCGGGAAGTCGGATACTGGATAGGCTATCCCTATTGGGGCAAAGGGTTGACCTCGGAAGCGTTGAAGTCCTTGATTGAATTTTGCTGTAATAATCTCCGGCTTGACTCATTGTTGGTCTCGACTGATGCCGGCAATAAAGCCTCTCAGCGGGTAGCTGAGAAATGCGGCTTCGTGCACTTTTCCGACTACGACAACGATGAAACACCGTCGAAAGCATTCAGGCTCAAGCTTCATTCTTTGGCAATAAGAGAAGTTGAAGATGACAAGCGAGAGTTCATGGATTTGTTGCTCATTGGCGATGAATCGGTGGATATGATCGAACGCTATCTGGAACCGGGAAGTCTTCATGTCGGTTCGATGGATAATAAAGATGTTGCTGTGATTGTGACAGTTGAGAATGACGACGGTTCGGTTGAGATAAAGAATTTGGCAGTTGATGCCGCATACCGTCGCAGAGGCATAGGCCGTCAGATGCTTGAATATGTGGAGAATTTGTATCCCGACAAGAAGCTATTCCTCGGCACAGGCGAAACACCCTCGACACTTCGTTTCTACCTGTCATGTGGCTATCGGTATTCCCATCGAATCCCCAATTTCTTCACTGACAGCTATCCCAATCCTATTGTCGAGGAGGATGTAACGCTTCGAGATATGGTCTATCTATCCAAAGTTTCCAATAAAAAATGACACCGAAGAACATTCTTGACATAACACGTCGCGAGGAGTTCCGACAATGGCTCATGGCGAACAGCTCTTGCGAAAAGGAGTGCCGGATAGCCGTGAAGAGGGGCAAGACTCCGCCGGAGGAGACCTTGTGGTATCTTGATGCCGTGGAGGAGGCTCTCTGTTTCGGCTGGATCGATTCCACTGTCAAGAATGTGGAGGGTGTGACATTGCAGCGTTTCGGTCCACGAACCCCAAGGGGACGATGGACCGAACTCAACAAAGAGCGATGCCGCCGCCTTGATAAACTTGGATTGATGACAGACAGAGGTAGGGCAGCCTGTCCCGACCTCGATGCTGAATTTGTCATCGATACCGACATTATCACGGAATTTGAAGCCAATCCTGTGGCATGGTCAAACTTCCGGTCATTTCCAAAACTTTACCAGCGTGTAAGAATAGACAATATACAAGCTAAGAAAGCCAACAGCGATCTTTTCATTTCTCGGCTGACAAAACTGATCAATGCAAGTGAGCATGGCGAGATGATAGGGGAGTGGCACGACTGCGGCAGACTGCTCGATTAATTCCAGTTCCATCACACCCAGATGGATGGTGCCCACGCAGCCCGGTTCCTCAACCTGCTTCAAAAGGAAATCTCTACCGTTTAGCTATTGCATCGAAATTGTCGAGTGCACATTCGATAAGATTGCCAAGCAAAGGCATGAGACTTTTGCCGTGTTCCGTAAGCGAATACTCCACTTTAGGCGGAATTTCGGCATACACACGGGAGAAAGCACACCGAGAGGGTATGGTGGTAGCCAATTGCGGATGCGATGATAATTGTACTTGCGGATGCAATAGCTGACGCCTCAGCGATTTTTTTGGCAAGCCGTTATCGGCTTGACGCTTTGCCTCGGCAAAGGAATTTATAACAAAGAGGACGATGTAGCATTACGCGTCACCGTCCTCATCGCAGATATATGTGTAGCATTGTTTCTTCAATTGCTTGATTTTTGATTTTGTCTGATGCAGTGCGCTTTTTAGCCCCGGGGAGAGTGGCTGATATTGCATCATATCAAGATG
>CAMWNT010000181.1 GCA_947175695.1 uncultured Porphyromonadaceae bacterium
TCGAGGAGGCGACCACGGAGGTGCGCCTTGAGGCGCGGTTGAGCGGCGCGGAGTCATGGCCGGAGGGGTATACCCTCTCGCTGGCCGCATTCGCCGACGGTGAGGATTACGCCCTGTCGTCGGCCAATATCGCGCCCGACGCGGCCGCCGATGCTTCCGCCGGTGACTCGGGGGTGTATACCGCTACGCTCCACAATCTGCCGGCCGGAGCTTCGACTGTCGAAATCTGCGTCATCGACCGTCTCCGACGGCGCGTGGCGACGTTCGTGTCGCAGCCGTTTGACCCGACGGAGCGACTGACCGTAGTCGAAGCCGATGGCCTCGACGTGTCGGTCGGTGAAGCGCTCCAGCGGGAGATCTTCTCACCGACCTGCGCCAATTGCCACGGCGGCGCGGCATTCGCCGGTGCGGGGCTTCACCTGACGCCCGGCCGCTCGCTGCCGGAGTTGATCGGTGTCCCGTCGACGAAAGACCCCGCCGCGATGCGCGTCGTCCCCGGCGACCCCGACGCCAGCCTCCTCTACGAGATACTGACCACCGACGCCTCCGCCGACTGGGCCTACGACCACTCGCGCGAAATCTACTCGCAGGTGCGACTCGACCTCATCCGCAACTGGATCCAAAACCTCTAAGCAATAGCCAATTAGCAAAAATAGCTATGATAGCTATCATAGCTAAAATAGCTAAATTAGCTAAAATAGCTATATTAGCTACTCCCTAAAACCTAAGACCTAAAACCTAAAACCTAAAACCTACCCCCTAAAACCTAAACAATGCATTACCGCCAACTACAATACCCCGGCGCCACCGCCGAACTTGCCGTCTTCCCCGACGGCCGTCATGAAATCCACGCCATCATCCGCACAACCCTGCGCGGAGCCTCCTTCGTCGAGCAACTGATGAGCGTCACATCCGCGGCTGCAGCCCTCGAAGCAGAACATGGCCGGGGGCGCGACACCGTTTTCCGTCGCTATTTCCTATCCGACGCCACCAACCAGGCGCCTCTGCTGCCGACCGATGACTGCGCGATCTCGATCGTGCAGCAGCCGCCGCTCGACGGCACTAAAGTGGCGCTCTGGCTACTCCTCCAGAAAGATGGCCATGGCGAGGATCTCGGTTGCGGCATCCGCCGCGACCGCCACGGTATCGTGTGGGCCGGTGATGTGCGCGAAAACGATTGCGACATCTCCGTCGCGACGCCCCACCTGCTGACTGTGCAGTATCTCGAGAATTTCTCGTCGCGACTCACCGAACTCGGTGCCGGACTGAAGGAGAATTGCGTCCGCACCTGGTTTTTTGTCCGCGATGTCGATGTCAACTACGGTGGCGTGGTCAGCGGTCGCAATGAGATGTTCAACGCCGCCGGACTGAGCCGCGACACCCACTTCATCGCCTCCACCGGCATCGAAGGGCGCAATCCCTCGCCGTCGATCCCCGTCAGCTTCAACGCCTACGCCGACACCCGCCTCTCCGACCGCGACATGACATTCCTCAAAGGAGCATCCCACCTTAATCCCACAATAGAATATGGCGTCGCCTTCGAACGCGGCACAGCCGTCGACTACGCCGATCGCCGCCACGTATTCATCTCCGGCACGGCCAGCATCGACAATCGTGGCGAGATCGTCGCTCCCGGCGACATCCGCGGTCAGACGCTCCGTATGCTCGAAAATATCGAAGTGCTCCTCAATGAAGCCGAATGCGGTTTCGCCGATGTCGCCCACCTCATCGTCTATCTCCGCGACACCGCCGACTACGCCACAGTCGATGAGATCTTCCGTCGCGAAATCGACGACCGCTATGGCCGCATCCCTCGCGTCATGGTGCTCGCCCCCGTCTGCCGACCGGGATGGCTCATCGAGACCGAATGCATGGCCATCCGCCGCATCCACCGCCCCGAACGCATCCCATTCTGATCCTCGACCCTCGCAGTTTTCCCACTACTCCCCTAATCCCCATGAGCACCATGCGCCATCTGATAATCATCGCGTTACTCATCGCTTCGGCACTCACCGCCGTCGCCTCCCCGCTTCCCGCAATCCCGCAGGAGCGGGCCGATTCGCTGCGCCGCCGTCAGGTCAGCTACGACGGCTGCGCGATCCCTTTCGGTGCACTCGCCACACAAGCCACCCGCGCCATCACCGGTCGCTCATCTGTAGCCGGGCTTGACCCGACGCGCTTCATCGCGTCGCTGATCCTCTACCCCGAAGCGTGGGTCAACGCCCCCATAATCCGCGTCAAAGGGAGCGAACTGCGCCGCCACCTCCACATCACCGACCCCTATATCTCCCCCGCCGCCCTTTACGACACCGACGGCACCTACATCCCCACGCGCCTCTTCACCGACGGCCCCGACGCCGACCTCACCCCCCGCCAGCGCCGCCTCAACGACCAGATCCTCGACCTCGACTCGCGCGTCGAGCTCATCGGCCGCCTCGTAGAGGGCACCCTCTTCACCCCCCTCCCCGACCACCGGGAAGAGGAGCGCCCTCGCCCCTCACACTCGCGCGTCAGCCCCCGCTCCGACTTCGCCGTCGCCGCCACCCTCAGCTACTACTCCGTAGCCCCCTGGCGCATCTGGTCGATCGCCACCCTCAGTCTCTCGCTACTGATGCTCATACTCGGCATCATCCACCGGCCCGGTCGATTGGCCACACCCCTCACCATACTCATCGCCGCCACAGCGACCATCGTCTACGCTTGGCAGACGATCGCCCTCGGTCGACCCAACCTCAACGGCGACTCCGCGATGATGC
>CAMWNT010000182.1 GCA_947175695.1 uncultured Porphyromonadaceae bacterium
AAGCTGCGGGGGAGGAGGGGAGAAATCAATCTTGCCCGACATTATAACGCGGCCGGGCGTTGGAAAGTTAGCAAAAAAAATGCCGCATCCTTAGCGTGGCGATGCGGCGTTTGGAAAGGAGGTCATGTCGCGGTCGGGAAGGCGCTGGCCGTTGCGACAGCGTGGCGTGGGTCAGGGAGGAGACACTGTCGGACGGTCGAAAGAACGAATCTTAAAAAGCGCCCGGAGTAAACACACTCTTAGAAAGCGGTCATCAGCGCGAATCCAATGATGAACATACTCATGCAGATCGTGATCCCGATCATCATCCGGTAGAGCCTGGCGTCGTTATGGGCCTTTCGCTGCCAGAATCTTACTTCGTCTTGACTGAGTTCGGGCGATAGACTCTGATTCCAGTCGGCGCGTGTCTTGTAGGCGAAGAAGATCGCCATGACGCCTGTCGGGGCGAAGCAGAGGATGGTCAGAATGACGGCGAGCACGATCGACACTCCGCGGGGTTGCTGTGAGCAGTCGCGCTCGAATGGGGAGTCTGTCAGCGAGTGGAATGTGATGCGTTCGAGCACCTCCCGGGGGACTTTCTCCATCCCGCTTTCGGCGGCGGGATCGCTGATCCCGGCCGGGCGTCCCGTCGCGGGGTCGCATCCGGCGAGCACACGCCTCATGGCGCGGCAAATCTCGGGCACATCCTCGGCGCGTTGCCAGTCGGCCATCCCTTTACACCAGACGTAGGTCGACGGACGGACGCCCGCTTCCACGAGTTCGGTCAGTGAAAGCGGGCCCGTCTGTTTTCGGTCGATTCTTGCGAAATATTTCACGCGTTAAGATGCGTTATTGGTTCTTGCCGTGGCAGTTTTTATATTTCTTGCCGCTGCCGCAGGGGCAAGGATCGTTGCGTCCGATCTTCGGCTCGGCCTTGGCGGGCTGCACAGGCTGAGTCGAGCGTCCGGCGTTGGTCGCGGCGGCACGCTGAGCGGATTCGCCGGGATAGGCGTCGCGGGTCGTCGAGTAGTTGGCATAGGGATTGGGCATACCCGCCGAACTGTATTCGCGATGGATCTGCTGCGCGGGGCGCGCGGCTGCCTGGGCGTTGCGGCGCTGCTCCTCGGC
The DNA here is from genome assembly GCA_947175695.1 of uncultured Porphyromonadaceae bacterium. Lineage (GTDB taxonomy): Bacteria > Bacteroidota > Bacteroidia > Bacteroidales > Muribaculaceae > Lepagella. The sequence goes on from CAMWNT010000182.1 coordinate 1,108, forward strand.
TTCGGCGGCCTTGCGTTCGGCTTCCTTGGCCTCGGCATAGTCGGGCACAGCGAGGCGTCCGCGCATCAGCGTGGCTACAGCCTTTGAGTTCATGCCTTCGAGCATCTTCTTCCAGAGTTCGTAGGCTTCGAGCTTATAGATGACGAGCGGGTCTTTCTGCTCGTAGGAAGCGTTCTGCACGGATTTGCGGAGTTCGTCCATCTCGCGGAGCTGCTCCTGCCAAGCCTTGTCGATTGAGGAGAGAAGCACTGTCTTTTCCCATGATTTGGAGATCGAGCGGCAGTTGTCGTTGTAGGCGTCGGTGATGTCGGTGCGCACATCGAAGAGGCGTCGACCGTCGGTCACTGGCACTCCTACGGGGCCTTTCGCGCCGCGTTCTTCGACAAACTCCTTGATATAGGGCATCGCACCCTGCTCCATTTTCTCCTTGCTGCGCTTGAGATGTTCGAGCGCGCTTTCGCCGAGGCGGTCGATGAGCTCGTCGCGGCTCATCTTGTTGTATTCCTGTTCGGTCATCTCGATATCCATGGCGAAGGCGCGGCGCACTTCATCCTTGAATTCCTCGAAACCGCCTTCATAGACTCCGGATGCGATCGATTCGGCCACTTCATAGACCATGTTGGCGATATCTGTGCCGATACGCTCACCCTTGAGTGCGTTCTGGCGCTTGCCATAGACACCCTTGCGCTGGGCGTTCATGACGTCGTCATATTCCACGAGGCGTTTGCGGATGCCGAAGTTGTTTTCTTCGACGCGCTTCTGAGCGTTTTCGATCGAGCGAGTGACCATCTTCGACTCGATCATGTCGCCCTCCTGGAAGCCGAGTTTGTCGAGAGTCTTGACTACGCGCTCGTTGGCGAAGAGGCGCATGACAGTGTCTTCAAACGAAACGAAGAATACCGAGCTGCCCGGGTCGCCCTGACGGCCTGCACGACCGCGCAGCTGGCGGTCGACGCGACGTGATTCGTGGCGCTCGGTGCCGATGATGGCGAGGCCTCCGGCGTCTTTGACTTCCTGCGGGAGCTTGATGTCGGTGCCTCGGCCCGCCATGTTGGTGGCGATTGTGACAGTGCCTTTCTTACCGGCCTGGGCCACAATGTCGGCCTCCTTCTGGTGGAGTTTGGCGTTGAGTACCTGATGGGGAATTTTGCGGAGAGTCAGCATCTTCGAGAGGAGCTCGGAGATTTCTACAGAAGTCGTGCCGACGAGCACCGGACGTCCGATCTTGACCATATCCTCGACCTCCTGAATGACTGCCGCGTATTTCTCTTTCTTGGTGCGGTAGACACGGTCGTTCTGGTCGTTGCGGATCACGGGGCGGTTGGTCGGGATTTCAACGACTTCGAGTTTATAGATGTCGTAGAACTCGCCCGCTTCGGTCATAGCCGTACCGGTCATACCGGCGAGTTTGCGATACATTCGGAAGTAGTTCTGGAGCGTGATTGTGGCGTAGGTCTGAGTGGCGGCCTCGACCTTTACACCCTCCTTGGCTTCGATCGCCTGATGGAGGCCGTCGGAGTAACGGCGTCCCTCCATGATACGACCGGTCTGCTCGTCGACGATCTTGATCTTGTTGTCGTCGATCACATATTCCACAT
>CAMWNT010000183.1 GCA_947175695.1 uncultured Porphyromonadaceae bacterium
GGCTGCCCGTCTTTGAAGAGGAGGAACTCCAGAGTGTGGAACCCGCGCACAGACTGCACGGCCTCGATGCGGTCATCGTCGTCGCCGTCGCTCCAGTCGAGGTTGTCGTAGTTGCCCGAATTGAGGATCTGCACGATAGCGTCCTGGTCGAGGGGCCACGAGTCCATGTTGGGGTCCAGACCGAGTGCGTCGACGGGTCCGAAGAGGAACGCCTCCGACTTCTCCCAAGGCTCGCGGGCCTCCAGCCAAGCCTCGCAGGCCGCCGCGAAAGCGTTGTCGGAAGGATTGTTCTTGAAAGCCACGACCGCCTGATAGAGCGCCTGATTGCGGAGGCGCAGAGAGTCGTAGGTCGGGACGACGATCTCATCGACATAATTGTCGACGATCGCCTGCAGTCGCGGGTCATTGTCATCGAGATTCGAGAGAGCGCGCTTCAGATTGAGCGAAAGAAGTTCCTCGAGATCGGCGCATGCATTCATCGCGTTGACCGAAGCGGGCGAGGCGATGTTATTGCGGAAAGGCTGGGGAATGGCGAGGATCGCGGCGGTGGTGCCGGAGATTGCCGAGCGCAGTTCGGCGTCGAGATCGGGATCGATCGAATTGACGAGAGTGGCGATCGAAGCCTGCGCCACGCTGCCGTCGAGCGAACCGTAATAGGAATTGCGGATCGAAAGGATATTGTTGGAATAATCCTCGCGCGAATGCCAGCTATACCACGACTCAACGGCATAGAGAGCCTTCTCGGTCTGGCCGGCGGTCCAGAAATTGTAGGGCTCGCCGATTTTCGAAGTGCCTACCTCATTGGCGATATCCGAGCATCCGTCGACGATCTGCTCGATGCAGGAGAGGGCGCTGGAGTAATCGCCGCCGTTGTGGGCCTTGAAAATCGAGGCGAAAGGTTGGCCACCTTCATAGCTGACTGTCCAGGAGTCATATAGCTCCGTGGCATCGCGACTCAGCAGATTGGCTACCTGCACCATATAATTGCCCCACGAAGCGGCGTTCGAGGCGTTGTAGTCGATAGTCGCGGCCTCCACGACATCGGGATCGGGCTTAGGCTCATTGTTGTCGCTGCAGGAGCAGAGCGCGAGTAGGGCGAGGGGGAGGATGGAATGTTTTAACTTAATCATTACTTATGAATTGCTGTTGGGTTGATTGTCATGATAGATTCCGAATCGCCGCCGGATCGTCGGCGGATGTGGCGTTGCGGGCGATTTATTTGCGCAGAAACCATCCGATATATGCCACTCCGATCGAGAATTCGTTTTCGGATGTATAGCGGCTGCGGCCGAACACGGCCTGCGTACCGATCGCGCGGTGAGTGTAGTCGGCCTTGACCACGAGATTCGGAAGCGCAAACCAATTGACACCGGCCTGCCACTGCGACACTTCGAAGCGGCGATCCATCGACTGCCGACCTTCGCCGCGATACTGCGGATTATAGTATTCATAGCGGGCGAAAGGGTAGATTGTCGGCGTCTTCCCCCCGAAGACCGAGCGGAGATTGACGCCCGCTTCCGCGCCATAACTCAGCGCGTTTTTGGCGATCGGCACAAGTCGGGAATATGGGGATTTGTTGGAGAGTTTGCGGTTGGCGTCGCTCAGCAGAGCGGAGTTGCCGACATAGCCGTAGGTCAGATTGGCGCGGGCCGTCACATACCGGTTGCGGTATTGGGCGTCCCATGTCATGATGGCCACAGGGATGCGCCCTATGCTCTTATAGGTCTGCTCCTTATCGGAATTCGCACCGGTGTTGTGGCAGTAATAGCCCGAGATGCCGGTGCGCAGACCGGGGACGCCGCTGTAATCGACGCGGGCCACATAAGCGGGCGACGTGAAATTGTCGGCCTCGAAAAGTCCGGCCTTTCCGCCGATGATCCATTCATCGCGGTCGAAACCGTTGGCGTTCAGTCCGGCCACGACCATCAGCTGATAGTCGAAGCGGGTGAAGCGACGGCCGAACGAGCCGAAGATCTCGATGCCCGTCTCATGCCATGTCGAGGGCATGAGACTTGTCTCCGCCTCGGGGCGGAAAGAGCCGAAGAAATTGATCGGCTCGTGATGGGCGTTGGTCAGTCCGACGGGGAGGATCATGTGGCCGACTCTGACGTTGAGCTGAGGTAGGATGAGGCGAGTGATATGAAACTGCTCCAGAGCCACTTCACCCCCCTTTTCGATCTCCGTCTCATACTCGCCGTTTTCGGAGTTTTCGAGTTCGACGGCTGTGCCGGTGCCCCCGGCCTCGAATTCGATCTCGGCTCCGAGGATCCAGTTTTTGTTGAATTTATAATCGAAAGCGAGCACAAAGCGGGGGATTGCGATTGTGGCGCGGTGGGTGCGCGCGTTTCCTGTCGCGGTGCCGTCGAGACGATTGATACCGTAATCCTTCCACGAGGCGAGCATCTCGCCATATCCGCCGAAGCGGAATCGGGAGTATCCGGTGGTATCGGTCTGAGTGGCCGGGAGTGGCTCCTGGCGAGGCGCGTTGTGGTTCTCAGCAGAGGCGAGCAGCGGGGCGGCGAAGGTAGCCAGCCCCGACAAAATGGCGGTCAGAATGGGTTTCAGCATCGGGATATTTTGTATCGTTTCAGATGACGGAGCGTCGATTTGACTCCGTTGGGTTAGTAATTCCGATGCAAAGTTAGGGGTAATAAAAAAGGTTGAAAATACCTAAAAGTTGTAGAAATGGAGGGGCGG
>CAMWNT010000184.1 GCA_947175695.1 uncultured Porphyromonadaceae bacterium
TTCTTACGATCCATCCTTCGGGAGTTACGGTGTTGAGGATGTTGCGGATTACATTGATGCGGGTTTCGATTGTTTGTGTCATACAATTCATTGGTTTTTGGTGAGATAAAAAAAATATCGATTGCGATTCCACTGCGGACATGTCGTGGATGCAATCGATGCGGGTTGATTGCTTTGTTTGGAAGGTTTCCCTTCGCTGTCCGCCAGAGTTATCATTGTTCGTCGGGCCGTTGCTTGCTATCGTAAGGATACAGCATTGGCTGTCGGCTATATCAAATAATAACTCATGGTAGACTCTGCAATCAGTATCTCCTGAATTGTATGTAATCGCGACTTCTCTCAGTCACGGTGCAAATTTAGTTCCAGATTTTGAAACTGCCAAATTTTCCCCAAAAATCTGCGATTTTTTTCAATGCAATGTGCCGGGGTCGCAGGATTTAGCAATTCTTGCAACGGCAAATTTTTAATGATGAAGCAAACTGAATTACCTATACAAGAGACTACGTCGGTGTATTTCAACAATATTATTCGTCGGGATGTCTCTCCGATGATAGTCGATGAATTGGATTCCGAGGTTCTTGACCGCTCGTCGTCCATCGTACCCCCTTGATGATATACTCCTTCAGCCGCTCCGTGGCTCATCTGCGGAAGTGGGTCGCGACGACCGACCGGATTCTGTAACCCGGCGATATAATCATGTCGAGGTTATAGAAAGTCACATTGTAGGATTTACCATCGGAGTCAGTTGTTCGGAATTTCCGAACAACTGACTCCTCATCCAGCTCGCCATCCTCAAAAATATGCTTAATGTGCTCGCTGACATTGGATTTGCTTGTGTTATAAAGATCACAAAGCTGCTGCTGTGAGAGCCACACAGTCTCCCCCGTAAACGTCACCTCGATGCGAGTCTCCCCATCTTCGCTCTGATATATGATTATCTTATTGTTGTCGTCCATACGGTTTAGTAGGTTTGAAAATACTTGGCTCGATCTACTAATATACCATCTCATCGTATTGGCGCTTAGCCTTGAATGTGATGAGTTGGCCGGTCTTGGCCAAGCTCTCCCGGTCGACGATACTGTCTTGAGGGAAGGCATCCGCAATGTCGGGATGTAGCCAGCTGTTGTTCCATAGCATCGCAGGTTGCTTGGCCACTACTTTGCAGAGCGGCATATCGTAGATTTCGCCTGCCGACCAATCGTCGGTGGTGTGAGTGATATTCTGCACCCATACCTGCAGAAAGGCGGAATTTGGAATGCGGATAAGTTTCTTGTAAATCAGATCAATGATCTCCTTCTTTTTGTCGGTTTCATCCTTTCGCATGTCGGCCAATAGTTGGCTTGCTATCTTCAAAGCGTTGTTGGCCGCGCGAAGATTGTTGGCCGCTATTTCTACGGCAATCGCAACCATTGTCGAGATGTTTTCCCAAAGATGCCCCTTGATCTCCTTGGTTATCGTTTCGGTTGAGGTTTCGCCTGTCTCTAAATCGATAGCCGCCTCTTCGTAGGGAATCGTCTTTGTCGACAACTGATCCTCCACTCGCTTGCTGAATGCTTCAAGTTGCGAAACGATCTGACCGGAATTGGGGTAACGTTTTGAAAACTCGTAAATGAACAGAAGATGTTTCTGAAAACCATCGAAATCATATCCGCGCACCTTGCGTTCATGCCCATCCGCATCTTTATACGTCTGCTTGCTTTCTATCGGAGTATTGAAGATATAGAAAGCCTTGTCGGGCTTGATAGAGTCGGCGATCAATTCGCTTGAAATGCGAGTCTTCGACGAATTCATTCGGAAATTGAAGCGTTCGAGTATGCGCTGAAGCATATACGATATCTTATCCAATGCGTCGCGATCGTTGCAGAATATGCGATAGTCGTCGACATATCTGAGGATCTCATACTCCAGCTCCTTCGGCAAATTGCCGACCTCTTGTTCATGACTAATTTTCTGAGCAAGGAGCATATCCGTGTATCCAAGGATAATCTCTGCAATCAACGCGAAAAGCGTGCTGCCCTGGGGGATGCCGATATTCTTACCTTCCTGCATGGCTCTGAGATAGCGCTGTATGGCTGAAGCGAGTTCGGAATTGTCGGCTGTTTCATGGGGAGTATCTTTTCTGGCCAAGGCCCAAGCAATGGATTCGGGATTGATTTGGCCGAAGCAATTCGTGATGTCGGTCATGAACATGTAGCTATACTTCAACGACAACTCAATCGAGCGCTGCTCCATTGAATTCCACCAATTGAGGATAGTTGTAGCGCCTTTAAACGGCTCCGGCTTGTCGTCGATCTTGACCCTCGGAATGGCGCAGGCCGTGATATGCTTGTCGGCGAATAATTTGAAGCACTCCTTAATGGCCGTCCATCCTTTGTCGCTGCATATATCGCGGGCTAACATATAGTATAGGAAAGGATTGGCCAAAGTCAACGGACGGACAGCGTATCGTCCATCCTTATTCGATATCACATCAAGATTGACCCCATCGACAGACTCAGGCCGACAATCTCCATTGATGCACTCGTCGAGCGACTTAGAGCCTATGCTATCTGCCGCATATTTCAGCACTTCGGAGAAATCAAAATATTCCGGCAACTCGGTCGTGAAATAGAAATCATTGCTCATAAGCGCATCCAGAGCTTCTTGAGCGGAAAGGTCTAATATTCTGACTGCCTTCTTCGCCGCACCATA
>CAMWNT010000185.1 GCA_947175695.1 uncultured Porphyromonadaceae bacterium
CCCCGCGCGCCGGCGGACCCGCCAATCCGCTCCACTCCCACGCCGCCCACGCGCCCGTCCCCGCCTTGGTCGAAGGGGGAGGGGGCTTTGCCTTGCTGCTCTTCGCGGATGCGGTCGTTCATCTTGGAGCCGATGGGCTTGCCGGCGAGGGTCTCCTGCACAAGGTTGTAGCCCTCTTCCCAGTTTTCGAAGCGGGCATAGCGGTTGACGAAACGGAGCTTGACGTCGCCGACGGCACCGGAACGGTGCTTGGCCACAATCAGTTCGGCCAGTCCGCGGATGTCGTTGCCCTGTGCGTCTTCAGTGGATTTGGTGTAGTATTCGGGGCGGTGGATGAAGCAGACGATGTCGGCGTCCTGCTCGATGGCACCGGATTCGCGGAGGTCGGAGAGCACGGGGCGCTTGTCTTCGCGAGTCTCGGTGCTTCGGTTGAGCTGTGAGAGTGCGATGATCGGTATGTTGAGCTCCTTCGCGAGACCTTTAAGCGAACGCGAAATCGTACTGACTTCCTGCTCGCGCGAACCGAGTTTCATGCCGGTGGCGTTCATGAGCTGGAGGTAGTCTATCATGATCATCTTCACGTTGCGTTCGCGCACGAGTCGGCGTGCTTTCGTTCGGAGCTCGGTGATCGAGAGTCCCGGGGTTTCGTCGAGATAGAGCGGTGCACCGTAGACACCGCGCAGCGAAGTGTTGAGGCGATCCCATTCCTCGGAAGAGAGCTGACCCGATTTGATCTTCTCACCTTCGAGATTTGCTACATTCGATATCAGACGCTTGACGAGCTGCACGTTAGCCATCTCGAGGGTAAAGATACCGATCGGGATGTTATAGTCGATCGCCATGTTTTTTGCCATCGAGAGCACAAAGGCTGTCTTACCCATGGCGGGTCGGGCGGCGATGATGATGAGGTCGGAGTTCTGCCAGCCGGAGGTCATGCGGTCGAGTTCGCGATAGCCTGTCTGCAGACCCGATAGACCGGTGCGTGTGTTGGCGGCAGTCTGGATCTGTTCGAGAGCGAGGTTGAGCACGGGGTCGACCTGTTCTACCTCACGTTTGAGCTGATTCTGCGAGATATCGAAGAGTTTTCCTTCGGCGCGTTGCAGGAGCTCCTCGACGTCGTTGCTTTCATCGAAAGCGTCGGTAGAGATTTCGGATGCGAATGTAATCAGGCGTCGCGCAAGAAATTTCTGGGCGATGATCTTGGCGTGGAATTCCACATTGGCGGCGGAGAAGACGCGTGCGGTGAGCTCAGTGATATGGATAGCGCCGCCGACTTCCTTGAGGGTGCCGTTCTGTCGGAGCTGTTCGGTGACGGTCATCATGTCGATCGGTCGCTGGTTGAGACCGAGAGTGCAGATGGCGTCGTAGATTTTCTGATTGACGGGGTCGTAGAAGCTGTCGGGGGTCAGAATGTCGCAGACATTCATGTAGGCGTCTTTTTCGAGCATAAGCGCACCGAGCACAACCTCTTCGAGGTCGGTGTCGCGCGGCGGGAGTTTGCCGGTCGGTTCGGCCTGGGGAGCTTTTCTGGATGAGTTGTTGCGCCGGAATTGTGTCTTGTCGTAGTTGCCTGATTGTTCCATATTGCAAAGTTAGCGAAAAAAAAGGATAAAAAAGAATGCGGCCGGAGTGGTCGCATTCTTTTACATTCCATTTTACATTCCATTTTATGATAGTGGAGCAAGCTTGGCTTGCGGGAATTTTAGCACTGTCGGGTCGACTCGCCGCGGCGGGTCGAGGCTTACAATAGGGATTATTCGGAGGTTGTCGATTTGAGGATGTTCATCAGTGCTCCGCCGAGGCTCTTGCCTGAGGATTCGGTGGATTGAGCGGGCTCTTCTTTAGCGGGAGCGGAGTTCGACGAGGATGAAGACGATGAGCCGCCGAGGATGTTGCCGATGACAGATCCGAGTGAGGGTTTGGAAGATTCGGAGGTTGCGACGCTGCCGGTCTTGTTCATGCTGAAGCCGACGCAGAGACCTTCATAGCTGTCGAGGAGCGATGCTGCAGTCTTGGCGATGCTGATTCCGGTGAGGCTGGCCACTCCTGAGATGAGCGATTTGAGTTTGGTGGCGTCAAACATGACGTCGAGATGATTGCCCGATTTCTGCACATACGCTTTGATTGTGCCGAGCGAGAGGAGATTGAGGGCTTTGAATGTGAAGTCGAATGTGCCGTCGCCGTTGGATTTGATGGTGCCCGAGAGCGACACTTTCGATTTGAGGGTGAACGAACCGTCTTCCTGGATGGTGAGCACGGCGTTGTTGAGGCCGAGTTTTTCGTAATAGGGGTTGATCTGGTTTTCGATCGCACCGGCAGCGGCGAGTCCTCCGGCTTTCTGGAGGAAATTGTCGCTCTGGAACGAGACGGCGCTACCGTCGGCGGTCCATTGTCCGGCGATGTCGGCGATAGTCAGATTGGATTTTGTGAAAACGCCTTGCACGATATTCGAGATCGTATTGCCGAGCAGTGATGATGAAGAGGAGGAAGAGGAGGTTTTCCGGGCCGTGGCGCAAGCCGAAGGCACAGTCAAGGCGCAGATCATTGCGCACGCGATTGCGAGTTTGTGAATTTTATTCATTTATGAATTATTATATATTAGATATCAATTAATAGATATTGGATATTAATTATCAGATATTAGATATAAGATATTAAA
>CAMWNT010000186.1 GCA_947175695.1 uncultured Porphyromonadaceae bacterium
CGGCTTCGAGTTGGAGCTTTTCTTGCTCCCACTCGGCGATGAAATCGTTGAGCCAGGGATTTGGGCAAGCGGTGTAGTATGGAGGGTCCGACAGATTGACTATGTCATCGTCGGAGCCGATGGGAAAGCCCTCGATACTGCGAAGTTCGGGAAGCTTTGCGCGAAGTTGCTCACGGAAATAGGCGCGACGTTCTTCGTCGTTGGCGAATGTCATGCCAAGAACTGTGACGGGGCCGGCTTCCTCTTGGGAATCAAGCACCGTTTCGTCAAGATCTAAGTCGAGAGTCGGATGATCAGGGTAGATATTACGTTTCTTAGCCATTAGTCTAATGATATGCGGGCGTTTGAACGGTCGATGCCTGTAAGTTTGCCACTTATAAGCTGATTGAATTTCTGAATAAGTTCCTCGGGAGTCAACGGTCGGTTGAAAAGCGAGAATATCTCGTCGCGCTTGATAGTGACCGGTGTGATGCCGCGAGTAAGCTTTTGGATAATCTGCATCACCGTCGGGAAGTTTTGTTCAGTGATATGCTTGCTCTTGAAATCTTCAAGGAAAGCGGCCTGCGTGTCGGTGAGCGCATCAACGTTTTTGAGTAGATTGTCGTCAGTGAGGATGAGATGATACTGAGCGTCGGCGAAGTCGAAAATCTCGTCGAGTTGCGTTTTCAAATATTCAAGATTGGGAAGGCTCTTATCTTTGAACTCACGCGGGTTGAAGTCTTTGTAAGGAGTAGCCATCATCAACTCCTTGGTGATGGTTTCAGCCGGACGCAGCATTTTGATGTCGATGAGCCACGGCGCGAGCTTCGGCTCAATGGCTACATGGTTTGACTGTGTAGCCAGTTTGAGAGCGGCCAGTTTAGGCGAGTTGAGAAGTCGCTGTCGTTCGGACTCCTGAATGTTGGTGATGTGGTTCTTTTTGTACTCTTGAATATACCAGTCAGCGTAACGCTCTATAAGAGCCGACATGCGCTGACGCGAAGCTGCAATCTTTGAAGTATCATTGGGGGAAAGACCTTTAAATTCACGGATTGCATCATCAATTTCAGCAACAAAGGGATCGTCATAGATATACTGACGGGCTTGCTCCAGATAAGAAATTATCGGAGAAAACTCGGTGACGATAGCTTGTGCGTTTTTGATAACATCAAGGTCTGCAAGATGCGAGAAGGCTTCACGTATCTGCTCGGCATTGTAAGGGAAGTTTTTTAACTTCGGAACCGTGTTGAACGACGCCATGCGGTCGGCGATCCCTTTCATGCGATCAAGACGAGTGCGCAGAGAGATGGCGTCGGATGGTGATATCAATTCAATTCCTTGGAATTGAATACCGCCTGAAATATCATGTATGGCGCGAGCGCACATCGCAGCCATCTTTTGAGCGTCGCTTAGCAAGCGAGAAAGAGCACCGGATTCAATATCGGGAGTCTGTGCCGAGAGGTCAACACCGCAAATGCCGAGCGAAAGCTCGCGCATAGCAGCGTGATCTACACCTCGAGGCCGGCGTACGCAGTTGAAACAGTAGTAGTCTTCCTTGGCGCAGTTGACGATTTCGCCGATGTTTGCTGCGTTGATTATCTTGCCGGCTACATCAATCTCAATGTGGCCGAGTGCCACCATCGCAGCAAGAACAAGATATTCGAAGTCTGCTTCGATCTGATAGTCTTTAGAGCGGTAAGAGTGGGTTGCCTCCCAAAAACATTCGAGGATTTCATCGCGGTTGATGACTTGATTGGGGCCTTTGTGCTCCAACAAGTCTTTGATGGTCTTGGCATAGATTGAGTGGTCGATGGAAAGTCGACCCTCATGGAGCAATCCCAGTCCGTGAAGAATGGCCTCGCCATTTGAGATCGACTGATTGGGATTGGCAATTTTCTGTTTGGCCTGTTTGATGTGGGTATCGAAATTGCCCTGAGGTCCGAATGTCAAAGGTTGGCGTAGGGCGGTAAACTTCGGATAGTTGGGGCGAGCTGTGTTGAAATGGTCTTCAAGCAAGAAAGATGTGATTTTGCTGACCACCATTTCTTTCGACGGGCCATTGAGGAGATCCGGCGAGAGAGTCTGCTTCTCGTCGCGATAATAGACCTCCAGATTCTCTCTGAACTCCGTATTGAAGAGTTGCTTGAGCTTACCCTTATACTGATTGATGTAGCTCTCGTAGAAACGCTTCTGCGAGCTGTCGGCCGAAGCCTTTAAGGATTCGGCGGCGGCATATAGAGCGATGTAGTCTTTCATTTCCTGACTGATATTGTCGAAAACGAAATAGACGCTATCTTCTTCATTGCCACGAGTCTTTGCCGACTCGGTAAAGATAGGCATGAAGTAGATGTAGAAGTGCTGCTGCGGATGGGTTGTGCTACGCTCATTTGGGTTGCCCATGAAGATGTAGCCGTCAATCATCGTCTTGTGGGAATTCCAATCGATGCGGTGTGCCCAAATCGGGAAGCCGAGGCGATACTGGTCAATCTCTATTGGAAGGAACTCGACAAGGAAATTGAAGAAGAATTGGTCTTTGACCTCAGGAGTCATTTGCAAAGCATAGTCTTTAATCTTCTGCTCATAGTTGATGCCTCCAACGATACGCAGATGATACT
>CAMWNT010000187.1 GCA_947175695.1 uncultured Porphyromonadaceae bacterium
GTCCCGTGCCCGAGGATTTAAATCTCGCTCGCAATCTTGCACTCAATACTCATGCGGATGCCGCTGACGTGTTGCACTGCGGACATTGGCGTGTCATGCATTGCTATCTCATGACGCCGGCATATGCCATGAGTCTGGCGGAATTGCTCGCATCGCCGCAATTTGCCGAAGGGGTCGACACAGAGAAACTGAAAACTGTCCTCGAAAACGCCATGATGGAGGATCCGACCGGCCCCCTGGCTCTCTACATCCGGGAGTGGCTTTTCCTTATCATAACCGGCCGCATGCCTCGCGAGAAACGACAGAAGGCGGCCGATCCGCAGGCGCCGGAGCATAAGTATTTCACCGCCGTCACACGCTTCACAGGCGGCAGCCCCATCGCTTTCTTCCACACATATGCCGAGCTCAACCGCTTCTTCCAAGAGGCACTCGGCTGGGAATCGGACGACAATCTGCCAATGCTGAAGGATTCGGAATATTTCGTAGTGCTCGTCAATCGCGAGAAAGGTATGCTCGTGGCTCGCGATGTGGCCCGATGCATACGACTCGATTCCAATCCCTATTACGATCAAGACTACGCACGCGATAACGCCATCGACCTGCTGATCCAACGCGGTCGCTGTCCGGCCGATCTGCTGCAGTATCTGTTCAGTCACGACGCCATCCCCGATGCCCGCTTCCCGGGCTCGGACGACACGCAACTCGTAGCCGACAACCGCGATTTCATCGCCCGCTGCTATCTGCAAAAGTATTATCGAGGCGACTGAACGCCCCGAACGTATCGATAACACCCTATCGGGCGCGACGACACACTAACATGCGTGGCGCCGCGCCCGATTTGTTTTAAGAATACCCAACCCCACATCATGAAAAAATTCACCCTATCAGCCATTCTTTTGGCCTCGCTGCTTTCCGCCGGCTCACTGACGGCGCAGACCACCAAAGAGGAGATGCTCGAAGATCTCAACCGCACAGGCAGCGTCTACTACGCATATCCCGTCACTGAGAGCCGGAATACACCCGCTCCGAAAGGCTACCGCCCTTTCTATGCGAGCCACTACGGACGACACGGCTCGCGATATCTGATTTCCGACAACGATTATGAGAGTGTCGCATGCGTGCTCCATGAAGCCGATTCTCTCGGAGTGCTGACGCCGACAGGCCGAGAAATGATGACACGCCTTGACAGCGTAATGATCGAGACTCACCGCCGCGGAGGCGACCTGACTCCGCTGGGAGTGCGACAACACCACGCGATCGCCGACCGCATGATGAAGGCCTATCCTGAGATTTTCAAAGGCGAGAAGACAGTGTCAGCGCGAAGCACACTCGTCGTAAGATGTGTCCTCTCGATGGACGCCTTCTGCGAACGCCTTAAAGAGGTCAATCCCAAACTTCAAATCACTCGCGAATCCTCCAACCGCTACATGCCATACCTCTGCTATCACAGCCCCGAATCTAATGCATGGCGCGACGACCCCAAAAACTTCAAAGAGGAACTTCGAAAATTCGAACAGCGACATATCCGCCCCGAGCGACTCATGAAATCACTCTTCTCCGACGAGCGATTTATCGCACGCAACGTCAACCCAGAGAATTTCATGTGGAATCTATATTACATCGCTTCCGGAATGCAGGACATCGAGACGAAGGCTGACTTCTACGAATTCTTCACACCCGACGAGCTGTTTGACGTTTGGCAATGTTTCAACTATCGATTCTACGCCGGCGATGGCAACTATCCCGGCAGCGACGGACTCGTGATTGCAAACGCCAAGCCCCTACTCCGCAACATCATCGAAAGTGCGGATGCCGCCATCGCCGGACAAGGCGATGCCGCCACACTCCGCTTCGGCCACGACGGCAATCTCATTCCGCTCGTAGCCCTGATGGGGATTGAGAACTGCGACCTGCAGGAAGCCGATCCCGAACGCTTCTACACCGCCTTCGCCGACTGGAAGATCGCACCGATGGCCGCCAACCTCCAGCTCATCTTCTTCCGCTCCACATCCGATCCCGACGACATCCTTGTCAAAGTGATGCTCAACGAAGAAGAGCGCCGTCTGCCGCAACTCTCCACCGACACCTTCCCCTTCTACCACTGGTCAGACCTTCGCTCCTACCTCTCGGCCCGCGCCGAATGATCGCAGCGCCATCCAGGCTGCAGGATGATCTCAGCGCTATCCCGGCTGCCGATAATCGCAGCGTCGAATATAGAAAAGGCTTGCTCCCCGCTTAGAGGAGCAAGCCTTAATTTTTCCCTGCATGCCGGCACAGCCGCCATCCCGTCTGTTTGTCGGCGAAGCCGAGCTCCGGTCTGTTTGTCAGTGCACCCGCGCATGCGCGGCCTTCGCGCAAGATCCTAGAGCTTCCCAAGATCCCCAAGCTTCCCGAGATCCCCAAGATCCCAGAGATTCCCAAATGCAAAAAAATCTGCGCAAAAAAAGAGGCTTGCAATATTTGCAAGCCTCTTGGATTAAGGGGGCGACTACCTACTCTCCCGCTTTCGCAGTACCATCGGCGTGATAA